>NZ_JBEZBE010000068.1:0-19922 GCF_040646935.1 Streptomyces sp. NPDC044984
TACACCCCCGCCGCCGTCGCCAGGTAGAAGTCCAGCAGGCGGGACATCGCCGTCTCCCGCTCGCTCGGCGGCTGTTCGTCCCGCTCCGCGCACGCGGAGCGGACCCCGTGGTGCGGTCCAGTGCTTTCATGCTGCATGCTGGGCAGTTCAGCAGCACCCGACGGTCTCTCAGGTTACGGAGCGGCGCATGACGAGCACCTTCCCCAACATCTCCATCAGCACGGAGCGGTTGGTGCTGCGTCCCCTCGACACGGACGACGTCCCCGCCCTCGCCGAGATGCTGAACGACGAGCAGGTCGCCGCCTGGACCGACGTCCCCCGGCCCTTCACCGAAGAGGCCGCCCGCACCTGGATCACCGAGTGCGCCCCCGCCGAACGCGCGGCCGGCGACGGGCTCGACCTCGCCGTCACCGAGTTCCTCACCCAGCGCCTGGTCGGCCTCATCCGGCTCACCAAGGCCAACTGGCACGTACGGTCCACCGAGATGTCCTACATCGTCGCCCCCTGGGCGCGCGGCGAGGGCTATGCCTCCGAGGCCGCGCTGGCCACCGCGCAGTGGCTCTTCGGCGACCAGAAGTTCGAGCGCGTCGAACTGCGCACCGCCGCCGACAACACCGCCGCGCAGCAGGTCGCCCAGAAGATCGGCTGCATCAGCGAGGGCGTGCTGCGGGGCGCCTGCATAGCCCACGTCCGCACCGAGGACGGCGGCTGGAGCGACGTACGCACCGACTTCATCGTGTGGAGCCTGCTGCCCGAGGACATCGAGGGCGCGGACGGACACCTGGCCGACACCGGCGGATTCACCCCGTACCCGGACTGGAACTGACCTTCGCACGAGGCACCGGCGGCACGGTCCCCGGCCGCACCGGGTAGTCTCACGGAACCCGCCCGTGGCGGGACAGCCGACGACGACCTGCGCAAACCCCAGGAGACTGACGACGATGGCCGACCGGGTCACGGTGATCGGCTGGGACGGTTCGCCGCTGACCGCAGCGGCCCGCGCCGCGCTGGGCGCCGCCACGCTGGTGGCCGGCGCCGCCCACCACCTGGCACTCCCCGAGGTGCCCCCCGGAGCCGAGCGCATCCGGCTCGGCTCCGTCGCCCTCGCCGCCCGCCGCATCGCCGCCCACCGCGGCACCGCGGTCGTCCTCGCCGACGGCGACCCCGGCTTCTTCGGCGTCGTACGGACCCTGCGCGCACCCGAGTTCGGTCTCGAGGTCGAGGTCGTCCCCGGCGTCTCCTCCGTCGCCGCGGCCTTCGCCCGTGCCGGCATGCCCTGGGACGACGCCCAGGTGGTCGTCGCGCATCCGCGCACCCTGCGCCGCGCGGTGAACGTATGCCGAGCCCACACCAAGGTGGCGGTTCTCACCTCACCCGGTGCCGGTCCCGCCGAACTGGGTCTGCTCATGGAGGGCGTCCACCGCACCTTCGTCATCTGCGAGGAACTCGGCACCGGGCGCGAGCAGGTCAGCGTGGTCACCTCCGACAAGGCCGCCGACCACACCTGGCGCGACCCCAATGTCGTCATCGTCGTCGGCGGCCGGGCCGGCGCCGGTGAGTCCGGCGGCTGGCTCGCCGGACGCGACCCCTCCGCCGGGCCCCGCGGCTGGTCGCTGCCCGCCGAGGAGTACGGCGGCGACCTCGGCGAGGGCGAGCGGGAACCGCTGCGCGTCTCCCAGCTCGCCCGGCTCGGGCCGCGGGTCGGCGACCTCGTCTGGGACATCGGCTGCGCGAGCGGCGCCTTCGCCACCGAGGCGGCCCGCGCGGGCGCCGCCGTCATCGCCGTCGACAGCGACCCGCGCGCCTGCGCCCGCACCGAGTCCACCGCCCGCCGGTACGGGGTCCAGCTCCAGATCGTGCACGGCACCGCCCCGCACGTCCTGGAGAACCTCCCCGAGCCGGACGTCGTCAGGGTCGGCGGCGGGGGAGCGGACGTCGTCTCCGCGGTCGCCGACCGCCGTCCGCAGCGCATCGTCACGCACGCCGCCACCCGCGACGGGGCCGAACTCATCGGCCGGAACCTGGCGGAGCACGGCTATCAGGTGGAGTGCGCCCTGCTGCAGTCCGTCGAACTCGACACGAGGGCCTGGACGGAGAAGGAACGGAGCGTCGCGTTCCTGCTCAGTGGGGTGCTGCCCGCGCGCGGCGACTGACCCGATCACCGTCCCCGTGATCGGATTGTCCGACCGTGCGGGGTAGGCTGGCCGATCGTTGTACCGCACCCGGACACCCGATGTTTCGTCGGTCAATGTCCGGAAAGCGCGCCCCTTTTGGGGTGGGTCGTGGTACGGCAGGAACCGGAGGACGCGCAACGTGGCGCAGTCCACAGCGGAACCGTCGCCGATCAAGCTGACGCGACGGCCGTACGGCCGCGACAATGACGGTGAAGGGCTTTGTCGCCTTTTTCGGACGGGCCGTTCGTGCCGCTGGGGACGCACGCTCGTTCTTCAGAGTGGGGCGGTCGGTGCGCCGTTCCGGGTGAGCTGGTCGTAGGAGCACTAACCGATGGGCGAGGGGTACGCATGACCGACACCGGCCAGGTCCCGGGCGAGGGACTGCCGGAGAACGCAGGCATGGTGGAGCAGCCGGGCGTCCCCGCGCCCGACGCGTACGCCTACCTCTCCGACAGTCCCGCCGAGGACGAAGACCTGTTGCTGCCCGGCGCGCAGAGCGCGTGGGGCAACGAGATCGCCCCGCCCGCGCCCGAACCGGTCGTCGAGACCGTGCACCAGCCGGGCCCGCACGAGATGGCCGGCCGCGACAGCGGCTCGGTCGACCTCGGCGGCGTCCGGCTCCCCGAGCCGCCGCAGCAGGCGCCGCGCCGCCCGCTGCACCTCGGCCCGCCCATCCCCGACGTCAACGCCGGCCCGGTGCGCTCCCTCGCCGACCGCGGCCCCGCCGACGTGCCGGTCCGCCAGGCCGGTCCGCCGTCCCTCGGCCCCGAGTACCTCGACGTTCCGCACGCGCGCGAGGCGGCGGTACCGCAGGCCGCTGCGCCCTGGGGCGCGCAGCCCACGGTGGGTGCGGGGGCGGTGGCCGGGGAAACGGTTGTTCCGGTTCCGGAGCCGATGGACGCGGCCCAGGCGGTCGTGGCCCGCGTCACCACGGAGGCGGGGGCGGTACGACAGGACACGCCGGGCACCGCTGTCGCGGTCGCCGCGCAGGACACCGAGGGTGTCGCGGTCGCCGGTGCCGGTGAGGCCGAGGCCGGGGAAACCGGGCCCGGTGCCGCCGCGGGCGGCGTCGAGGCCGCGGCGGGCGTTTCGGCCGGGGGTGGGGAACCGGGGCCCGTCCCGGGCCCGGATCACGGCCTGCCCGGCACGTCCGCCGCCGGTCCCGCGCAGGCGGCCGAGGCGCCGCGGACCGCCGAGGCGGCCCAGGCACCCGCACCCGGGCTCACACCGTCCGCCGAGCCCGCGGCACCGGAGCACGCCCAGGAGCCGGAGGCGTCCCCGGCCGCCGAAGCGCCGTCCGCCGAGCCCGCGGCACCGCAGCACGCCCTGGCGGCCGAGGCACCGCAGACAGAGCAGGCACCGGTCGCCGTGCCCGCCGCCCCGGCCGTCGTGCCGGACCCCGCTCAGGCCGCCGAGGCACCGCGGGCCGCCGTTTCCGAGGACGTCCCGGGGACGGATGCCTCCCACGGCGCTCAGGTACCGGGACTCGGCCCCGCAGCACCGCAGGCCGACGAGGCGGCGGGCGCGGAGGCCGCCGTACCGGCGCAGCCCCGGGCGGCGGAGGCGCCACAGGACGCTCAGGCACCGGGTGCGGTGGCCGACGCTCCGGACCAGGTCCAGGAGGCGGAGGTTCCGCAGGCCGGGTCGCCCGGACCGGAGGCCGTCGCGCCGGAGTTCGCGCAGGAGGCCGAGGCGGCCCGGGCCGTCCAGGTGCCGGGCGCTGCCGTGGCACAGGCCACCGAGGCGGCCGAGTTCTCCGGGACCGGCGGGGTACCGGGTGCCGAACCCGCCCCGCCGCAGACCACCGAGGCGATCGGCGCGGGGGCCGTCGAAGGGCCCGAGGCCGCCCAGGCCGTTCCGGTGCCAGGTGCGGAGGCTCTCGCCCCGGAGCACGTCCCGACGTCCGAGGCTTCCCCGGACGTCCCCGCGCCGGGCGCCGACACCGCCGTACTCCCCGGGACTCCCGCCGCGGAAGCGGACGGCACCGCGGCCGAGGCCGCCGCACCCGCTTCCGGGACGCCGGGCGACGAAGCCCTCCCGGAGACCCCCACGTCCGAGGTCCCGGCCGCCGTCGGTCCGGGAACCCCCACGTCCGAGGTCCCGGCCGCCGTCGGTCCGGAGACCCCCACGTCCGAGGTCCCGGCCGCCGTCGGTCCGGAGACCCTCACGTCCGAGGTCCCGGCCGCCGTCGGCCCGGAGACACCCCGTGCCGCCGACGAGGCGGCCGACGCCGTTCCCGTCCCCGGCACGGGCACGGGCGCGGCCGGGTCCGGCGCGGCCCCGGTCCAGGGCCCCCAGCAGACTTCCGCCACCCCCCTGACCGGCGCCGTCCCCCCGGAGCCCGAGCCGGGCCGGCCCGTGGGGGAGCCCGTCCCCGTGGACGGCACCGTGCCCGCCGCCCCGCACCTCGCGCCGACCCCGCCCCAGGGCGTGGCCGTCCCCACCGGGGAACCCCGCGAGGCGGACGCCGAACCCGCGCAGAGCCCCGAGGACCTCGACACGCAGGGCGCCGGCGTGGACACGGAAACCGCGCGGCCCACCGGTCCGGCCGCCCCCGGCTACGACGACGCCGAGCGCGAGGCCGTACTGAAGGTCATGCGCGAACGCCGGGACATCCGCAACGGCTTCCGCAGCGACCCCATCCCGCACGAGGTGCTGCTCCGCGTCCTGGAGGCCGCCCACACCGCGCCCTCCGTCGGCCACTCGCAGCCCTGGGACTTCGTCGTCATCCGCTCCGCCGAGACCCGGCGCAGCATGCACGAACTGGCCGTGCGCCAGCGCGACGCCTACGCCAAGTCGCTGCCCAAGGGCCGGGCGAAGCAGTTCAAGGAACTGAAGATCGAGGCCATCCTCGACACCCCGGTGAACATCGTCGTCACCGCCGACCCCACCCGTGGCGGCCGCCACACCCTCGGCCGGCACACCCAGCCGCAGATGGCGCCGTACTCCTCCGCGCTCGCGGTGGAGAACCTCTGGCTCGCCGCCCGCGCCGAGGGCCTCGGCGTCGGCTGGGTCAGCTTCTTCGACGAGCGCGAGATGGTGCGTGCGCTGGGGCTCCCCGAACACCTCGAGGTCGTCGCCTACCTGTGCGTGGGCTACGTCGACGAGTTCCCGGACGAGCCCGAGCTGATGCAGGCCGGCTGGTCCAAGCGCCGCCCGCTGTCCTGGGTCGTGCACGAGGAGACGTACGGCCGTCGTGCCCTGCCCGGAGAGGACCCCCACGACCTGCTCGCCGAAACCGTCGCACAGATCCGTCCGCTGGACGCCAAGGCCCTCGGCGAGGCGTGGGAGCGCCAGAAGCGCATGACCAAGCCGGCCGGGGCGCTCGGCATGCTGGAGATCATCTCCGCCCAGCTGTCCGGCCTGTCCCGCCAGTGCCCGCCGCCCATCCCGGAGCCCGCGGCCGTCGCGATCTTCGCCGGGGACCACGGTGTGCACGCCCAGGGCGTCACCCCCTGGCCGCAGGAGGTCACCGCCCAGATGGTGGCCAACTTCCTCGGCGGGGGAGCGGTCTGCAACGCCTTCGCCACCCAGGTCGGCGCGGAGGTCTGCGTCGTCGACGTGGGCGTCTCCTCCGACCTCCCGGCCACCCCCGGTCTGCTGCCGCGCAAGATCCGCGCCGGCACGTCCGACATGACCACCGGGCCCGCGATGACCCGCGAGGAGGCCAAGAAGGCCATCGAGGTCGGCATCGAGACCGCCCGCGACCTGGTCGCGGCCGGCAACAAGGCCCTCCTCACCGGCGAGATGGGCATCGCGAACACCACCGCGTCCGCCGCCCTCATCTCCGTCTTCACCGGTGCCGACCCGGCCGAGGTCACCGGCCGCGGCACCGGCATCAACGACGAGACCCTCGCCCGCAAGACCGAGGTCGTCCGCCGCGCCCTGGAGCTCCACCAGCCGGACCCGGCCGACCCCGTCGGCGTCCTGGCCGCCGTCGGCGGCTTCGAGCACGCCGCCATGGTGGGCCTGCTCCTCGGCGGCGCGTCGCTGCGTACGCCGGTGATCCTGGACGGCGTCAGCGCCGGTGCCGCCGCCCTGGTGGCCCGGGCCATCGCCCCCGAGGTCCTGGCCGCCTGCATCGCGGGCCACCGCAGCGCCGAGCCCGGTCACGTCGCCGCCCTCAACAAACTGGGCCTGCGCCCCCTGGTCGACCTCGACCTCCGCCTCGGCGAAGGCACGGGCGCCCTCCTGGCCCTCCCTCTGGTCCAGAGCACCGCGCGGGCCATGCACGAGGTGGCGACCTTCGATTCGGCAGGGGTGACCGAAAAGTAGCCTGGGCTGCTGTGGGCAGTCGTTCCGCGGGGCGGAACGGGTGGGCACAGCAGCCCACCCGCACGTGCGGGGGCCGGGGGCGGCGCCCCCGGTTCCGGGAAGGGGCGGGCTGGGGAAATCACCCCACCCATCCCGGCCCCCACCGGACGCGCGCTTAAAATCCCCACGTCAGGCCCGCTCCGAAGCCGCAGCGTGCCCGCTGACCCACCGCTTGTCCGAGGAGCCTCACCTGATGGCCGAACACCCCGCCTACCCCGTAGGCCTCCGCCTCACCGGCCGCCGCGTGGTCGTCCTCGGCGGTGGCCAGGTCGCCCAGCGCCGCCTCCCCGCCCTGATCGCCGCCGGCGCCGACATCCACCTCGTGTCCCCCGAGGCCACCCCCTCCGTGGAGGCCATGGCGGACGCCGGCGAGATCACCTGGCACCGGCGCCCCTACGCCGAAGGCGACCTCGAGACCGCCTGGTACGCCCTCATCGCCACCAGCGACACCGAGGCGAACACCCGTGCCTCCGCCGAGGCGGAAGCGCACCGCGTGTGGTGCGTCCGCTCGGACGACGCCGACGCGGCGACGGCGTGGACCCCGGCCACGGGCTCCAGCGAGGGCGTCACGGTGGCCGTCCTCACGACGGAGGCGCGCGGCCGCGACCCCCGCCGCACCGCGGCCGTCCGCGACGCCGTGGTCGAGGGCCTGCGCGACGGCACCCTGGTCGCCCCGCACCACCGCACCCGCACCCCGGGCGTCGCCCTCGTCGGCGGCGGCCCCGGCGACCCGGACCTGATCACCGTGCGCGGCCGCCGCCTGCTCGCCGAGGCCGACGTCGTCATCGCCGACCGGCTCGGCCCGCGCGACCTGCTCGCCGAACTCCCGCCGCACGTCGAGGTGATCGACGCGGCGAAGATCCCCTACGGCCGTTTCATGGCCCAGGAGGCCATCAACAACGCGCTGATCGAACACGCCAGACAGGGCAAGGCGGTGGTCCGGCTCAAGGGCGGAGACCCGTACGTCTTCGGCCGCGGCATGGAGGAACTCCAGGCGCTCGCCGAAGCGGGCATCCCCTGCACCGTCGTCCCCGGCATCTCCAGCTCCATCTCGGTCCCGGGCGTGGCCGGCATCCCCGTCACCCACCGCGGTGTGGCCCACGAGTTCACCGTGGTCAGCGGTCATGTCGCCCCCGACGACGAGCGCTCCCTGGTCGACTGGCCGTCCCTGGCGAAGCTGACCGGCACCCTCGTCGTCCTCATGGGCGTCGACAAGATCGGCCGGATCGCCGAGACCCTGGTGGCGCACGGCAAGTCCCCCGACACCCCGGTCGCCCTCGTCCAGGAGGGCACCACGGCCGCCCAGCGCCGGGTCGACGCCACCCTCGCCACGGTCGCCGAGACGGTCGCCGCCCAGGAGGTCAGGCCGCCGGCCGTCATCGTCATCGGCGAGGTCGTCGCCGTGGGCCCGCGCGGGACGGCGTGACATGGCCGGACTCATCACCGTCGACGACCCCGCCGACCCGCGGCTGCACGACTACACCGGCCTGACCGACGTGGAACTGCGCCGCCGCCGCGAACCCGCCGAGGGCCTGTTCATCGCCGAGGGCGAGAAGGTCATCAGGCGCGCCGGGGAAGCGGGCTACGCGATGCGGTCGATGCTGCTGTCCGCGAAGTGGGTCGACACCATGCGCGACGTCATCGACCGGGCCACCGCCCCGGTGTACGTCGTCGACCCCGCGCTCGCCGAACAGGTCACCGGCTACCACGTGCACCGCGGCGCGCTCGCCTCCATGCAGCGCACACCGCTGCCCGCGGCGGCCGACGTGCTCCGGACCGCCCACCGCGTCGTCGTCATGGAGTCGGTCAACGACCACACCAACATCGGCGCGATCTTCCGCTCCGCGGCGGCCCTCGGCATGGACGCCGTCCTGCTCTCCCCGGACTGCGCCGACCCCCTCTACCGCCGCAGCGTCAAGGTCTCCATGGGCGCGGTCTTCTCCGTGCCGTACGCCCGGCTGGACACCTGGCCCGGGCAACTGGGGGCGGTGCGCGAGGCCGGGTTCAGGCTGCTCGCCCTCACCCCCGACGAGCGGGCCCGGGCCCTGGACGAGGTGGCACCGCACCGCATGGACCGGGTGGCCCTGATGCTGGGCGCGGAAGGGTCCGGTCTGTCCGGCCGGGCCCTGGCCGCCGCCGACGAACGGGTCCGCATCCCGATGTCGCACGGCGTCGACTCCCTCAACGTGGGAGCCGCCGCGGCGGTCGCCTTCTACGCGGTGGCCACGGGGCGCCCAGGGGAGTAGCGGCCCGGATGCCGTTGCCGCCGGGTTCCTAGCCGGGGCCCTGGCAGCCCTGCACCAGCGCGATACCCAGCGCCACCACCAGCGTCACGACGACGAACACGAACAGCCGCTGCCTGAGCAGGCGCGGATTGGCCGGCCGCAGGCCGGTGCCCGTCGTCCGGGGTCCCGGACGACGGGCACCGGTGCCGGACCGGGTGGTGTTGCGGGACGCCGGCGTGGGGCGCGGACCGGACCGTGACGGAGTGCCTCCGCGCGGGGAGCTGTGCGGGGAGCCGTCGCGCGAGGAGCCACTCCGCGAAGGGGGCACGCTCCGGCTGTTCCGTCCGGGGGACGAGCCGCTGTTCCTGGGCGCGGGACCGCGTCTGCGCGGCGGCGGGGTTCCCTGACCGCCCTGCCGGCGCTGCGCCCGCTCCGGGTAGGTGTCCGCGAGGCGTCCGGTCGGCCGCTCCGTCTCGGCGTCGCGTGGGGCCGGCGGACGCACGTCGGCGAGGCCCTGGGCCTCCCGCGCGGCGATCTCCTTGAGCCGCAGCGACAGCTGGAGCGTGCTGGGCCGCTCCTCGGGGTTCTTCGCCAGACACGCGCGGACGAGGGGGGCCAGGGCGTCCGGGACGCCGCGCAGCTGGGCCTCCTCGTGCACCACGCGGTACAGCATCACCTCGGAACTGCCGTGCCCGAAGGGCGAGTCGCCCATCGACGCGTACGCGAGCGTGGCGCCGAGCGAGAACACGTCCGTGGCCGGGGTGACGGCCGCGCCGCGCACCTGCTCCGGGGCGAGGAAACCGGGCGAGCCGACCGCCGTGCCGACGTGCGTGAGCGTCGACGCGCCGGTCGCCCACGCGATGCCGAAGTCGATGATCCGCGGCCCCTTCGGGGACAGCAGGATGTTGGACGGCTTGAGGTCCCGGTGCACCACACCGGCCTCGTGCACGGCGACCAGCCCCTCGGAGAGGGCCGCGCCGACGGCGGCGACGTCGGCCGCGCCGAGCGGTCCCTCGTCGGCGACCTTGTCGTGCAGCGAGGGCCCCGGCACGTACTGCGTGGCGAACCAGGGACGGTCCGCGTCGAGGTCCGCGGCCACCAGCCGGGCCGTGCAGCCGCCGCGGATGCGGCGGGCCGCCGACACCTCGCGCGCGAACCGTGAGCGGAACTCCTGGTCCTCGGCCAGGTCGGGCCGGATGACCTTCAGCGCGACCCGCTGCCCCTTCTTGTCGGAGCCCAGGTAGACCACGCCCATCCCGCCCGCGCCGAGTCGTCGGTGGAGCCTGAAAGAGCCGACGACGCGCGGGTCCTCGCGCCTCAGGCGCATCATCGCCATGTTCATCCCCGCTGCCCGGTCCTGTGACGTGCCACAGCTTACGTTTCCACGGCCGCCCGCGCGCAGAGGCCGCGCCCTCTCGGGGCGGTGGATTGTCAGTGGTGGGTGGGAGACTTGAAGAGTGGTCAGGGAGCGCGCGGGCAAGCCTGGTTCGCGCGGCCGGTGGTCCCAACCACCCGACGGCGAAGGGGGATTGATCGCGTGAAGGGTGACCGTGTGGAGATCGTCGTGGATGCGGGGGACACGACGCGTACGTACGAGGTGGTGGCGAGCAGGGCCGGGCGCCGGGTGGAGACGGCGGTGCGGCGGGGTGTGGTGGAAGTGAGCGAAGTCACCCGAACCGGGGCCGTGGTGCGGACGGCCCGGTTCATGGCGAACCGGGTGCTCGCGCTGGTGGAGCAGCCGGTGCCGCGGGAGGACGGCTCGGAGAAAGCGGGGCAGAGCGGGCGGCCCTTCGGGGATGTCCCTGAGGCGTAGCACCCCGTCTCCACCCAGGGGAGTACACCGGGGGGAGGGGCTCATCCTCCGGGAGGCCCGGCAATCGGTACGAGGGCATGACGCCGGGGGAGGGTCCGGCGCCTAGATTTGAGGTCAAGCGGCGGGTGCAGCACTCGTCCCCCGAGGTCAGACGCCCGCCGCTGCCAACGACAACAGAAACGGCCAGGAGAGGGACCATGGCGTACACGGCACCGCGGACGCTGATCCGCACGCGGGAACGCGGCGAGGGGCGTCGTCATCCGCTGGTGGCGACGCTGATGGCCCTTCCTCTGGCGGTCCTGCTCCTCCTCGTCTTCGACGGGTGGGAGACGGTGGCCACACAGGCGTCGTCCGTGGGCGAGATGCTGGGGCGCTGAACAGCGACCCCAGGCCCGGAAGAGCGGTCCGGGCGGGGACATCCACCCATGAAACCCCGTGGGGACGGGGGTGCGGCGGACGGCAAAATGCCGGCGCAGCTGGGGAGCTGCGCCGGCATTGCTCTGCCCGCGTTTCTTGCCCCGCCTGCCGCCACCGCCATCCGAGGGCAGCCGCCTGCCGCCGTTTCCGCGGGCAGTCGTGCCTCCCCCAGTGCCTCAAAGGCCTGGGAGGTGCCCCCAGGGCGGCACGGGTGGGCGCGACGGCACCCCGCAAGCGCCGGGTTGCGCGAACACCGCCCGGCTCACACCGACGCGGAGCACCCCGCAAGCGCCGGGCCGCGCGAACACCCCCCGACCCACCCCACCGCCGGGGCACCCGCACGCACGGGCCCACGCCGCCCCGGCAACCGCCCCGTACCCTCACCCCGTGACCACGGACCTCCTCCCCGCCCTGACAGCCCACGTCACGGCATCGGCCCACGCGAGCCCCCGCACCTGCCGCTGTACCACCGCCACCCTCGCCGCCCGCGAGGACGCCACCGTCGTACGGCACGCCGGCACCGTCGCCAAGGCCCACGCCCCCGACGCCGACCCCGCCGAGCTGACCCTCCGTCTCACCGTGGCCACCCGGCTCCCCGGCATCCTCCTCCCCCCACTCACCCCGACCCCCGCCGCACTGCACGGACGACTCGTCACCCACTGGCCGTACGGCACTCCCGTGGACCCGGACGCCCCGGACGCCGCCCCCTGGGAAGCCGCGGCCGCCCTCCTCGCCCGCCTCCACCGGACCCCCGCCCCCACCGCCGTACCCCCCATGCGCGGCCCCGCCAAGGCCGCACACGCCCTCGCACTCCTCCACACCACCGCCCCCCACCACCCCGCCACCGCTCCCGTCCTGCAGGCCTGGGCCGCCCTCCCGCCCTGGGCCCGCGGCGAGGCCCCCATGTTGGACACCGCCACCCTCTGCCACGGCGACCTCCACCTCGGACAGCTCGTACGCCATCCCGCTCCCGACGGCCCCTGGCTGCTCATCGACGTCGACGACCTCGGCACGGGTGTACCGGCGTGGGACCTGGCCCGTCCGGCGGCCTGGTACGCCTGCGGACTGCTCGTTCCCGACGAGTGGCACCGCTTCCTGACCGCCTACCGCGCGGCCGGCGGCCCGGCCGTGCCGTCCGGCGGCGACCCCTGGACCGCGCTGGACGTCCCGGCCCGCGCCCTCACGGCCCAGACCGCCGCCCGCGCCGTCACCAAGGCCGTCGTGGCCGGCCGACCCCTGGACGAGGTGGAACAGTCGCTGGTCGACGCCTGCGCGCGCATGGGCTCGGTCCGCCCCGTCACCCCGTCGGGCTGAGCCGAAGTTCCGCGACGTAGGGTGCAACCGACCCGCAGCCGGACAGAGTCTGTCCTGGCGATACGCGAAGCAGGAACGACCGGCGAGGAGTTGAACCGATCATGCAGTGTCCGAAGTGCCGTGCCCCGATGCACACCTACAACCGCAACGGTGTCCAGATCGAGCAGTGCAGCGGGTGCCGAGGCATCTTCCTCGACTACGGCGAGCTGGAGTCGCTGACCCGGCTGGAGAGCCAGTGGTCGCAGCCCGCGCCGCCGCCTCCGCCCGCCGCCCCGCAGGCATACCCGGCCGCCCCGGTCGCCCCGGCTCCCGCCTGGGGCGCCCCGCACGCCGGTCACGGCCACCACGGTCACCACCGCCACAAGAGCTTCGGGCACATGCTCTTCTCCAGCTGACGGACGCACGACGAAGCCCCCGGTCGGAGGACCGGGGGCTTCGGGCGGTGTGGACGATACTGGGATTGAACCAGTGACCTCTTCCGTGTCAGGGAAGCGCTCTCCCGCTGAGCTAATCGTCCTCGGGAACACGACCACTCCGCGGAGTGGTCGTGTGTACTGCGTGCGCGATACTGGGATTGAACCAGTGACCTCTTCCGTGTCAGGGAAGCGCTCTCCCGCTGAGCTAATCGCGCGGGGGATCCGGGGATCCGGGATCCGAAGATCCAGTGGACGATACTGGGATTGAACCAGTGACCTCTTCCGTGTCAGGGAAGCGCTCTCCCGCTGAGCTAATCGTCCTTGGAGGTGGAGACGGGATTTGAACCCGTGTAGACGGCTTTGCAGGCCGTTGCCTCGCCTCTCGGCCACTCCACCAGGAGTGTAGGGGGCCGGGAAGCCCCCTCTTCCTTCGAGCGGACGACGAGGCTCGAACTCGCGACCTCAACCTTGGCAAGGTTGCGCTCTACCAACTGAGCTACGTCCGCCTGTCGTTTCGGTCGGCTTGCGCGTCCCGGCGACGAACTGAACTCTAGCGGATTCCGGGGCCAGTACAAAAACCCGTTTGTGCAGCGTGCTGCGCTGCGCCTGCTCACGGACATGCCCAGGTCACCGGAACCGTGCCCGCCATAGACTCGTCGTGTGCTGGACCTGCCCCCTCTCGCCCGCTTCGGCGACCGCGTCGCCACCGGTCTCCTCGACGTCACCGACGACCCCGCCGCCCTGGATTCCACGGGGTTCTGGGCCGTCGCCGCCGACTTCGAGGGCCGGCTGACCTGCGCCCGCTTCCGGGAGGTCCGGGAGCAGCCGGTTCCCGCCCCCGTGCCGGGGGCCTGGCGGGGGCCGGCGGCCGGCGACTGGACGTCCTCGCTCGACCGTGACGCGTACACGATGGCCGTACGCCGTATCCGCGACCACATAGCCGCCGGCGAGGTCTACCAGGCGAACCTCTGCCGTGTCCTGTCCGCGCCCGTACCGTCCGGCGCCGACGTGGACGCCCTCACCGCCCTGCTCGCCCGGGGCAACCCGGCACCGTATGCAGGAACGATTCGCCTGCCCGGCCGCGGGGTGGAGATCGCCACCGCGTCACCCGAACTGTTCCTGCGGCGGGAGGGCCGGGTCGTCGAGTCCGGGCCGATCAAGGGCACCGGGCGCACCGAGGCCGACCTGCTGGAGAAGGACTACGCCGAGAACGTGATGATCGTCGACCTGGTCCGCAACGACATCGGACGGGTCTGCGACACCGGCACGGTGACCGTGCCCGACCTGTGCGCCGTCGAGAAGCATCCGGGACTCGTCCACCTCGTGTCGACCGTGCGGGGCGAGCTGCGAGGCGGCGCGGGATGGCCCGAGCTGCTCGGTGCCGCCTTCCCGCCCGGCTCCGTCACCGGCGCGCCCAAGTCCAGCGCGCTGCGGATCATCGACGCGCTGGAGACGGCGCCCCGCGGTCCGTACTGCGGCGGCATCGGCTGGGTCGACGCCGACCGCGGCACCGGCGTGCTCGCGGTGGGCATCCGCACCTTCTGGATCGACCGGACCACGGGCGGTGACGCCGTCCTGCGGTTCGGCACCGGCGCCGGGATCACCTGGGGCTCCGACCCCGAGGGGGAGTGGCGGGAGACCGAGCTGAAGGCCTCCCGGCTGCTCGCGGTAGCGTCGGGAACGTACGAGATGAGTGAAGGGACCCAGAGGTGAAGATCTGGCTCGACGGCGGGCTGCAGGACACCGAGTCCGCCCGCGTCTCCGTCTTCGACCACGGACTGACCGTGGGCGACGGAATCTTCGAGACGGTGAAGGCCGTGGACGGCCGTCCGTTCGCGCTCACCCGGCACCTCGACCGGCTGACCCGCTCGGCCCGCGGGCTCGGACTGCCCGACCCCGACCTCGACGAGGTCCGCCGCGCCTGCGCCGCCGTCCTCGAGGCCAACCCGATGCCGCTCGGCCGGCTGCGCCTCACCTACACCGGCGGCCACGGCCCGCTCGGCTCCGACCGCGGCGAGCACGGTCCGACCCTCGTGGTCGCGCTCGGTGCGACCACCCGCCGCCCCGACTCCACCGCGGTGATCACCGTCCCCTGGACCCGCAACGAACGCGGCGCGCTCACCGGCCTGAAGACCACCTCGTACGCCGAGAACGTCGTCGCCCTCGCCCGGGCCCGCGAGCGGGGCGCGTCCGAGGCGCTGTTCGGCAACACCGTGGGACAGCTCTGCGAGGGCACCGGGTCGAACGTCTTCGTCGTCCTCGACGGCGAGCTCCACACCCCGCCCCTCGCCTCCGGCTGCCTCGCCGGCATCACCCGGGCCCTCGTCGTCGAGTGGACCGGCGCCAAGGAGACCGACCTGCCGCTGGACGTGCTGGAACGGGCCGAGGAGATCTTCCTCACCTCCACCCTGCGCGACGTCCAGGCCGTGCACCGCGTCGACGGCCGCGAACTGCCCGGTGCCCCCGGCCCGGTGACCGCCAAGGCCATGCGGATCTTCGACGAGCGCTCCGGGGCCGACCTCGATCCGTGACGGACCCGGAATTCGGCTGATCCCGGGCGCGGCACCGGGTAGAACACCGTTGATGACCACCACCCTGCGGCCGGTCGAGCCGCTTCAGCAGAATCCCGACGGCACGCGCTCGCGCCGCTACCAGGTGTGCGTGAACAGCCGTCCCGTCGGGACGGTCCATCTCGGCACGCATCCCGTCTTCGGCGATGCCGTGGCCCGGATCACGAACCTGCGCATCGAGGAGCCGGACCGCCGGCGCGGCCGGGGCACGGTGGCCGCGCTCGCCGCGGAGGAGGTGGCGCGCGGCTGGGGGTGCCGCCGTATCGAGGCGACGGTCCCCGCCGACGCCCGGGCCGCCCTCGGGCTCGCCACGGCGCTCGGCTACGTCGTGCGCAACCGGACCATGGAGAAGGCCCTCGCGGACACCCCGCCCGTGCTTCCGGAGGGCAGCGTGGCCCGGCCCATGACCGAGGACGAGTTCGGCCCCTGGTCGGCCAGGGGCCGGGAGAACTACGCGGGGGACTGGATCCGGCGCGGGGTGCCGGAGGCCGAGGCGCGGGCCAAGGCGGCGAACGACCACGCCGCGCTGCTGCCCGACGGCCGCGCCACCGAGGACATGCTCTTCAGCGTCCTCGAACACGAGGGCACCCCCGTGGGCACCCTGTGGCTGTCGGTGCGCGGGGAGCGGGCCTACGTCTTCGACGTCGAGGCCGACGCCGCCCACCGCGGCCGGGGACACGGACGTACGCTCATGCTGCTCGCCGAGGCCCAGGCGGTCGCCGCGGGCAACCGGGTCGTGGGCCTCAACGTGTTCGCCGGGAACACCCCGGCGGAGCGGCTCTACGACTCACTCGGCTACGGCACGACGCAGTACTCGATGTACAAGCCGCTCCTGTGACGGCGGGCGGGGCCCGCGGGGCCCGGGCTCAGCCCTCCTGCCCGGCCAGCAGCCGGTCCGCGATCTCCTCGACGCGCTCGCGCAGGCCCTCCTGGCTCTTGCCGCCGTCGAGGCGCTCACCGCCGATGACGTACGTCGGGGTGCCCGTCACCCCGATCGCCTTGCCCTCGGCCTGGTCCGCGTCCACGATCAGGATGTGCCGTCCGTCGATCAGCGCGGTGTCGAACTCCTCGGCGTCCAGACCGAGTTCCCGGGCGACCTCGACGAGGAAGTCCTCTCCCCGGCGGTCCAGCTCCTCGACCCGTCCCAGCACGGCCTCGACGTACGGCCATCCCCGCCCCTGCTCCAGCGCCTCCTCGGCGGCCTGGGCGGCGGCGAAGGAGTGCTTGTGCTTCTCCAGCGGGAAGTGCCGCAGCCGCAGCTCCAGGCGGTCGCCGTAGCGGGCCCGCAGGGCACGGAGGTCGTCGAGGGCGGTGCGGCAGTCCGGACACTGCAGCTCGCACCAGACGTCGAGGACGGGGGCGGCGGGACGGGCGGAGGAGGAGTCGTTCATGGCCACAGTCTCCCAGCCGGGCCGCCCGCCACCCAATCGGAGGCAGGACGCTCCGGAGCGGGCCCGGGCCCGAGGCCGGGGCCCGCCTTCCGGCCCGTCCGGGGCCGAAGGCCGAGGCGGGGTGCGCACCGGGACCTGCGGAGGAGTGCCGACCCGGAGATGTCCCTGATGTCCGGCCGGACCATGGCCCGGCGGGGCCCCGCAGGTGCAGGATGGAAGGGACGAAGCGCCGCAGCGCCCCACCTGCCTGGAGGACCGGATGATTGCCGAGACCGTCTGCTCCGCCGTCTCCGCGGCAGGCCTGGGCATCGCGGTGGTCGCGGCCTACCGCAAACGCTTCCTCACGGCCGCCCGCATCGCCGCCTACTCGCTCGTGCCCCTCGGCCTGGTGATGACCGGCGTCGTCGACTGGCTGGCCGACACCGCCTTCAGCCCGACGGCATGGGCCGGCTTCGGAGTGCTCGGCCTGTCCTGGGTGCTGTTCGCGACCACCCGCACCGTGGAGCGCCGGCGCGGCGGCACCCGTAAGGAGCGCAAGGCCGCGCGGGCCGCGGCACGGCCCGAGGCGGTGGCACCCGGCGCCTCCGCGCCCTCCCTGGGCCAGGGAGCCCGCCCGGCGGCCCGTCCCGCTCCCGCATCCCGGGGCGAGGACGACTTCAGCGACATCGAGGCCATCCTCAAGAAGCACGGCATATGACGGTGGCGCGCCGCGGGTGAACGCGCGTGCGACCGGCAGAAACGTCACAGGGCGTCCCGGAGCGCCCGGAAGCGATCACAACCCGAACCGTAGATCGCGGAATCGGCGAACTCGCACGCACTCCGTGAGTGTTGATCGCGTCGGGTGCTCCCGATGCGTCATCATCACCGCGAGATGCTGGACACGACACAGAGCGATGCCGCGCCGCAGCAGGACGAGCCGCGTGGATGCCTCTTCGCCCTTTCCCAGCCACCGCTGATGATCTTCCTGGCGGTGATCGGGTGTCTGCTGCTCACGGCTGCCCTGCACGACCTGCTGTGGCTGTGAGCCGTACCCGCGGTACCCGGCGTCACCCGTCGGGACCGCGTCGGCACGGCATCGGACGGCTGCTCCGCCGGCCGCGGGGCGGCCCCGGGAGGTCAGCCCGCCGCCTCCTTGCGCCGTGCCCGGTAGGCGGCCACGTGCAGACGGTTGCCGCAGGTGCGGCTGTCGCAGTAGCGGCGCGAGCGGTTGCGGGAGAGATCGACGAAGGCGTGCCGGCAGTCCGGGGCCTCACAGCGGCGCAGCCGCTCCTGCTCCCCGGCGACCACGAAGAACGCCAGCGCCATCCCGCAGTCGGCGGCCAGGTGGTCGGCCACGGAGGCGCCGGGCGCGAAGTAGTGCACGTGCCAGTCGTAGCCGTCGTGGTCGGTGAGCCGGGGTGTGGTGCCCGCGGCCGCGATCAGCTCGTTGATCAGCGTGGCGGCCGCGCGGGCGTCCGGAGCGGCGAAGACCGCCGCGAACCGGCCGCGGATCTTGCGCACCGCGGCCAGGTCGAACTCCGTGAGCACCCCGACCTCGCTGACCTTGTGCTGCCGCACGAACTCCCCGAGGGCCGCGACGTCCGGCAGCCCCTCCGGTGTCGTGTCGTCCTCCGGCGCGGAGTTCACCAGATCCACCACGGTGTCGAGTGCGCACCGGGTGTCGTGGGTGATCAGCACAGTTCGCTCCCTGGCCTGGGGGTCGGGCGGGCGCCCGCCGATGCTGGCCGATGGTAGTGGCTCCGGCGCGCCCCGTACCTCCCCGCTCCGCACATGGCTTCGAATGCAACGCGCGGACCTCGGCCGTCGTTCCCGATCACCCGTCCGGCCGGCACCGGTCCGGCGTGCGCGCAGCACAACGGCGCCGCCCGCGGAACCCCGCGGTGTCGGCGCCGTCGTGTGTGAGCCGTATGCGGCTGCCCGTATGCGGCTGTCCGGGCCCGAGCCGTCTCCCCGAGTCGACGGCGCCGGGCGGCTTCGTGAGCCTCGCCTAGCTTTCCGCCAGGATGTGTGAGAGCTCCTGGTCGAGATCGAAGTGCCGGTGCTCCGTACCGGGCGGCACGGCGGCGTCGGTGCGCTTCAGGAAGGACTCCAGGGCCCTTGCCGGGGCCTCGAGCAGGGCCTCCCCCTCCGGCGAGCTCAGGGCGATGCAGACGACGCCCTGACCGTGACTGCGCGACGGCCAGACACGGACGTCGCCGGTGCCCGTGGGGCGGTGAAGTCCCTCGGCGAGGAGGTCGCGGGCGAACACCCACTCGACGGTTTCCTCGGCTCCGGTGTGGAAGGTGGCGTGCACGGCGTAGGGGTCGGCCGTGTCGTACCGCAGGCCTGCGGGGACAGGCAGGGAGGACTCGCTCGACACAACGAGGCGCAGGTGCAGCTCGCAGCTGACCGTGGTGTTCATAAGCGCCAGGGCCTTTCGCTCAGTGTGCGCTCGGGGATTCGCACGTCGGCCAAATCGACATGCCACCTACGGTGCCGTTGTAAACCCCTCTGAGTGTTTTGCGTGGGTTTACGTAACTCTTCCGGCCGAAAGATCGTTCGCGCCCTGCGCCCATTCCGGTGATGTGTTTCGCTCGGGTAGTGTTTGGCTGTATGAACACGGGGAGTGGCATGTCTGGCGAGGCCGCGGTGGCGGCCCACGGGGTGACGGTGGACGAGAGCGAGAGCCGTGAAGAGCGAGGGCTCGGATCGCGCGCACCGGAGTTCGTCAAGGCGCGCCGCGCGCTGCACCTGAGCTGGCAGGTCGGCGTCTTCATAGTCGGCCTCGCGGTCGTGGCGGCCGGTGCCGCGATGCTGGTGCTGCCCGGCCCGGGCTGGGTCGTGATCTTCGGCGGTATGGCGATCTGGGCGACCGAGTTCGTCTGGGCCCAGCTGGTGCTGCGCTGGACCAAGCGCAAGGTCACCGAGGCGGCCCAGCGGGCCCTGGACCCCAAGGTCCGGCGCCGGAACATCATCCTGACCTCGGTCGGCGTGGTGATCGCGGCCGGTCTGGCCGGGGCCTACCTGTGGAAGTTCGGCCTCGTGCTGCCCTGGAAGATCGAGGACCAGTGACGCGCGGCGGGGAGCGGGCGCACCGCTCCCCGCCGGTCACGGGCACCCCCTGACATGGGGTAATGTTCTTCCTGCGTCCGGGCGATTAGCTCAGTGGGAGAGCGCTTCGTTCACACCGAAGAGGTCACTGGTTCGAACCCAGTATCGCCCACCGGATCATCAGGCGGCCCGGCTCACCAGTGGTGGGCAAGAAGGGCAACTTCTCCCTCGCCGCCCACCGGGACGGACACGGCGCGA
>NZ_JBEZBE010000069.1:0-16730 GCF_040646935.1 Streptomyces sp. NPDC044984
TCCCGGAGGGGCCCCCCCGCTCGCCGACGTCGTCGTTCAGGGTCCCGGAGCGGCCGCCCCGCACGCCGACGGCGACGGTCAGGGTCCCGGAGCGGCCGCCCCGGACGGCGCGGGACCGCGGGCCGGCGCGCCGCGGCGGTTCTCCGCTGCCGCGCGGCGGTCGCGCGGGGCGCGTCGCGCGGTGTGCGCCGGGCTGCTGGCCGTCGCGCTGACCGCCGGGGCCGTCGCGGTGGGAGAGGAAGGGGACGAGGGGCGGGCCGGGGCGGCCGGTGCCGCGCCGGCGGTCGTCGCCGGGGTGCTCGCCGGGGGTGAGCTCGGCGCCGGGATCCGGTCGCTGCAGGCTCATCTGCGGGCGCAGCCGCGGGACTTCGCCGGCTGGGCCGCCCTCGGGACCGCCTATGTCGAGCAGGCGCGGACCCAGGGGGACCCCTCGCGCTATCCGCGGGCCGAGCGGGCGCTCGAGCGTTCCCTCGCACTCGAACCCGGCAACGAGCAGGCCCTCGCCGGGCAGGCCGCCCTCGCCGCCGCGCGGCACGACTTCACCGGCGCCCTGGCCCACGCCGACCGGGCGCTGGAGCAGAACCCCTACAGCGAACGCGCCCTGTGCTCCCGTGTCGACGCGCTGGTCGAGCTCGGCCGGTACGAGGAGGCCGCCGGGGCCGCCGTCACCGCCGACCGCAGGCGGCCGGGGGTGCCCGTGTTCACCCGGTACGCGTACGTACGGGAGCTGCGCGGCGACGCGCGCACCGCGCGGGAGGTGCTGCGACGGGCCCTGGACAGCGCGTCCTCGCCCGCGGACGTGGCGTACGTCGCGACCGCGCTGGGACAGCTCGCCTGGAACCGGGGCGAGTACGGGACGGCTCTCGCGCACTACGCGCGGGCGCTCGCCGCCGACGACGGCCACCTCCCCGCCCTGGAGGGCCGGGCCCGCGCACAGGCCGCGAGCGGCGACCGCGCGGGCGCCGTGAAGACGCTGGAGCAGGTCGTCGCCCGCTCCCCGCTGCCCGGCCCCCTGGTCGCGCTCGGCGAGCTGTACGAGGACCGCGGCGCCGACGGCGACCGCGCGAGGGCACGCGAGCAGTACGCCCTCGTCGGCGCCTGGACCGCGCTGGCCCGGGCCGGCGGGGTCGAGGCCGACCTGGACACCGCGCTCGCCGCCGCCGATCACGGGGACGCCGGTGAGGCGCTGCGCGCGGCCCGCGCGGAGTGGGACCGGCGGCACAGTGTGCACACCGCGGACGCCCTCGCCTGGGCCCTGCACGTCAACGGCCGCGACGCGGAGGCCCTTCCGTACGCCCGCCGCGCCACGGCCACCGGCTACCGCAGCGCCGCCTTCCTCTACCACCGGGGCATGATCGAGAAGGCCACCGGGCACGACCGCGCCGCCCGTGGCTCCCTCACCGCCGCGCTGGAGCTGAACCCCGGCTTCTCTCCGCTCGGCGCCCGTGCGGCCCGGGCCGCGCTGAAGGAACTGGAGGGGGCGCGTTGAACCTCCGCCGCCGCGTCGCCGCCGGTGCCGCCGTCCTCACCGCCGCCTGCGCGCTCGCCCTGGTCCCGGCCACGACGTCGAGCGCGCACCCGCTCGGCAACTTCACCGTCAACCGCTACGACGGGCTGGTGGCCGCGCCCGGTGAACTCCGCGTCCATCACGTCGAGGACCTCGCCGAGATCCCGGCCGCCCAGGCGGGGCCGGACCTCGAGCGGCTGGGCGAGGGCGCCTGGGCCCGGCAGCGCTGTGCCACGGCCGCGCGGGAGAGCGAGGTGCGCGTCGACGGGCGGACGGTCCCGCTCACCGCGGGCACCGCCCGCGTGCGCGTGCGGCCCGGTCAGGCCGGGCTCGACACCCTGCGTGTGGAGTGCCGGCTGACCGCGCCCCTCCCCGGGGGCGAAACGGTCGGCCTCCGCTTCCGCGGGGCGGGCGCGTCGTCCGGTCCTGGCTGGCGGGAGATCACCGCGCGGGGCGACCGTACGACGCTCACCGCCTCGGACGTGCCGACGGCCTCGCCGTCCGGCGAACTGACCCGGTATCCGGAGGAACTGCTCTCGTCCCCGGCCGACACCAGGACCGCGGCCCTGCGCGTCCGTCCGGGCGGCCCGGCCCTGGCGGCGGAGGAGGCCGACGCGCCCGCCTCCGCCGTGCTCCCGCGCGGTGCCGACCGCTGGACCCGCGCGCTCGACGACCTCGTCGCCCGGCACGACCCGACCGCGGGGTTCGCCGCGCTCGCGCTGCTGGTCGCCGTCGGGCTCGGCGCGGTGCACGCGCTCGCCCCCGGCCACGGCAAGACGCTCATGGCCGCGACGGCGGCGGCGCGCGGAGGCGGGGCCCGGCTCAGGGACGTCCTGCCCATGGCCGCCTCGGTCACCGTCACCCACACGTTCGGCGTGGTCGCCCTGGGCCTGCTGGTCACGGCCGGCTCGGCCGCCGCGCCCTCGGTGATCGCCTGGCTGGGCATCGCGAGCGGCGCCCTCGTCACCCTGGCCGGCGCGAGCCTCGTACGCCGGGCCCTGCGCCACCGGAACCACACGCACCACCATGAGCACCCGCACGAACACACGCACACGCACGAGGGCCACACCCATACGCACGGCGGTCGCACCCACACCCATCCCACCGCCCCCACCCTGCGCGGCACGGTCCTGCTCGGTTTCGCCGGCGGGCTGGTGCCCAGTCCGTCCGCCGTCGTGGTGCTGGTCGGCGCCGCCGCGCTCGGCCGGGCCTGGTTCGGGCTGCTGCTCGTCGTCGCGTACGGCGCCGGGCTGGCCCTGACGCTCACCGCGGCCGGGTACGCGGTCGTGAAGGCGGGCAGCGGTGTGACCGGGCTGCTGGCCCGGCGCCCCCGCTGGACGACGGCCCCGTGGGCGACCCTCGTGCGCCGGAGCGCGCCCCTGGGGTCGGCGTTCGTCGTCGTGGCCCTGGGCGCCGGATTGGTGTTCAGGGGGGCGGCATCCGCACTCGGTTGAGCTACTTTCTTGAGGAAAGGGCGAATTCGTCCGGACGCGAAGGGGGGCGCCGTGTCCGAGGAACCGGGCGGTGAGCGGGTGGTCGCGGGCCGGTACCGGCTGCTGTCACCGCTGGGCGAGGGCGGCATGGGGACCGTGTGGCGGGCCCGCGACGAGGTGCTGCACCGCGAGGTCGCCGTCAAGGAGGTGCGCGCCCCGGCCGGACTGCCGGCGTCCGACGTGGAGCGGATGTACGCCCGGCTGGAGCGGGAGGCGTGGGCGGCGGCCCGGATCGCCGACCGCAACGTGGTGACGGTGTACGACGTGGCGATGGAGGACGGCCGTCCGTGGATCGTCATGGAGCTGGTGCGCGGTCTGTCGCTGGCCGAGGTGCTGGACGCGGAGGGACCGCTGTCCCCGCGGCGGGCCGCGCACATCGGCGCGGAGGTGCTCGCCGCGCTGCGGGCCGCGCACGGGGCGGGGGTGCTGCACCGGGACGTGAAGCCGGCCAACGTGCTGATCGCGAACGACGGGCGGATCGTGCTCACCGACTTCGGGATCGCCATGGTCGAGGGCAGCTCGGCGCTGACCATGACCGGGGAGGTCGTCGGTTCGCCCGAGTTCCTCGCTCCGGAGCGGGCGCTGGGGCGCACGCCGGGGCCCGAGTCGGACCTGTGGTCGCTCGGTGTGCTGCTGTACGCGGCGGTCGAGGGCCACTCGCCCTTCCGTCAGGACACCCCGCTGAGCACTCTGCGGGCGATCGTCGACGAGGAGCTGCCGCCGCTGCGCCGGGCGGGTCCGCTCGCCCCGGTCGTCGAGGGGCTGTTGCGCAAGGACCCGGCCGAGCGGCTGTCGGCGGAGCGGGCACAGCAGGACCTGCGGCTCGTCGGGGCGGGGGGCGCTCCCCGCGCGGACACGGCGCGTTCGCTGCCGTACGCCCCGACGGTGGCCGCGCTGCCGCAGCCGTACCCGGAGACGTACTCACCCGCTTCCCCGGCGCCGGCCGCGGGAGCGCCGGCGGCGACCACCGCGGTCACCCGGCCCGGGCGCGACCGGCGGGCCGCGGTCGCCCTGGTGGCGGGTGTGGCCGCCCTGGCCCTGGCGCTGGCCGGGCTGACGTACGCGCTGCTGGACGACGAGAACGGCGACCCCGGCGCCAAGGGCACCGGAGGCCGGGCGAGTTCGCCCGCGCGGACCGGTGACGACGGGGAGGGTGGCGGGACGCCGAGGACGGACGGTCCGGCGCCGTCCTCCACCGCGAGCGAGGAGAAGAAGGAGGAGAGGGAGGAGAAGTCCACTCCCCCGCCGCAGACGGTGTCGGTGACGGTGACCGGCGCGCACACGGAGTACTCCGGGAGCTGTCCGCCGGCGCACGAGGAGGCGCCCGCGTTCACGGCGACGTTCACGGTGGGGCGGTTGCCGGCCGAGGTCTCCTACCGCTGGGTGGCCGAGGACGGCTCGGTGGACGATCCGGGCTGGCGGAAGCTGTCGCTCCCCGAGGGGGGCGGGCGTACGAAGCACGACACGGTGGTCGTGACGACGTACTCGGAGACCGGGGTGTTCGAGAGCGAGATCGGCGTGGAGGTCCGGGAGCCGGTGCGGACGACGTCCGAGACGGTGCCGTTCTCGGTGGCGTGTGAGGCGGAGACCCCGACGGGCGGGGCCTCCGCTTCTCCTTCCGGTTCGGACGACGGGTACTGACGGTCAGGCCGCGGCGTCGAGCACCGGCAGATAGCCGCCGGACTGTCCGGCGGCCGTCGGGTGGTACGAGTTGCCGATGTTGAGCCAGTCCATGCTGTGCAGCCAGGAGCTGCCGGAGCAGATCTCGTGGCCGGTGAAGGTGGTGCGTACGTCGCCGAAGGTGAAGCCGTGGGCGCCGGCGCGCCGGGCGATGGCGTTGTCGAGGTAGTCGGCGGCGTCGTTGATCGCCTTCCGCTTGGTCTCGGAGAGACCGATGCAGGAGGTACCGAGCTGGTAGAAGCGGGGGTAGCCGAGCACCACGACACGGGCGTTGGGGGCCCGGTCGTGGATCGCCGCGTAGACGCTGTCGAGCCTGCCGGGCAGGGTCGAGTCGACGTACGCCCTCGCGGTGGCGATGCGCGAGAGGCAGGAGCTGTCGGACTGGAGCACACAGGTCGTCATGACGTCGGCGAAACCGGCGTCGTTGCCGCCGACGCTGATCGAGACCAGGCCGGTCGAGGTGGAGAGCGGGCCGAGCTGCCCGGAGAGAACATCACCCGTTCGGGCGCCCGAGCAGGCCGTGAAGTGGAAGGACGAGGGTGAGTTGGCGGCCGCCCAGAGGTAGGGGTGGGCCTTCGTGCTGCGCTTGCAGTCACCGCTGGAGGAGATGTAGCTGCCGGCTCCGACGCCGGAGGCGTAGGAGTCGCCGAGCGCCACATAGCCGTCGGCTGCGGCCTGTTGGGACGCCTGGGCCGTCGTGGCCCCGGTGAGGGCGGTGGTGACGGCGAGGAGGAGTGAGCCGAGGGCGAGGACAATTCGGGAACGTCTCATGGAACCTCCCTTTAGCAGGATCTCTGCCGCAACCGTGGTACCAACTACGCGTGTTGACCGGAAGTGTTCATGCCAAAACTGTTGCTGTTCGTTCCTGGACGAAATCCGGTCGGGCGGACTTTCGGCCCTTGACGCCCCCTACGGGGTGCGCCACATTGAAGCCCGTCATCCGACACTTCGGGGGGAAAAGTCGGCCATGCGGACACACACATCCCGGCAAGAGACCTATGTAACGGCCAAACCGGCGAAAACGTGAGCGGGCGTTCCAGGTCTTGCCATTCGGGCTCAATCGTCAATACCGTCATACACCTCACTCGCGACGGATCGTCAGCAAGCGGTTCCAGGGGAGGGCTCAGGACCGGGACGAACCGACGCGGGGCGCGGTAGGGGGGTGCCGTGCCCGGTGACCGCAACGGTGACCGGGCCGTGCCGCGCGGTCGGCCGGCTTTTCCGCGGCCGACCAGATTTGCCAGCTCACCCGGCGTGCACGTCGGTTCCGTCCGTCGTGCCGCGAGGTGAGAGCAACCCCCCTTTCGAACCGGACGAACAGCCGGGCCGCCCGAGGGGCGGGCGGTCCACCGGACGAGAGGGACCAGACTCATGAGTTCCGTTCTGCAGTCGGCGACCGAGGACCAGGATCCACCGGTCGCCCGCACGTACCGGCCCGTCTCCTCTCACCTGGCCATAGCGCCGCCGGTGAGCGTGGTGATACCGGCCATGAACGAGGCGGAGAACCTGCCGTACGTCTTCAAGACGCTTCCCGACTGGATCCACGAAGTGGTCCTGGTCGACGGCAACTCCACCGACGAAACCGTCGAGGTGGCCCGCGAACTGTGGCCCGGCGTCAAGGTCGTCGGGCAGCGCGGCAAGGGCAAGGGGGACGCGCTGCGCTCCGGGTTCGAGGCCTGCACCGGCGACATCATCGTGATGGTCGACGCGGACGGCTCGGCGGACGGCAACGAGATCGTCAGCTACGTCTCCGCGCTGGTCTCCGGCGCGGACTTCGCCAAGGGGTCCCGCTTCGCCAACGGCGGCGGCACCGACGACATGACGTTCATCCGCATGCTGGGCAACCGGGTGCTGTGCGCCGCCGTCAACCGCAAGTTCGGCGCGCGGTACACCGACCTCTGCTACGGCTACAACGCCTTCTGGCGGCACTGCCTCGACAAGATCGACCTCGACTGCACCGGCTTCGAGGTCGAGACCCTGATGAACATCCGGGTCGTCAAGGCCGGCCTCAAGGTGCAGGAGATACCCAGCCACGAGTACCTGCGCATCCACGGCACGAGCAATCTGCGGGCCGTGCGCGACGGGCTGCGCGTGCTGAGAGTCATCCTCGGGGAGCGTTCCAACCGGCGTGCGCTGCGCCGGCGCCCGCGCCCCTCGCCGCTGCTCGGTACGGGCCGGGGGAAGGTGTCTTGAGCGATCCCGGCACCCCGGGCGTCTCGGTCGTGATCTGCGCCTACACCGAGGACCGCTGGGAGGACGTCCTCGCGGCGGTCGCCTCGGTACGGGCGCAGTCACGGCCGGCCCTGGAGACCCTGCTGGTCGTCGACCACAACCAGGACCTCCTGGACCGTCTGGGCAAGGAGTACGAGGGGACCGGCGACGTGCGGGTGCTCGCCAACGCGGGCCCCCGCGGCCTGTCCGCCGGCCGCAACACCGGGATCGCCGCCTCGCGCGGCGACGTCGTCGCCTTCCTCGACGACGACGCCGTGGCCGAACGCGACTGGCTGAAGCACTTCGCCGAGGCGTACGACGACCCGCGCGTGATGGCGGTCGGCGGGCGCACCGAACCCCTCTGGGCGTCGGGCCGGCGGCCCGACTGGTTCCCCGAGGAGTTCGACTGGGTGGTGGGCTGCACTTACCGGGGCCTGCCGCCCGGGCGGGTACGGGTGCGCAACGTGCTCGGCGGCAACGCCTCCTTCCGGCGCGAGGCCTTCGACGCGGCGGGCGGTTTCGCCACCGGCATCGGACGCGACGGGAACAAGCGACCGCTGGGCGGGGAGGAGACGGAGCTGTGCATCCGCCTCAGCCGCGCCCGGCCCGACGCGGTCCTGCTGATCGACGACCGCGCGGTGATCCACCACCGGGTGCCCGAAGTCCGGGAGCACTTCCGCTACTTCCGTACGCGCACCTACGCCGAGGGGCTGTCCAAGGCGCTGGTGGCCCGCAGCGTGGGCGCGGAGAAGGGGCTGGAGTCCGAACGCCGGTACACCACGCGCGTACTGCCGGCCGGGGTGGTGCGGGGACTGCGCGACGCCCTGCTGGCCCGCCCGGGCGGCGCGGGGCGCGCGGGGGCGATCGTGGCCGGGGTGCTCACCGCGGCCGGCGGCTACCTGGTGGGGAGCGTGCGGGCCCGGCGGAGCGGGGTCACGTTCTCCGTGGTGGCCGTCGAGGAGGCCCGCCGTGACTGACGTACGCGTGCCGGTCCTCATGTACCACGCGGTCGCGGCCGATCCCGGCGAGGCGACCCGCGCCCTGTCCGTGACCCCGGAGGCGTTCGCCGAGCAGATGGCGGTGATCGCGGACCGGGGCCTCACCCCCGTCACCACGGCCGAACTGGCCGCGCACTGGCGCTCGGGCCGCCCGCTGCCCGAGCGGCCGGTCCTCGTCACGTTCGACGACGGCTACGAGGGCGTGCACCGGCACGCGCTGCCCGTGCTCGCCGAGCACGGGTTCCCGGCCACCCTGTTCGTCACCACGGGCTGGCTGAGGGGGCCGTACGACACCGGCGGCGGCCTGGACACCATGCTCGACTGGGACCAGGTGCGCGAACTGGCCGGCGCGGGCGTCGAGATCGGCGGGCACAGCCACAGCCATCCGCAGCTCGACCAGCTCGACGAGGGCCGGCTGCGCTCCGAGCTGATCCTGTGCAAGGAGATCGTCTCGGACCAGCTGGGCTCCCCACCCGCCTCGTTCGCCTACCCCTACGGCTACTCCAGCCGCCGGGTGCGCCGGGCGGTGCGGGAGACCGGGTACGCCCAGGCCCTCGCCGTCGGCAACGGCCTCGCCCGCCGCGCCCAGGGGCCGTACGCCCTGCGGCGCGTCACGGTGCGGCGGTCGACGTCCGCCGCCGAGTTCGAACGGCTGGTGGAAGGGCGGGCCGTCGCGCGGGCCTTCGCCCGGGACCGCGCGCTGACCAAGGGGTACGCGGTGGTGCGCCGGGCCCGGCGGGCACGGGGGCTGATCCGCCGGCCGCCGGACTGAAAGCGGGCGGCCGGCTACGGCCGTGCGCCGCGTGTGCCCCGGAAACCGGGTGCACGCGGCGCCCGTGTGACCGATCATGGCGGCATGTCCGCGCAACCGCACGACGCACTGCCGATCCGGCTCAACGTCGACGACAGCGACTCCCCGTCCGATGTCGTCGACGCGCTGTTCCTCGGCCGCTTCGCGACGGGCGAGCAGCCGTACTCGCACGCCGTGAACATCGACCGCGTACGCTCCGGCGCGACCCTGCTGCCCGCGGACGCGCGGGTGTTGCGGATCGCCAGGGACGACGACCGCAGCGCCACCCTGGCCGAGGGCGAGGGCTGGACCCTGCTGGTCTCCCGCTGGAACCGGGGCGCCGACGTCACGGTCACCGCGACCAGCGCCGACCTCGCCGCGAAGATCCTGGGCGAGGCCACCGACGGCGCGGCGGACGAGCCCGAACCGCAGCCGGAGAACGTCACCATGGGCTTCTGGTACGTCTCCCCGCGGCGCGGCCCGCACCGCACCACCCGGCAGATCTCCGCGGGCACCTGGGAGGAGATCCGGCCCAACTACACGGCGCCGGTGGCGGAGGCGATGGACCGCCTGATGAAGACCACCCCCGAGGACATCTCGGGCCGGCTGCTCCTGCTGCACGGCCCGCCGGGCACCGGCAAGACCTCCGCGCTGCGCACGCTGGCCCGGTCCTGGCGGGACTGGTGCCAGGTGGACTGCGTGCTGGACCCCGAGCGGTTGTTCAGTGACGTCGGCTACCTGATGGACATCGCGATCGGCGAGGAGGACGCGACGGGCAAGGGCCGCTGGCGGCTGCTGCTCCTGGAGGACTGCGACGAGCTGATCCGGGGCGAGGCCAAGCACGCCGCCGGGCAGGCGCTGTCCCGGCTGCTGAACCTGACGGACGGTCTGCTCGGCCAGGGCCGCAACGTCCTGGTGGGGGTCACCACCAACGAGGACCTGGAGCGCCTGCACCCGGCCGTGGTCCGCCCCGGCCGCTGTCTGGCCCGGATCGAGGTGGGGCGGCTGACCCGCGCGGAGGCGGTGAGCTGGCTCGGCACCGAGGAGGGCGTCGGCCGCGAGGGCGCGACCCTGGCCGAGCTGTACGCCCTGCGCCGGGGCACCTCCCCCACGTCCCTGCCGGAACCACGGGGCGACGCGGACGCGGGCCTGTACCTGTAGACAGGGGGTGGCAGCACCCCCCAGGGGCGCGGGGCCGTGCCGACTTGCGGCTCCGCCGCGCGGGCGCGACCGGCCACAACGGACCCGCAGCCGGCGTCAAACCCCGCCGCCACGGCGCTCACCCGGCAAGTCCCGCAGGGAACCGGCGCTCACGCCCCGTAAGCCGCCCGCAGTGCGTCCCGCACGGCGGCCAGTGCCTCCTCCTCGCCGAGCCCCAGCCGCCGCGCCCTGGCGGCGTAGTCCTGCGCCGCGGACGCCAGCTCCCGCTCCGCCGCCGCCCCCGCGGCGGCGATCAGCGTCCCGTTGCGCCCCCGCGTCTCGATCACCCCGTCCGCCTCCAGCGCCCGGTACGCCTTGGCCACCGTGTTCGCGGCGAGCCCGAGCGTCTCGGCCAGCCCGCGCACCGTCGGCAGCCGGTACCCCACGGGCAGCGCTCCCGACCGTGCCTGCTCGGAGATCTGCGCCCGCACCTGCTCGTACGGGGGCGCGCCGTCGTCGATCCGGATCTTCAAGGTCACGGCCCGATTGTCGCGCACCCCGGCGGAAAACAGGAGGCGCCCCGGGCGCGTCCCCCGTAGCGTGCGTCCCCATGACAGTGATCGTCCGCGATCTTCGCCCCGACGCCCGCGCCGACCTCGAGGGCTTCGCCCGCGTCCGGCACGCCGCGCTGCCGTTCGTCCTCGTCACCCCGGAGTCCCTGGCCCACGACCTCACCCGTCTCCACCCCGACGCCCACTACTGCCCGCTCGTCGCCGTGGCCGACGGCGAGGTGATCGGCACGGCGCAGGTGCACCTGACCCACGAGAGCTCCGAGTCCGGCCAGGGCAACGTCAACGTGTACGTGCACCCCGGGCACACCCGCCGGGGCGCCGGGACGCTGCTCGTGCGCGCCGCCGAGGAGCACCTGGCCGCGCACGGGGCGACCAGGCTGTTCGCCTGGGTGGTGGACGGGCCGGGCAACCGCGCCTTCGCCGAGGCGCACGGCTACCGGGCGAGCCGCTCCGCCCACTTCCTCCGCCTGGACCTGGCGAACGGCGCCCTCCCCCCGCTCCAGGATCCGCCGCCGGGCGTGGAGCTGCGCCCGGGCTCGGACTTCGCCGGTGACCCGCGCCCGCTGTTCGAGCTGGACGCGGAGACCACGGCGGACGAACCCAGCGACGTGGACACCGAGTTCACGGACTACGAGGCCTGGCTGGAGGAGACCTGGCGGCACCCCCTGTTCAGCCCCGGGCTGACCACGGTGGCGGTGGTCGACGGCCGTCCCGCCGCGTTCTCCGCGGCCCGCACGGACGGCGGCACCCGGTACGGCACGGTCATGACCGGCACCGCCCGCGCCCACCGGGGCCGGGGGCTGGCCAAGCTCGCCAAGAACGACTCCCTGCATCGCGCCCGCGCGGCCGGGTACACGGAGGCGTTCACGGGCAACGACACCGGGAACGGGCCGATGATCGCGATCAACCGGTGGTTCGGGTACGAGATCTGCGGGACGGAGGTGCGGTATGTCCGCGCACTGGGCTGACGGGCCGACGCGGGTGGAGGTCGTCCTCGTCAAGGCGGGACGCATGAAGATCCGCTATCCGGCCGAGCTGCTCGCCGACGACGGCACCCGTGTCACCGTGCGCGCCCCCTGGGCGGGTGACGGCGTGCGCGACTTCGGCTTCGTCCGCTTCGAGCCCGGTGACGTCTTCACGGAGCACTACTGGCGCGACCGGTGGTACTCCGTGAAGGAGGTCCGTACCGCCGACGGCACCCTCAAGGGCCACTACTGCGACATCACCCGGCCGGCCGAGCTCTCCGGCGGCCGGCTGGTCGTCGAGGACCTCGACCTGGACCTGTGGGTCTCCGCGGACGGCACGGACGTGCGGCGGCTGGACGAGGACGAGTTCGCGGCGAGCGGTCTCCTCACCACGGATCCCGAGGCGGCCGCCGCCGCGGTGGCCGCCCTCGACGAACTGGACGTCCGGGCCCGCGAGGGCGGATTCGGCGCGCTGCTCGCCTGAGGGCGCCGGATCAGTCCGGGACGGCGACCACCGCGTACCGCTCGTCGTCCACCTCCCGGCCCCACAGCGCCGCGTCCCGGGACAGCCGCTCCACGCTCACCCGTCCGCCGAGCGGGGCCAGCAGCGCCGTGAGCCGGTCGGCCGGTACGCCGACCGGGCTCACCGTCCCCCACACGCCCTCGACCAGCACGAGCCGGCCCCCGGGCCGCAGGAGGTCCCGCCAGTGCCGCAGCGCCCGGTCCGGTTCGGGTAGCGTCCACAGCACGTGCCGGACCAGGACGGCGTCGTAGCGCTCCTCCCCGACCGGTGGTGCCGTCGCGTCGCCGACGAGGAACACGGCGTCACGTCCGGCGAGCTTCTCCCGGGCGAGCGCCACCATCGCCGGGGACCGGTCGACGCCGGTCACCCGGTGTCCCCGCTCGGCCGCGAGGAGGGACAGGCTGCCGGTGCCGCAGCCGAGGTCGAGGACGTCGCCCGGCCGCTCCGGCAGCCAGGCCCGCAGCCGGGCCGCCCAGGCCGCGCGCACCGCCGGGTCGCGCAGCCCGTGGTCCGGTTCCTCGTCGAACGCGGCGGCCGCCCCGTCCCAGTCGACACCGTGCGTGCGCGTCCCGTCACCGTCGTGGATCGTCATGGCCCCAGAGTGACACCCGCCACTGACAATCGATTCGTGACAGCGGCCACAGACAGAACAGGACCGATGAGGAACTCTCCCCCGAAAGGTCTACCTCCGTGAGAACACGGAACCCGGTGGACCCTGAAGGAGGCAGCCATGCGCCGTGTCACCGTGCAGAAGCCCCCGAGGAAGACGGACACCCGCCGGGCCCGTGAGGAGGCCGACGAGCGCCCCGCGGGACGACCCGAGGTCCGCAAGGACATCGCCCGCACCTGGTGGCCCGACGGCTGACCGTCCGGGCACCGCCTGATCCGGGCACCTACCTGATCCCAGCCTGAGCACTCCCTTAACGCGGCCATAAGGATCCCTCCCCAGGGCCTTCGGCAGGCGATTTCACCGGTTCGGGGGGCTAGTTTCTGAGCCACCCCACGGGATTCACCACCCCCCACCCCGATCCAGTGATCGCTGTCGAGGAGTTGCTGCCCCATGCCCGCACGCCGCAAGGCCGCCGTCGCCACCGCCGTCGGACTCGTTCCGCTCGCCCTGACCGGGCTGTCCGCCGCACCGGCGTCCGCGCACGGTTCCATGGGCGACCCGGTCAGCCGGGTCTCCCAGTGCTACGCCGAGGGCCCGGAGAGCCCGAAGTCGGCGGCGTGCCGGGCGGCGGTCGCGGCCGGCGGCACCCAGGCGCTGTACGACTGGAACGGCATCCGCATCGGCGACGCCGGCGGACGCCACCAGGAGCTCATTCCCGACGGCAAGCTGTGCAGCGCCGGCAACGAGGCGTTCAAGGGGCTCGACCTGGCCCGCGCCGACTGGCCGGCGACGAGCGTGAGCAGCGGTTCGCACACCTTCAAGTACCGCGTGACCGCCCCGCACAAGGGGACCTTCAAGGTGTACATCACCAAGCCGGGCTACGACCCGTCGCAGCCGCTGGCCTGGGACGACCTGGACCTGGCGAACCCGGTGGCGACCTCCACCGACCCGGCCGCCTCGGGCGGCTTCTACACCTTCACCGGCACCCTCCCCGAGCGCTCCGGCACGCAGCTGCTGTACGCGGTCTGGCAGCGGTCGGACAGCCCGGAGGCGTTCTACTCCTGCTCGGACGTCACGTTCGGCGGCGGATCCCAGGCGGGTGGGAACGGGGCCGGCGACGGTGCGGCCGCCGACTCGGGCGACACCCCGAAGGAGGCCGCCGCCCCGGCGCCGACCGCCTCCGCCCCGTCCGAGGAGCAGCTCGAGGACGGCGCCGACAAGTCGACCATCGAGAACCACGGGCACGGCGACGACGACCCCCACACCTCGGCGGAGCCGGCCGCGGCGGACGACGACACCGCCCCGGAGGCCGCCGGTGACGGCACCACCGCCAACCAGCCGAAGGCGGCGGGATCGTCGCAGAACCTCGCGGAGACCGGCGGCGACGGCAACACCCCGTACCTGATGGTCGGCGGCGCCGCGGCGCTGGCGCTCGGCTCGGCGGCGCTGTTCGCCTCCGCGCGGCGGCGCACGGCGACCGGGCGGCACGGCCGCTGAGCCCGGTTCGGGGCCCTGTCCGGCGGCTCAGGCCGGACAGGGCCCCGACGCGCGCGTCGGCGTGGACACGTGCCGGTCGAACGCGGAGGCGCGGGCGGCGGGCCCGGTGCGGGCCGGGCCGGGGGGCGTCGGCGGCCTCGTCGTACGGCGGCCCCCGGCCTCCGTCCGACAGGGCGTCACCACACGGGACGAATCGGCCCGTCGGGCGCGATGCGCAGCAGCTTTCGCGCCAGCTCGCGCACCTCCGTCTCCCCCAGCGTCTCGCCCCAGGCCCGTACGGCCTCCGCCGCCGCCTCGTCGGCCGCCCGGGTGCAGGCCCACCCCGCCCCGGTCAGCACGACGAGCCTGGCCCGCGCGTCCTCGGGGTGCGGGCGCCGCTCGACGTAGCCCTTGCGCACCAGCTCGTCGACGAGCTGACTCGCGGCCTGCTTGGTCACCCCGAGGTGGACCGCGAGGTCGGTGACCGTCGCGCCGTCCGGGGCGAGCCGGGTGAAGGCGAAACCGTGCGCGGGCCGCACCCCCTCGAAGCCGCGGGCGACCACCCCGTCATGGATGCGCCGGGTGAGCTCGCCGGCGGCGGCGAGCAGGGCGGCGGACAGGGTGACGGCTTCGGAGTTCTGCACGGGGAGATTCAAGCACCTTGACGAAACAGTCAAGAAGCTTGACCATATAGTCAACATGCTTGACTGCTTGAGGAGGCCGTCGTGCCCGTCGTCCGCCCGTCCGATGCCGTCGTCCACGAGATGCACGGCACCCGCTTCGTCGCCCACGCCACCCCGTCGGCCGGCAGCAAGGAGCTGTGCGCCTGGCGGAGCGAGATTCCCGCCGGGACCCGGGCGCCCGCGCACACCGTCAGCCGGGAGGAGATCTTCCACCTGCTCGCCGGCGAACTGCTGATCACCCTCGACGGCACCACCCACCGCGTCAACGCCGGCGACACGGTGATCGTCCGTCCCGGCGCGACCCTCACCCTCGAGAACCCGGCCGCCGAGACCGCCGTCTCCTGGGTCACCACGTCCCACGGGCTGGAGGCGACCCTGGCCGACGGCACGCGCGTCGTGCCGCCGTGGACCCACTGAGTTCCGCCTCGCACGACGGCCCGCTCCTCCGTGCGGAGGGACGGGCCGCCGTACGAAGTGGGGTTCAGCCGATCCGGGTGCCGGTCGCCGAGAGGGCCTCCGTCACCGGCTGGAAGAAGGTCGTCCCGCCCGACGTGCAGTCGCCGCTGCCGCCGGAGGTGAGGCCGACCGCGCTGCCGCCCGAGAAGAGCGAGCCGCCGCTGTCGCCGGGCTCGGCGCACACGTCGGTCTGGATGAGACCGGTGACGATGTCGCCGTTGCCGTAGTTCACGGTGGCGTCCAGACCGGTGACCGTGCCGGAGTGCACCTGGGTCGTGGATCCGCTGCGGGTGACCCGCATGCCGACGGTGGCCTCGGCCGCGCCGGAGATCGCCTGCGTGGAGCCGTCGTAGAGGTTCACCTCGCTCGGGTGGGCGACGTCGGCGGTGTACTTGACCAGGCCGTAGTCGTCGCCCGGGAAGCTGGAGTCCACGTTCTCGCCGATCACGGTGCCCGAGGAGTCCGACCAGGTGGAGATCCCCTCGGTGCAGTGCCCGGCGGTGAGGAAGTGCGGCTCGCCGCCCTTGGTCACGTTGAAGCCGAGCGAACAGCGCCCGCCGCTGCCCGTGATGGCGTCGCCGCCGGCGACGAAGGGCTTGTACTCGCCCTTGGTCCGCCGGAGTTCGGCCTTGGCGCCCAGCCCGTCGACGACCTTCGTCAGCTTGGCCCACTCGGCCCCGGAGACGGTGCGGTCCGCGGTGACGACGACCTTGTTGGTGGTCGGGTCGGTCACCCAGGCGGTGCCCGGGACGGTGGCGTCCTGCTCGAGGGTGGTGCGCGCGCTCTTCAGCTCGGCGAGGGAGTTCGCCACGACTCTCGCCCTGGCGCCGGCCGACTCGACGGTCTCGGCGGCGGCCTCGTCGAGCACGTTCACCACGAGGGCCTTGCTCTTCGCGTCGTAGTACGTTCCCGCCGCGTCGGCGCCCAGGTCCCGGGCGAGCGTCGAGGCGAGCTTTCCGGCCGCTCCGATCGAGAGGGTCCGGGGCGCCGAGTCCGCCGGGACCTCGCTGGCGTTCGCAGTCTGGAAGGTGACCGCGCCGGCGGCCAGTGCGGCGACGCCCGCACCCGCCATGACCGCACGTCGCCTGGATATGCGTCGGTGCTTCAACTCACGTCCTCCTGTGGGGGGACGGCCCGGGAGGTTGTGGGGACCCGGCCGGACCGGAAAGCGTACGGTCACGGGGGCAGAAGACAAGAGAAGTCACGCCCGCACCGTCGAACGGCGCCTACTCTTCCGAACCCCACGGGGAGCACACAAGGTCGACTTCAGGACGCGCGTACGACAACGGCCGCGCGCCCCCTATGTCCTGACAGATCATGGACACGCGGGACCGTTCACACCGCAAACGCTACGAGGGAGTAACCGGCGGTACGGCACGCGGAAGTCGATCTTGGCTTGAATTCGACCTCTCATGGTCCGGTTCCATGAGTGGCGCGGCTGGCGGGCGTTGCTCCCGCACCGGTTCCGGCACCGGCCGTGAAGGCTGCCACGTGGCCCGGTGCGGGCTGCTGGGCGCGTTCGAGGAAGCGAAGGAGTTCGACGGGGAAGGGCAGGACGAGGGTGGAGTTCTTCTCGGCGGCGACGGCCACGATGGTCTGCAGCAGGCGCAGTTGGAGGGCGGAGGG
>NZ_JBEZBE010000070.1:0-16131 GCF_040646935.1 Streptomyces sp. NPDC044984
ACCCGCTGAAACAACTCCCACAACCCGTCCGGGACCAGCCGCTCCACGATCGTCATACCTCAAAATTACGAACCCAAATGAGACGACGTCTAAAGAGGGCGGGGAGGTGTCTTCGGCTCGAAAAGGCTGTGTGGTGCATCCGGCTGGGAGGTGGACGTCTGGCGCAGTACCTGGGCCAGGTCGCGGTGTATCCGGTCGGCTTCCCCGCGGACCTGGACGGGGACGTCGCCGCGTTCGGCGACGAGGCGGTCGTAGACGGGGGTCTGCTGGAACACGATGAGGCGGTTTCCCTTTTCGGCGGGCGATTCGCGGACTGGCGCAGCATACGGGCCCGGGTCACGCCCCGCTGGCTGCGGAGTATTCGGCTTGGGACGGCGGGGAGGGCGGCCTGTGCTGTCCAGGCGCCGTCGAAGAGTGCGGCGGCCAAGGCGGGCATGGGCCGCCGGGGGCGCTGTGCGCGGTTGTCGCCGGTTCAGGGAACATCCCGGGGCGCAGCGGCATGCCGTGCCCGTGCTGTGGACAGAGAAGTATCCGGGCCGCGGTCCCGGCCGTGCGCGGTACGAAGTGCTTCGTCGTCTCCGGGCCGATCTGAAAAAGGAGCAGCCGTTGGCACCTCCCGTTCCCGGGTCCCTCTCCCCGCTGCGGTGGCGCTGGATCCTGATGACGACCCGGCATCGGGACGTGCGGTTCTTGTACTGGCCGCCGTAGCATCCGGCCGGATACCGCAACCTGCGGATGTTCGACCGGGGCGGGTACGACATCGGCCGTCTGGTGTGGGTGGTGTGCGATACCTGCCGCGTCGGCAGCATCAACAAGATCTCCATCGATCCCGACCGTCACCGCCAAGGTCTCGGGCGTCGCCTGGTGCGCCGGGCCCTGGCCGACGGCCCCGGCTACGCCTGGCAGACCACCCACCAGTCGCCCCAGGCCAAGAAGTTCTTCCCCGCCCTGGAGGAGTAGCTGGGGGTGGCGCTGCCCGAGTTCGGCGGGGTCTGCGAGCACCTCGCCTCACCCGCCGGATCCCGGGCTGACCCGGTGGGTCGCCGTCCGCGGCCCGTGCTGGAGCGCAGCGTGTGAAGGAGGCTTGCGAGATCATGCAGTTGCCCGCCGCGCCGGCCCCGACGCGGCAACCGCAGCAGAACCCTCCCCCGCCCCCGTCGGGGCCAGGGACTGCGGTAACGGAAACGGCCCGGGGCACCCGAACTCGTGCTGACAGACACCTGGGGGCGTCAGGTGGCGGTGGGCCAGCTGCGCAGCAGAGCGGCGATCTTCCCGGCGGTGCAGGCCGGGTCCAGGAGCAGGTCCTTGAGGGCGAGGGCGTCCTCGCGGGCGGGTTTGACAGTGATCCCGGCGGCCTCGAGGTACATGACGCCGGTGGCGGCGGCGACGGCCATGTTGGAGCGCTCCAGCCAGCGGCAGCGGCCCAGCGTGTGCACCAGGGCGGCGGCCTTGGCGTAGGGGCCGTCGTAGACGGGCTGCTCGAACAGTTCGGCCCGGTGGCGGGCGACCGCCGAGACCGGGACGCCGTAGTCGTCGGGGGCCGGGTCGTTCACCCCGGCGGCCTCGGCGACCTGCAGGATCCAGGGAACGTCGATGTGCAGATCCATCAGGCCGCGCGCGCTCCCCGAGCCGTCTCCGTTTGCTGGGCGTCTTCGGCTTCGTCGAAGATCGCCTGGTGTTCGGCCAGGAAGCGGGCGGCGGCGTCCACCGCGCGGGCACGCAGGCCGCTGGCGTCGTCCTGCACCAGCCGGGCTAGGTAGTCCCCGATGCTCAGTCCCAGGTCGGCGGCGCGCTTCCTCGCAAGTTCCGCGACGTCCTCATCCACGCGTGCGCCCAGTTGTGTCTTCGCCATACCCGCATGGTAACAGCCGTTACCGTTTCCGGGGTGGTGTCGTCGAGGGCTCGGTGGGCGCTGGCGTGAGGGGCCTTCGGGCGCCAGACGGGCACCGGGCCGACGAGGGGACAGCATGGCCTGTTCTGCGGGCCTGAGCCCTTACGAGACGGCGGGAGGGGTCTTCGGCTCGAAAACGTTCCGCGGCGCGCTCGGCTGGAAGGCGGGCGCCCGGTGCAGCATCTGGGCCAGGTGGCGGTGTATGCGGTCGGCTTCGCCGCACACCTGGGCGGGGACGTCGCCGCGTTCAGTGATGAGGCGGCTGTAGATGGGGGTCTCCTGGAACACGGCGGGGCTGCTTTCTGTCAGAGGTGACTGGGCGCGGGCTCGGTGCTGCTCTACGGCTCGAGGCCGAACTGGTTCATCAGGTCGGCGAACGCCTCCTGCGTGCTCTCCTGGAGCGTGTGGTCTCCACCGGTGGGCAGGAGCGTGGTGGTGACGGGCTGGATCGTGTGGGGACGGCGGGCATCTGCGGGGATGTCGAGGAAGCCCGGGTGGTGCATGACGACGGGGACCAGCGGTGTGCTCTTCGAGGCGGTGGCGGTGATGGTGGCCTTGAGCAGCAGGTTGCTGTCGAGCCGGAGATAGCGGGCCAGTTCGGAGGCGAGAACACCGAGGTCACGGCAGCACGCTCCGGCGTAGTCCTGGTGGACCAGCAGGCCGAAGGGGACGGGTTCGTCGCCACGGAGGTTGTTTCTCAGGGATTGCCAGGACAAGTTGGCGGCCAGCACGACGGTCCCCTCGTGGTGGAGCTCGGCGTAGGTCTCTCGTCCACCGCCCTGGGGCATCGTGCTCAGCACCCAGCGGCGCAGGCCGGGGCGCGGATTGTTCGTGACGATCTGCAGAGCGGCCAGGGGGCCGGGAGCCGTGCGGCTGCCGAACATCTGGTCGGCGCGGGCGCGGGCTTCTGTGACGACGATGCTCGCGCCCGGACGGGTGAGGCGGGGAGCGGTGCGCGGCAGGGGGCGTTCGGGGCGGGCGATGGCGAAGAACCAGGCGGCCGGCCCTTGTTGTTGGGCGATGACGGTGTCCTGGGCATGGGTGAGCAGGTGGTGCAGTTCGTTCTCGGCGTGAGCGGCGCGGGTGAAGCGGTCGCGGTAGGCGCGTTCGAGTTGGTGCTCGGCCATCCAGGCGGTGTGGTCGCGGTCGCGGTAGGGGGCGACGGCGGCCTGCTGGTCCTTGTCTCGGGCAGTGGTGCCGTAGACGAGGTGGGGGGCCATGGGGCTGGCCGGGGCGTCGACGACCAGGACGCTGCGGGCACCGTCGGGCGAGTGAAGGAGTATGAAGGTAAGGCCGGACAGGTAGGGCTGGACGTGGTTGCGGATCCACTGTGCGTACTGCTCGATGTTCACTTCGCCGGGGTCAATGCCGACCAGCTCGCACGTGGTGTCCCGTACGCCGAAGATGATCAGGCCGCCACGAGTGTTGGCCATCGCGGCGACGTCCTTGGCCAGCTCGTTCCAGCGTCCCTCGCGCGGCGGCTGGGGAAGGTGCTCCTTCCAGTCCAGATCGTCGGACTCGGCCAGCTGGTCGGCTGCGGCCTTCGCGACCATGTCGAAGGTGAGCGGGCCGGGCGGCACGCCGAGGTGCTCGTGCAGTCGTGTCCAGGAACGGGCCATGCCCGGCATGCCCATGAGTGGCCACTGACAAAACGGGGGCCGTTCCGGGATGTGGCTCCAGCGCGTCAGTCAGCCCGTCGACCCCACCCAAGTATTGCGCTCAACACAATCTTTTGCGATTGTCGCAAACATGCATCCGATTGAAGAACTGGCCGCCCTGCGCCATCCGTTGCCCGAGCCGGGCACCGTCATCCCCGAGGACTGCTACGCCGACGCCTGCGAGCAGATCCTCGAGCAGCGCGAGAGGGACGCCCTCCACCTGGAGGCCGCAAGCGACGACCAGCAGGTCGACCCGCTTCTGCTCGCGCTCGAGGACCTGAAGACACAGAAGGAGGCCGTCGACGCCCAGATCCGCCAACTGCTGGCCTACGGAAGGGAGTTCCACGGCAGCCGCCCCTACGGGCTGGAAGACCTCGCCCGCCGCGCCGGATACAGCTTCTCCGGGGTGCGCACCGCCTACGGCGAGACGGAGATCCGGCAGGTCGCCGCGCAGATCGGCCGGGAGCCGAACCGGCCGCGCCGCGACACCGTCAAAGGCAACCGGTAAACGCGGCAGACGGCGCGGACCGCGACGGGCATGGGGCGCGGGTGAAGACACACCACCGCGTTCAGCCGCCGCTTCTATCGCGCAGCGGGGCGCCCAGCCTTTCGTCGCCCGCCGACGTCCGTGGACAGGCACCATACGAGGCGGAGCCCGCCCGAGGCCCTTCGCACGCTGCCCGGACGGGCCACCAGCCTCCCCGATAGCCGGTACATCACACATCCTCGTTTGGTTCGTTGCGCTTGCGCCGTTCGATCAGGTCGAGTCTGTGCCCGGGGGAGAGACGCTCCGTTGCTTACCACGGTGGCATCGGGAAGCTACGCGAGGTTCCCGTCCCAACCGCTCTCGACAGGCCATTGCCGACGTGAGGGCCCCCGACAGGCCAGTGGCGGTACGGGCCTGTCGGGGGGCATGACGGTCAGGCGAGGTTCTTGGTGAAGAACTCGTCGAGCCGGTCGAAGGGGATGAGGTCCTTGCGGTCGTACAGGTCGACGTGGTCCGCGCCCGGGACGATCACGAGGCCGACGGTGTCGGGGGCCTTTGCCTGGACGTCCTCGGAGTAGTAGCGGGAGTGCGCGTCGGCGCCGGCCACCAGGAGCGCCTTGCGGGGGGCCAGCATGTCGATATTCGTCATCAGCGGGAAGGCGAAGAACGACATCGGCGTGGTTCCGGTCCACGCGGTGGTGGAGTTGATCGAGCGCGGGTGGTAGCCGCGCTCGGTGCGGTAGTAGTCGAAGAAGATCTTCGTGACCGGGTCGGCGTCCGCCGGGAGGGTCTTGGGCAGCACGCGGTTGGAGGGGGCGACGTTACCGTTCTCGTCGAAGGGCACCTCGTGGGAGAGCCGCGCGTAGGTACCGTTCTCGGCGTCGATCCAGCGCTGCCGGCTGACGTGGTCCACGACCTTCTGGCGCTGCTCACGCGTGTAGTAGTCCTGGTGGCCGCGGGATATGCTCCGCGACATGTCGTACATCGAGGCGGTGGCGACGGCCTTGATGCGGCTGTCTGCCGCCGCTGCGGTGAGCGCCATGCCGCTCAGGCCGCAGATGGCCTGAGCGCCGATCCGCTCGCGGTCGACGATCTTTTGCAGGCCGAGGAAGTCGACGGCGGCGCTGTAGTCCTCGGTGTAGATGTCGGGCGAGGCCACGTCGCGCACCATGCCGCCGCTCTCCCCGGTGAAGGAAGGGTCGAAGGCGAGGGTGACGTAACCGCGGCGGGCGAACTCGTTGGCGTAGAGCCCCGAGGACTGTTCCTTGACCGCGCCGAACGGGCCGCTGACGACCAGGGCGGGCAACTTGCCCCTGCCCCTTTTCGGCACGTAAAGGTCTGCGGCGACCTCGATGCCGTATCGGTTCTTGAACCGCACCGACGTCCGCTTGACGTTCGGGTCCAGCGCGAAGGTGTAGCCGCCCTTGGCTGCGGTCCTGCCCCGTCCTGCGGCGCCCGTGGCGCGGCCGGTCTCCGCACCGAAGGAGGGCGCGGCCGTAAAGGAGGCGGCGGCACCGGTGGCGGCGATCAGTCCGAGCGCTTTGCGACGCTCCATGGAGTGAACCTCATTTTCAGTCGGTGGAGGAAGTGCGCAACGGCCCGCGGGGGCGCGACCGAGACGCGATGTGCGGAGACCACTTTTTGCGTCAGGCGTGGCGAGTTGGGTGCTGAGCGACCCGGACACGCCGGAATTGGACGAGGGGGGCCTGACGGCTTGACGGCAATGCAGGGGGTTACTGGGCGGTGTAGCCGCCGTCGACGGGCAGGGCGATGCCGGTGACGTAGCTGGCGCCGGGGCTGGAGAGCCACAGGACGGCCTGGGCGATTTCGTCGGCGGTGCCGAGGCGGTCGATGGCCTGGCCCGCCGCGGCCTGATCGCGGTCCAGTTCGCCCTTGGCGGCCATGGCGTCGACCATGGGGGTGGCGATGGTGCCGGGGCAGACGGCGTTGATGCGGACGCCGCGGGAGCCGTATTCGAGGGCGGCGCTCTTGGTCAGGCCGATCACGCCGTGCTTGGTGGCGTGGTAGGCGGCGCGGCCGGGGTTGCCGACGAGGCCGCCGAGGGAGGAGCAGTTGACGATCGCACCGCTGCCCTGGTCGCGCATGTGGCGCAGTTCGTGCTTCATGGCCGCCCAGATGCCGCGCAGGTTGGTGTTCTGGACGCGGTCGAATTGCGCGGCGCTCTCGTCGGCTGCGTCGGTGGGCGGGGGCATGATGCCGGCGTTGTTGTAGGCCATGTCGAGGCGGCCGAAGGTCTCCACCGTGCGGTTGACGGCGGCGGCGACCTGGTCCTCGTCGCTGACGTCGCAGACCAGGGCGAGGGCCCGGTGGCCGGCGTTGGTGAGTTCCTTCACGGCGGCGTTGACGGCGCTCTCGTCGATGTCGGCGAGGCCGACGGCGGCGCCTGCTTCGGCGAAGGCGCGGGCGGTGGCCAGGCCCATGCCGGAGGAGGCGCCGGTGACGAAGGCGACCTGGCCGATGAAGTCATAGGTGGGGTTCATGGAGACGGTTCCTCGCACGGGATTTCGACGGGGTGGTCCTGGGGGCGGGGATGCCGGAAGGTTCAGGTGGTCTGGCCGCCGTCGACGACGAGGGCGGTGCCGGTGGTGAAGGCGGCGTCGGCGGAGCACAGCCAGAGCACGGCGGAGGCGATCTCCTCGGGCCGGCCGAGGCGACCGACGGGCTCGTCGGCGATGAGTCCTGCGCGGCCCCCGGGCGGGTGTCGCCGAAGCGGTGGATCATCTCGGTGTCGATGATCCCGGGGCAGACGGCGTTGATACGGATGCCCTGTGCGGCGTGGTCGAGGGCGGCGGATCGGGTGAAACCGATGATCCCGTGCTTGGCGGCGGCGTAGGCGGCCTGCCCCTTGAAGCCCTTGACCCCGGCTCCAGAGGAGACGTTGACGATCGCCCCTCCGCCGTCCTGCCGCAGCATCTGCCGGACCTGCGCCCTGGTACACAGGAACGCTCCGGTGAGGCTGACGCCGAGGATGCGGTCCCAGTCGTTCTTGGCGGTGTCGGCGGCCGGCTGGACGGGCTGCTCGACGCCGGCGTTGTTGAAGGCGGCGTCCAGGCTCCCGAAGCGCTCGACAGTCTGGTCGACCGCGGCTTGGACGTCGTCCTCGCTGGTGACGTCGCAGGTGAGGGTGAGGGCTTCGCCGCCGTCGGCGTCGATGAGGCGGGCGGTTTCGCGCAGGCCGTCGCCGGACAGGTCGGCGAGGGCGACCCGCGCGCCCGCGCGGGCGAAGGCGAGGGCGGTGGCCCGGCCGATGCCGCCGGCGGCGCCGGTGACGAAGGCGGTCTTGTCGTGAAAGTCGTAGGTGACGCTCACGTGTGTACTCCCTTCGGGAGGTGAGCCGCAGGCGTAGGGCCCGGAGGTGGGTCAGTGCCGCGGAGGCACCGGTGCGCCGGCGCCGGCGAGCAGGCGGTCGGGGGTCAGGAGGCGGCTTCGATGGTGATGCTGGCTGCCCGGCCGAGTTGGTCGGCGCTGACGTCGAGGTGGCCGAGGACGAGCAAATCCGGGGAGGGAGCGGGCCCGTCCTGGTAGAAGAGGGCCAGGTTGCCCCAGGGCGCGTAGTAGGCGATGTCGCCTACGGTGGCCGCGACCGGTTCGGGGGCGCCGGCGGTGTCGAGCTTGCGCGGCAGGTCGGTGACCCGCTCGGTGCCGTGGAAGTCCTTCAGGTCCAGGGTGAGCGGCAGCAGCGCGGCGAAGTCGCGGGCGGCGGGGCTGTCGTTCAGGACGGCGTCGACGGGGCGGCCGTCGAGGGTGACCCGGATGTTCATGGACGTACTCCTCCCGGAGGCGGACGGCGAGGTGGGGGCCGCCGACTCCCGCTGCCCCGTAGAGGCGGAGGGGGTGGCGGCCGGGGTGGTCTCCTGTGTTCCGCTGGAGCAGGCACTCACGGCCAGCAGCAGGGCGGCCGCCGAAGCGGCACGGCCCAGTCCACGACGGGCTGCGGGATTCATGAGCGGCGTCCCGGGGGTGATCATGTGGGCATGGGCTCGGCGTAGTGCCGGAAGGCGCCACGCTCGGCGTGGATGGCGTACAGGCGTTCGGCGAGCGCGTCGGGGCTGGAGTGCTCGGCGTCCGGGCGGATCGCGCCGGGGACGATGAGCTGGGCGGCGTGGATGTTCTCGGGCGCGAGAGCATCGTGGAGCAGGGCCGCGTATGCGCTTTCGGCGGCGAACGCGACCGAGGTGCCGGCCACCTTGGGGTTCGGGCGTACGGCACTGCCGCCGTTGACGAACAGCAGCGTGCCCCGGCCCAGTTCCCGCATCCCCGGAAGGACGGCGTGCACACAGGTCACCGGCCCCTTGACGGAGAAGGCCAGCGGGTCCTCCAGGTCGTCGGCGGTCGTCTCCAGGACCGGCTTCATGAAGTCGCCGCGAGGCACCGGGCTGAACTGGAGGACCTCGATCGGCCCCAGCTCCTTGGCCGCCGTGTCCAGGGCTGCGGTCAGGGAGGCGGGGTCAAGGACGTCGGCGGTGAAGCCGCGCGCCCGGATGCCCTCACCGTCGAGTTCGCCCGCGAGGGCGTCGAGGTGATTGGCGTTGCGGGACAGGAGGGCGACGTGGTGGCCGGTGGCGCCGAACCGGCGGGCGGCGGCCAGCCCCAGTCCGGGGCCGGCGCCGACGAGAGCGAACGTGGTCACGGTGAGCCTTTCAGGTGAGGCGGTGCGGACGCAGGGCCGGGCGGACCGCAGTGTCAGTCGGTGGCCGGGGCGGCGGTGTACTCGTCGTCGGTGACCGGGTTCAGCCAGTACACGACGGCGTGGTCGTCGTCGCCCTCGTTGATGGCCAGGTGGACCATCAGCCGGTTCGGGGCGGCGCCGTGCCAGTGCTCCTCGTCGGCCTCGAACAGGACGCGGTCACCGGGCCGGATGACTTCTACCGAGCCGCCGCGGCGCTGGCACAGGCCGACGCCTTCGGTGACGAAGACGGTCTGGCCCAGCGGGTGGCGGTGCCAGTGGGTGCGGGCGCCGGGCATGAAGTGCACCAGGGAGGCGGTGACCCGGGAAGGGGCGGGGGCGGCGGCGACCGGGTCGATGTAGACGTCGCCGGTGAACCAGTCGGCCGGGCCCTTGGCGGTGTCGAGCGAGCTGCGGGTGATCTGCACGGGTGCTCCTTGTTCCAAAGCGAGGGGATCAGGGCTTGAGGAGGGCCTTGATGGCGCGGCGCTCGTCCATGGCCTTGTAGCCCTCGGCGACCTGGTCCAGGGGAAGGGTGAGGTCGAAGACCTTGCCCGGGTCGATCCGGTGGGTGAGGACGCGGTCGATGAGGTCGGGCAGGTAGCGGCGTACAGGGGCGGGGCCGCCGCGCAGGCCGACGTGGGAGAAGAACAGCTCCTGCCCGTCGACGGCGACCTCGTGGGGGACGCCGACGAAGCCGACGTTGCCGCCGGGGCGGGCGGAGTGCAGGGCCTGGCTCATGGCCTGGGCGGTGCCGACGCACTCCAGGACGCTGTCGGCGCCGATGCCGCCGGTCAGCTCCTTGATCTTCGCAACGCCCTCGTCGCCGCGCTCGGTGACGATGTCGGTGGCACCGAACTCCCGGGCGAGCTTCTGCCGGGACTCGTGCCGCGACATGGCGATGATCCGCTCCGCGCCCATTTCCTTCGCCGCGATCACCGCGCACAGGCCCACCGCGCCGTCGCCGACGACCACGGCGGTCGAGCCCGGCTTCACCTCGGCGGCGTCGGCGGCCCACCAGCCGGTGCCCATGACGTCGGAGACGGCCAGCAGGCCGGGCCACAGCTCCTCGCCGGGGATCTCGTCGGTGGCGACGAGGGTGCCCTGGGCGTTGGGGATGCAGACGTAGTCGGCCTGGCAGGTGGACATGAACTCGCGGTGCAGGCAGTTGGACTGGAAGCCGTTCCGACAGTTCGGGCAGGTGTTGTCGGAGGTGGCGAAGGAGCCGACGACGAACTGGCCCGGCTTCACCGCGGTGACCTCGGAGCCGACCTCCTCGACGAAGCCGACGTACTCGTGGCCCATCGGGTGCGGGTCGCCGATCGGCTCGGCGCCGCGGTAGGGCCACAGGTCGGAGCCGCACACGCAGGTGACGGCCGTGCGGATGATCGCGTCGGTGGGGTGGAGCAGCTTCGGGTCCTCGAGGGACTCGAAGCGGACGTCACGGGGGGCGTGGATGACTGCGCCGCGCATGAGAGAGCTTCCTTCGCGTGCCGGGGGCGGGCGATCCCGAAGGCCGGGGCCGTCGCCGAGTGCAGGGCCAGGTGCAAGATCCCGTCGTGACGACCGGGTGAAAAGCGCCACGTCATCCAGGTAACCCGCTCTTCGCGCGGGGAGCGAGACACCATCAAGGGGTGTACCGCCAGTACATCCCTATGGACGCGGGCGGGACGTACCGTCGAAGGCGTGGACAACCAAGCAGAGGTCCGCGAGTTCCTGACCTCGCGGCGAGCCAAGATCACTCCCGAGCAGGCCGGCCTGCCCTCCGGGAGCCGCCGACGGGTGCCGGGCCTGCGCCGCAGCGAGGTCGCCGCGCTCGCCGATGTGAGCGTGGAGTACTACGCCAAGCTGGAGCGCGGCAACCTCGCCGGCGTCTCCCCGGCCGTCCTCGAAGCCGTCGCCCGTGCGCTCCAGCTCGACGACGCCGAGCGCGCTCACCTGCTCAACCTCGCCCACGCCGCCGACGGCTCCGACGCCCTCACCCGCCCCCGGCGCCGCACCGCGCAGTGGAAGGCGCACCGGAGCCTGCAGTGGGTCCTGGACGCCGTCACCGCCGGCCCCGCCTTCGTACGCAACGGCCGCATGGACCTGCTCGCCGCCAACGAGCTCGCCCGCGCCTTCTACACCGACGTGTACGCCAACCTCAGCAACCAGGCGAACCTGGCCCGTTTCCAGTTCCTCGACCCCGCCTCGCGCCGTTTCTACCCCGACTGGGAGCAGGCCGCTGACATCGCCGTGGCCATCTTGCGCACCGAAGCCGGCCGCAGCCCCCACGACAAGGGCCTGCACGACCTCGTCGGTGAGCTGTCCACCCGCAGCGACGACTTCCGCACCCGCTGGGGCGCCCACAACGTCCGCCACCACGGCACCGGCACCAAACGCTTCCACCACCACACCGTCGGCGACCTCACCCTCGCCTACGAGGGCCTGGAGATGGCCGCCGCCCCGGGTCTCACCCTCACCATCTACACCGCCGAGCCCGGTTCGGCCTCCGAGGAGGGCCTGCGGCTGCTCGCCTCCTGGGCCGCCCCCCAGAACACCGCCTCGCCAGCGGAGCAGGGTGTCGACTGACCACCACCGGGTTCTCCAAGAGCGCCGCCGGGGTGGACCGTGCGCACGCGGCGCGCGCCGGGCGTCCCAGTGGATCCGGTTTCAGCGTCGGCGCCGGCTGAAGTCGGCGACGGCCGTGTGGCTGGCCAGCTGGGCCTCCAGCTGGCTGCGGGTCTCCTCGAGCTGGTGGTTCTCGATCTCCAGGACCTGGACGACCCGCGCCATGAGCTGCAGCTGGGTACGCAGGTCGTCGCGTTCGGCGCGGACGCGGGCCAGGTCCTTCTGTTGCTTGGCGGCGCGGGCCCGCGCTGTGTCGGGCAGCACGTCGGGGATGGGGGTGCGGGCCTTGAGCAGGGCGTAGAACAGGTCCTTGAGACCGGTGTGCTTGTGGGTGAGCTTGTTGCGGCGCAGTCCGGCTCGGTGGCCAGGGAGACGACGGTCAGTTTGCCGTCGGAGTGCAGCGGGGCGCCGATCAGCAGACGGACCATGGCGTCGGTGATGGCTCTGATCTCCGCGGCGTCCTCGGTGGCGGCGTGGGCCTGGGTGTGGGTCAGGGCCTCGCCGACGAGCTGGGCCAGCGCCGCGCCGTCGCGCTGGCCGGGGACGGTCGCGACGGAGGTGGTCATCGTCGCTCCTCGACGTCGGTGCCGGCCGGCTGCTGGGCGTCGTGGCGGCGGATGATGGCGGTGAGGTGGGCCTTGCGCTGCTGTTCGCGGGCCGCGATGGGGTAGGGGTCGAGGCCGGCGTCGGCGTCCGCGTCGGTCCGGGCGACCTCGGTGCGTAGGGCGGTGATCTGGCTGTCGGTGCGGCTGATGTTCGCGCACGCCGGGTGGCAGCGGAAGTGGTCGGAGGTGTTGCGGCCGCCGTCGCCCGCCCGGTCGCAATCCGGGTTGCACAGCGCGGTGAACGCGTCGTGGTTGCAGGTCAGGAACGCTTTCGGGTCCTCGTAGACCTGAAAGCGGGGGTTGGCGACCAGCGTGCGCAGTTCGCGTCGTCCCAGGTAGGTGCCAGCGTAGCGGTCGGTGAACTCGGCGGCCGCGGCGCGGTAGCGGTCGGCGGCCGGGCCGCTGACCTTCTCGCCGGCGGCGAGGCGTTCGCCGGCCTCGGTGAGGGTCTCGGCCAGGGCCAGGCCCTTCTCCTGGTCCAGGACCTCGAGCATGTCGGCCTTCGAGCGGCCTAACCTCGCGCTTTCATGAGGCGGACCGTCCGACAGGCGGCCAGGTAAGCGAAAAGTGCCTCTGACCAGCGAGAATGAGGATTGCTGAGGTCCTTGTTCCCGCTCCTGTCGGAGGCACTTTCCAGGTGAAGCAGCCTACCGGGTCCTACCCCCGTGTCCGTGTCCAGGATGATGGCCGAGCCGTGGTCTCGCAGGCCGGGTCGGTTCTGCTGGTCGAAACGGTCCGCAAGACCGGTCTGGATCAAGCGATATCGCAGGTGCTGGCGCCGTGGCGCAAACCGCGGGCCGTCCACGACCCGGGCAAGATCCTCCTGGACGTCGCCCTGGCGGTCGCACTGGGCGGGGACTGCCTCGCGGACATCGCGATGCTGCAGTGCGAGCCGGCCCTCTTCGGCCCGGTCGCTTCCGACCCGACCGTCTCCCGCCTGATCGGCACCCTCGCCTCCTCCGGCGAGAAGGCTTTGCAGGCCATCCGGTCCGCACGGTCCGAAGTCCGGCAGCGGGTCTGGTCGTTGGCCGGAGAGAATGCCCCGGACGCCGACGGACAGGTCACGGTCGACCTCGACGGCGTCCTGGTGATCGCGCACTCCGACAAACAGGACGCGGCCGCGACCTGGAGGAAGACTTACGGTCATCACCCCCTGACGGCCTTCGTCGACCACGGCCCGGGCGGAACCGGAGAGCCGGTCGCCACCCTGCTCAGACCGGGGAACGCGGGCTCGAACACGGCCGCCGACCACATCACCACCGCCCGCCTCGCCCTGGCCCAGCTGCCGAAGAAGTACCGGCGCGGGCGGCAGACCCTCATCCGCTGTGATTCCGCCGGCGGTACCCACGACTTCGTGTCCTGGCTCGCGAAGCGCGGACGCTGGCTGTCCTACTCGGTCGGCATGGTGATCACCGAGACCATCCACAGCCATGTCCTCAAGATCCCGGCACCGGCCTGGACCCCGGCCATCGAAACGGACGGAGAGGTCCGCGACGGCGCCTGGGTCGCCGAACTCACCGGCGACCTGCTCGCGGGCTGGCCGAAGGGCATGCGGCTGATCGTCCGCAAGGAACGACCGCATCCCGGTGCCCAGTTGAGGATCACCGACGCGGACGGCATGCGGATCACCTGCTTCGCCACCAACACCCCCCACCGGCCGATCGCCGAGCTCGAGCTCCGCCACCGCCTGCGGGCCCGGGCCGAAGACCGCATCCGGGCCGCCCGCGCGACCGGACTGCGCAACCTGCCCCTGCACCACACCGCCCAGAACAAGATCTGGCTGGAGATCGTCCAGATCGCGCTCGACCTGCTGGCCTGGATGCCCATGCTCGCCCTGACCGGCCCGGCCCGGCTCTTCGAGCCCCGCCGGCTGCGATTCCGCCTGTTCTCCGCGGCCGGCCAGCTCGTCACCACCGGCCGGCGCCGCATCCTCCGCCTTGCCAGCCACTGGCCCTGGAGCCATGAGATCACCGGCGCCCTTGAACGGCTCGCACTCCTGCCCAACCCCGGCTGACCAGCGAATTCGCCTGTCCCTATGAGAAGAGGACTCAGCCCGGAGTAGTGGAACCCGGCGCCCACCCGAGGCGGCACTCGGGCCCTCGGAATGCCCGCCATCAGCCACCGAAAGCGAAACGGTCCACCGACTCCGTCGACGGACCGTCATGCAAGATCGAGGTTAGCGCCGCCTGAGGCGTCGGCTTCCCGGACTCGAAGGATTGGCACATGCTCACCGAAGCACTCATGGCCGTGCCCGGAGCCGGGCTTCAACGCCAGCACGCGACCTGCACAGCGCCGCACCGTCGCCCCCTCCATGCCTATCTCCCGGTTCCTTGCCTCTGGCGACCGGAAGGGTAGAGCAGGGCACGCGAGAGGGATCGTCCTGAGAGAAATCGCACGGTTTAACCACGGCGGCACCACGAAGACCGCCCGCATCATCGTCCCGGTGTTCTTTGAGCCCGGCTCCAACGGCAGAAGCAGCCGAGCACCTGAAGGCTGCTGAGGGCCGCGGCTCACGCTGTGGTCGGCGGCCTGCCGGTAAAGGGTCTCGGCACCCTCCCGATCTCCCCAGCCACCTCCCGCATCTCAGCCAGGCGGACCAGGTAACCAGCGCTACCAACCCGCCCACCACGGCCTGAACACAGGTCCTGACCGCGAGCCCACCACGCCTTATTGCGCCATCGGACAGTCACGCACCCAACAACGTGACAACACCGATCGCCGGGATCGCGTACCGGTGCCGAGCGTGTCGGCACGCTTTCTCCTGGACGCGCGCGAACGGCGTCTGATCTTCTTACCGGCATGACACAGTTTCTCCGACTGCGATTAGCCATCACGGCCGTGACCGCTTCCGCACTGCTGGGCGGCCTCGCCTATGCGGCCGGTGCCGTTACCGGCGAAGAGGGCTCCACGAGCGTCGCTGCCGCCCGGACGGGCAGCACCTCCTCATCCGGTTCCGGGCCGGAACTGCGCAGGACGCTGCGGGAACTCGAGGAATCCTATGCAGGGCGGATCGGTGCGGTGGGCATCGACCTGGGGACCGGCCGCACGGTTGGCTACCGGGCCGACGAGCGCTTTCCCTTCAACTCCATGTTCAAGGTGTTCGCCTGCGCGGCAGTGCTACACGAAGCACGCACCAGCAGGCCGGGGCTGATGGACGAAGTCGTGCGCTGGAAGCCTTCTGACATGACTGGCCTGACCGGGAACTCCCCCGAAACCACCGAGTACACCGACACGGGCATGACCCCGGCCCAGCTGTGCCGTGCCGGGATCACCAAGTCCGACGGTTTCGCGGGCAACATGCTGCTGGAGCGGATCGGCGGGCCGCGCGGGCTGACCGACTTCTTTCGTACCATCGGCGACCGGGTGAGTCGCCTGGACCGGCCGGAACCCCGGCTGACCGAGTGGCAGCCCGGGGAGAAGCGCGACACCACTACTCCCGCGGCCGCCGCACGGACTTTCGCCGAGCTCACCACCGGCTCGATCCTCCACACTCGAGACCGGGCCCGGCTGGTCGGATGGCTGAAGGCGAGCCTCACCGGCGCCGACCGGATCAAGGCAGGCATTCCCCCAGACTGGGCGGTCGGCAACAAGACCGGCACCGGCGGCGCGAGCAACCACGGCACCGCCAACGACTTGGCGATCGTCTGGCCGCCCGGATCGAACGCGCCGATCGTGCTGGCAGTGTTCACCAACCGTACCCTCGATGACACCCCGCACGACGACAAAGTGATCGCGGCCACCGCGACCGCGCTGGCCGAGGCCCTCGGCAGGTTGTGACCTGCCGAGGGCCTCGGCTGACGGCACTTCCACCGTGACGCGACGACAGGCGAGGACGGCAACAGCCACCGTCGTCACCGTCCGCACCCACCCGGTGGGCCCCGACGCGCCCGCGTCGGGGCCCACCGGCCCGCGAGGAGCACGAACCGGTGAGCCAGAGGCTTCGATGAGTTCCGTCCCCTTCCCCTGCCCGCACTCCGATGCCGTGTACCGCTCGGAAAGTCGTCGCTGCACGTGCGTACCCATGTCCTGGAGCGTCGGTAGCAGCTGGGATGCTGTCGTGGTGATCGTCTCGCTGCTGTACGGGGTGACCCGGGAGCTGCCGGCCGTCCCCGGCATACCGCTGCGCCGCGACACCGCGAAGGAAGCCGAACTGTTCGTGCCGCGGCACGAGAACACGGTCCTGCGCCGCCAAC
>NZ_JBEZBE010000071.1:0-14723 GCF_040646935.1 Streptomyces sp. NPDC044984
TCGGCGAGGTCCGGGTTGCGGTCGTATCCGAGGACGGTGTGACCCGCGCGGCGAATCCGCTCGCGCATGTTGCCGCCCATCTTGCCGAGGCCGACAAGGCCCAGTTCCATGTCAGTGATCTTCCTTCAGCTCGCGGTAGGCGGCCACCAGCGCGGCCGTGGACGGGTCGAGGCCGGGGACGTCGGCGCCGGTGGTGAGGGCGGGTTCGACGCGCTTGGCGAGGACCTTGCCGAGTTCGACGCCCCACTGGTCGAAGGAGTCGATGTTCCACACGGCGCCCTGCACGAACACCTTGTGCTCGTAGAGCGCGATCAGCTGGCCCAGCACCGACGGGTTCAGCTCAGTCGCCAGGATCGTGGTGGTGGGGTGGTTGCCTCGGAAGGTCTTGTGCGGTACCAGCTCCTCCGCACCGCCTTCGGCGCGGACCTCGTCGGGGGTCTTGCCGAAGGCCAGGGCCTGGGTCTGGGCGAAGAAGTTGGCCATCAGCAGGTCGTGCTGGGCCTTGAGCCGCTCGTCCAGCTCGGCGACGGGCTCGGCGAAGCCGATGAAGTCCGCCGGGATCAGCTTCGTACCCTGGTGGATCAACTGGTAGTAGGCGTGCTGCCCGTTGGTGCCGGGCGTGCCCCACACCACCGGACCCGTCTGCCACCGCACCCGTTGCCCGTCCCGGGTGACGGACTTGCCGTTGGACTCCATGTCCAATTGCTGGAGGTAGGCGGTGAACTTCGACAGGTAGTGGGAGTAGGGCAGGACGGCCTGCGACTGGGCGTCCATGAAGTTGCCGTACCAGACTCCGAGCAGGCCCATCAGCAGCGGGGCGTTGGCCTCGGCGGGCGCCGTGCGGAAGTGGTCGTCGACGATACGGAAGCCGTCGAGCAACTCCCGGAAGGCGTCCGGGCCGATGGCGATCATCAGGGACAGACCGATCGCGGAGTCGTAGGAGTAGCGTCCGCCGACCCAGTCCCAGAACTCGAACATGTTGGCCGTGTCGACGCCGAAGCCGGCGACCTTCTCGACGTCGGTCGACAGCGCCACGAAGTGCTTGGCGACCGATGTGTCGTCCTTGAGTGCGTCGAGCAGCCAGGCGCGGGCGGAGGTGGCGTTGGTGATCGTCTCGATCGTGGTGAACGTCTTGGACGCAACGATGAACAGCGTCTCGGCCGGGTCGAGGTCACGGGTGGCCTCGTGCAGGTCGGCGCCGTCGATGTTAGAGACGAAGCGGACGGTCAGGTCGCGGTCGGTGAAGGCGCGCAGCGCCTCGTAGGCCATGGCGGGGCCGAGGTCGGAGCCGCCGATGCCGATGTTGACGACGTTGCGGATGCGCTTGCCGGTGTGGCCCGTCCACTCGCCGGAGCGGACCCGGTCGGCGAAGTCGGCCATCCTGTCGAGGACGGCGTGCACGGCCGGGACGACGTTCTCCCCGTCGGCCTCGACCACCGCGTCCCGCGGGGCGCGCAGCGCGGTGTGCAGCACGGCCCGGTCCTCGGTGACGTTGATCCGCTCACCGCGGAACATGGCATCACGCAGGCCGAAGACACCGGTCGCGGTGGCCAGTTCCTGGAGCATGGCCAGGGTCTCGTCGGTGACGAGGTGCTTGGAGTAGTCGATGTGCAGGTCCCCGACGCGCACGACGTAGCGTTCCGCGCGCGAGGGATCGGTGTCGAACAGCTCACGCAGGTCCGGTCGGAGCGGAGCCTCGGCGCGGTGGTCCTCCAGGGCCGTCCACTCGGGGCGGCGGGTGAGCTCGGGGGCGTCAGACATGAACGGGGGTCTCCTCGGTGCCTTCGCCGCGCAGGGCGACGGCGTACATCTCGTCCGCGTCGAGGCGCCTGAGTTCCTCGGCGATGAGTTCTGCGGTGGAGCGGACCTTCAGCGCCAGCGTGCGCGGCGGCTGGTCAGGGAGGATCAGCGTGGCCACCGGACCCTCGGGCCGGTCGACGACGATCTCGCCTGCGGCGCTGTCCAGCCGTACGGCGGTGACGGCCGGACCGTCGCTGACCGCACGCTCCACGCTGACGTGCAGCCGGACCTCCAGCCAGCGGGCCAGCAGCTCGGCGGCCGGGTTGCCGGCCTCGGCCTCCACGGTCGCCGAGGTGACCCTCATCCGTGCTTGGTCCAAGGCGGCGGCCAGCGTCGAGCGCCACAGCGTCAGCCGGGTCCAGGCGAGGTCGGTGTCGCCGGGGGCGTAAGCGTTCACCCGCTTGCTCAAAGTCTCCATCGGGTTCTCGACCGCGTACAGGTCGGTGATCCGGCGCTGCGCGAGCGCGCCCAGTGGGTCCTTGGAGGGGTTGTCCGGGGCGTCCACCGGCCACCACACGACCACCGGCGCGTCGGGGAGCAGCAGCGGCAGGACGACCGATTCGGCGTGCTGCGCGACATCGCCGTACATGCGCAGCACGACCGTCTCGCCGGTGCCGGCCTCCGCGCCGAGGCGGACTTCCGCGTCCAGGCGGGGACGTGGGCGGTCATGGGTCCCCCGGGCCTGCCGTCTGATGACCACCAGGGTCCGCGAGGGGTGTTCCCGGGAGGCGTCCTCGGCCGCCTTGACCGCGTCGTAGGCGTTCTCCTCGTCCGTGACGATGACCAGCGTGAGCACCATGCCGACGGCCGGGGTGCCGATGGCGCGACGGCCCTGCACGAGGGCACGTTCGACGGCACCCGCCGTGGTGTCCGTGAGGTCTGTCTTCATGGCCGGCGCCAGCTCCGTCCGTCTCGCTCGAGCATTTCGTCCGCCTCGACGGGTCCCCACGTTCCGGCCGGGTACTGGGCCGGCTTGCCGTTGGTGTCCCAGTACTCCTCGATCGGGTCGAGGATCTTCCAGGACAGCTCGACCTCCTCCGTGCGCGGGAAGAGGTTGGAGTCGCCGAGCAGGACGTCCAGGATCAGGCGCTCGTACGCCTCCGGGCTGGACTCGGTGAACGACTCGCCGTAGGCGAAGTCCATCGACACGTCCCGGATCTCCATCGACGTGCCCGGCACCTTGGAGCCGAACCGGACCGTGACGCCCTCGTCCGGCTGGACGCGGATGACGATCGCGTTGGAGCCCAGCTCCTCGGTGGCCGTCGTGTCGAAGGGGGAGTGCGGCGCCCGCTGGAAGACCACCGCGATCTCGGTGACCCGGCGGCCCAGCCGCTTGCCGGTGCGCAGGTAGAAGGGGACGCCCGCCCAGCGGCGGTTGTCGATGCCCAGCTTGATCGCGGCGTAGGTGTCGGTCTTCGAGGAGGCGTCGATGCCCTCCTCCTCCAGGTACCCGACCGCCTTCGCGCCGCCCTGCCAGCCGGCCGCGTACTGCCCGCGCACGGTGTCCCGGCCCAGGTCCTTCGGCAGCCGCACGGCACCGAGCACCTTGGTCTTCTCCGCGGCCAGCGCGTCCGCGTCGAAGGAGGCCGGCTCCTCCATCGCGGTCAGCGCCATGAGCTGGAGGAGGTGGTTCTGGATGACGTCACGGGCGGCGCCGATGCCGTCGTAGTAGCCGGCCCGGCCGCCGATGCCGATGTCCTCGGCCATGGTGATCTGCACGTGGTCGACGAACGACCGGTTCCATATCGGCTCGAACATCGTGTTGGCGAAGCGCAGCGCCAGGATGTTCTGGACCGTTTCCTTGCCCAGGTAGTGGTCGATGCGGAAGACCTGGTCCGGGGCGAAGACCTCGTGGACGATCGCGTTCAGTTCCTCGGCCGACCTCAGGTCGTGCCCGAACGGCTTCTCGATCACCGCACGGCGCCAGGAGCCGTCCTTCTGGTCGGCCAGCCCGTGCTTCTTCAGCTGCTGGATGACCACCGGGAACGAACGCGGCGGCACCGACAGGTAGAAGGCGAAGTTGCCGCCCGTGCCCTGCGCCTTGTCCAGCTCCTCGATCGTGGAGCGCAGCCGCTCGAACGACTCGTCGTCGTCGAAGGTGCCCTGCACGAAGCGCATGCCCTGGATGAGCTGCTGCCAGACCTCCTCACGGAAGGGGGTGCGGGCGTGCTCCTTGACCGCGTCGTGGACCTCCTGGGCGAAGTCCTCGTTCGCCCACTCCCGGCGGGCGAACCCCACCAGCGAGAAGCCCGGCGGCAGCAGGCCCCGGTTGGCGAGGTCGTACACGGCCGGCATCAGCTTCTTGCGGGACAGGTCGCCCGTCACACCGAAGATGACCAGGCCCGACGGCCCCGCGATACGCGGGAGCCGTCGGTCCGCCGGGTCACGCAGCGGATTGCCGCTCGCAGGTGTGGGGGTCGCGGTATGACCGGTCGATGAGGGATGCCTGCCCCTGGGGGGCATGTTCACAGTGGCTCCTGGGTGGTGTCGGCGGGCCGGGACGCAGGTGTGCCCGGTGCTCAGGACTCGTATCCCTCGATCACGGACTGGGGCCGGGTGTGGGCCTCGTCGGGGTCCTGCCCGAACTCCGTCTTGGCCCTGCGCTGCCGCAGCAGGTCCCAGCACTGGTCCAACTCGCGCTCCAGATCGCCCAGTCGGCTCCGCTCTGCCGGTCCTCCGAAGCCGCGGGTGGCGAAGGAGTCGCGCAGCCTGCGCTCCTCGTCCGCCATTTCGCTGATCCGGTGCAGGATCTCGGGGTTCTTCATGATTCCTCTCCTCGGGCAGCTCGTGCCGCCGGTTCAGCCTCGGTTCTCCGCCTGGAACATCCAGCTCTGCTTCTCGATCTCGGCCGTGAGCCCGATCAGCAGGTCCTGGGTGACCGGGTCGGCCGTCCCCGTGGCCTCGATCCGCGCACGCAGACGGTCGATGAGAACGGCGAAGGAACGGACCAGTGCCTCTACCGCGTCGTCGTCGGTGATCCACCCCTGCGGAAAGCCCGGGAGCCCACTGCCGGCCGCGACGGTCGCGGCCCGCCCGTCCGGGCTGATGCCCAGGGCCGCGGCCCGCTCGGCCACCTGGTCCGCGTAGTCGCGTGCGGTGGTGACCACCTCGTCCAGTTGCTGGTGGATGGTGCGGAAGCGCGGTCCGTAGAGGTTCCAGTGGGCCTGCTTGGCCACCAGGGAGAGGTCGAGCAGGTCGACCAGGGTGCTCTGGAGGGCCGTTCCGGTCACTGCGCGCTCCGCGTCCGGCAGCGGACTGGAGATGATGCTCATGGTGGACTCCTCGCGATGTGTGTACCCGGCCCCCGGTGGTCGCCGGACCGGCCGAGCGTTGCTCACCCATCCTTTCGGCGGGCCGTCCGGTGGCGATCCGTCGATTGACTTACGGTCCGCGTGAGCAGTCACGGGGAGGGTCCGGGCACACGGAATGGCGGCCCTCACCGGTGGATGGAGAACGCCGAACGCCTGCTCCCTCGACCTACCCGGGGTCGTCGGCAGCACCGATGTCGGAGTTGGTGTTGTGCACGCCATAGACCTTCATCGACACGGTGGTGGCCGGGGCGCCGACGTGCGGCAGGCGCCCGCGGGGGCCAAGAGGTCGTTGTCCCGGGTGCCGGTTCACGGTGCGCCACATGATGAAAGAATGGTTGTTGCCCTGCGAACAGAGCGTCACCCAGCCGGGAGTCGGCGGCCGAGACGGAGCCGGACGCACTGATCGCTGCTCCCGCCGCGAGGGCCGGAGTCGAGGCAGCCGCTCCCAGAGGGTTGAGCAGTGCACGCCTCTCACACACGTGTCTTGGAATCCCGCGGGTCGGGGTCGCTCGTCAACGCCGTGCGGCGAGGAAGCGGTCGGCCGCCTCCAGGGGGGTGAGACCGTCCACGCTGATGAGGCTGTCGATCTCCTCCACGCCCTCGTTGCCCAGGTGCAGGGCGTCCAGCTCGGCGACGGCGGCGGGGTCGATCCGGTCCAGCGCCTCGTGCGTGATGACGGGGGCGGCGCCGTCGACGGTGCCGAGCAGCCCCTTCGGTTCGGCGAGGGTCCGCAGTCCGTGCAGCCGGTTCAGGTACTGGGGCCGCCACAGCGGGACGACGAACCACTCCCGGTCGGCGACACCCCGGTCGAGGCGGGCGACGAAGTCGATCTCGGTGCCCGGCATGAACCCGTATCCCGCCCGGTCCAGGCCGTACTCGCGGACCATCCGGGCGGAGAAGCGGCTGATGCCGGCTCCCGGGTTGATGCCCTGGATGGTGGTCGTCATCCGTTCCGCCACCTCGGGCCGGAGCAGGTCCGCCACCTCGCCGACCGCCTCCTCGGGCACGTACGGCGGTACCGCCCAGACACAGTACGGCTCGTAGTGCGGCGTCAGTACGCGGACGCGGTCGGCGTACCGGGAGAGGTAGATGTCATGGCTGGACGGCAGCCAGGCCGACACCAGGACGTCCACCGCGTCTTCTTCCTGGAGGCGGAACACGCGCTCGTGCGGTGCCTCGACACTGCGCACCTGATGGCCGTGCTTCTCCAGTATGCGGCGGGTGACCGCGGCGGCCGCCCGGTGGAAGGAGAGCGCGATGTTGCCCACGGTGACGATGGCATCGTTTCGGTACTCGGACATGGCAACCCTTCGACGATCCGGTGAGCGCGGGTGTGCGCGGTACCCACGATCCTGTGCCGTCCCCGAGTCATAAGTCCAAGACATGTTTTTCATGTGATCCATATGCTGAACACATGGCTACTTTGCGACAACTAGAATATCTGGTGGCGATCGTGGACGCCGGCTCGTTCACGCGGGCCGCAGAGCGGCTGAACGTGACGCAGCCGGGGCTCTCCCACCAGTTCCTGGCTCTGGAGCGGGAGGTCGGCGGCCTCCTGCTGGAACGTCTGCCCCGCGGGGTGCGGCTGACGTCCGCCGGACGGTCCATGCTCCCGCACGCCCGCGCCGCCCTCGCCGAGGCCGGCCGGGCCACGCTCTCCGCGCGCCGCGCGGCGGGTGTGTCCACGGGCGAACTCCATCTGGCCACGCTGTACTCCGTCAGCGCCGGCGTGCTGCCCGCCGTCCTCGGCCTCTGGCGCAAGCGGCACCCGGGCGTCCGGGTCCGCCTGTTCGAGTACCGGAGCTCGGACGAGCTGGCCCAGGCCATGGTGGCCGGCGTCGCCGATCTCGCCGTGGGTCCGCTGCCCGACCGGTGGGAGGGCACCGCCCGGCATCTCGGCACCGAGGAGTTCGTGGTGGTCACCGCCGCCGACGACCCCCTGACCGGTCCGGGGACCGCGGCGCGCGTACGGCTGGCGGACCTCGCCGACCGGGCGTGGGTGCACTTCACCCCGGACAGCGGGCTCGCGCGGTTCCTCGACGACGCCTGCGCGCGGGCGGGCTTCCGGCCCCATGCCGCGGTCCGCACCGAACAGGCGGCGGCTGCCGTCGGGTACGCCGCCGCCGGTCTGGGGCCCACGCTGGTGCCGGCCAGCAGCGTCCCCCGCCACTTCCCGGAGGCGGTGCTGCGTCCGGACCCGCCGGTCACCCGGGTCCTGACCGGATACACCCGCACCAGCCCGGACTCCGTCGCCGCCTCCTTCCTGGACCTGCTGGAGGAACACGCGGCCCTGATGCCCCGGCACGTGGCGCGGCGGCTGGGTCTGCGGCCCCGGACCTCCTGAAGGCCGGCCCACCGGGCGCCGCCCGCGCGGGGGACGGCGCCCGCCGGGCTCAGCTCGCGGAGAAGCGCGCGGTGATGACGGCGCGGGCCAGGGTGTGGCCCGAGAGGTTGAAGCCGAGGAAGGCCGGCGTGGCGCCCCGGTCCAGTCCGAGGGTCTCGACGTCCACGGCGTGCACGGCGATGTAGTAGACGTGCTCGCCGTGGCCGGCCGGCGGCGCGGCACCCAGGTAGCGCTTGAGCCCGGCGTCGTTGGCGAGCTGCCACGCCTTCTCCGGCAGGCCCTCGGCCGGGTCGTCACCGGCGCCGGCCGGCAGCTCGGTCACCGTCACCGGGATGTCGGCGACGGCCCAGTGCCAGAAGCCGCTGCCCGTCGGCGCGGTGGGGTCGTAGACGGTGACGACGAAGCTCTTGGTCTCCGCCGGGAACCCGGACCAGGCGAGCTGCGGGGAGACGTCCTCGCCGCCGGCTCCGAAGATGCCGCTGGCCTGGGCGAGGGGAAGGACGTCGCCGTCGGCGAAGTCGGCGCTGGTGACGGTGAACGACGGTACCGTCGCGATGAGGTCGTAGGGGGTGGGCATGACTGTTCCTTTCAGTGGCTTGCACCGGCCATCCTCACGGCGGCACGGCTTCGGGTGATCTGTCGACCGACTGACGTGTGCCGCACGGTCATTCGGCCGTGAGCACGAGCTTCCCGGTGGTGGTGCGCCGCTCTCCCCGCCGGTGCGCGATGGCGGCGTCGGACAGCGGGTAGGTGCGGTCGAGCACGGGGGTGAGGTGTCCAATCGCCGCCAGCCAGGCCACTTCCCGCAGGGCGGTGCGATCCGGCTTCACCAGCATGGTCGCCACCCGCAGCCCGGTGCCGCGGCCGAGGCCGCGCGGGGCGTGGTGGGCGATGTCGACGAGGACGCCTCCGGGGCGCAGCAGCCGCAGGGACCGGGCGGCGTTGTCTCCTCCGCCCAGTTCGAGGATCGCGTCGAAGCCACCGGTGAACGTCTCGACCGGCGTGGTCCGGTGATCGACGACCCGGTGTGCCGGTGTGCGCGCCGCTCAGCGCAGGAAGTCCTGTACGTCCCGCGCGAACTCCTCATGGTGCTGGAAGAGGAACCCGTGGCCCGAGTCCGGGTAGACCTTCACTCGGGCCCGGGGCAGCAGTCCGCCCAGCAGATGGGCCGCGCTCGACGGGATCACGCGGTCGTTGTCGCCACCGGCCACGAACGTGGGGTGGGTGACCGCCGAGAGCCGCTCCAGGGCGGCGGGGTCGGGGACGCCCCACTCGACCACCGCCTCGTACTGCGCCGCCCGGACCTCCGCCGGGACCGGCAGGTCCCGGTCCTCCTCGCGCTCGATGTACCGGCCGACGAAGCCCAGGCCGCTGCGCTGGCTCGTCTCAGTGTGGTTGAAGAAGGCGTACAGGTAGTCCTGGATGTTGAGCCGGTCGACGTCGGTGTGGGCCACGATGTCCTCGGGGTACCCCTCGATGCACGGACCCCCGCGCGGTGCGGTGGCCGCGAGGACCAGCCGGCGGACCGCGGACGGGCGCAGCAGCGCCACCTCCTGTGCGGTGAAGCCCCCCATGGAGTAGCCGAGGACGTCCGCCTGCCGCAGGCCGAGGGCGTCCATGAAGGCGAGGGTGTCCCGGGCCAGGTCGCGCACGGTGCGGCACGCCTGTCCGGTGCTGAGTCCGACCCCCGCGTTGTCCAGGGTGATGACGTCGCGTTCGGCGGCCAGCGCGTCGATGAGCGCCGGGTCCCAGCCGTCGAGTGTGCCCCGGTAGTGCTGGAGCAGGAGGAGCGGCGGCGACGGGGAGCTGGCCGCGCCGGTGCGGCGGTAGGCGTACCGCACACCGCTCGCGGCTTCGATCACCTGGTTCGGGGCGTCGACATACATCTCGGATCCTCATCATGGGGGGCGCGACGGCTCCGAGTGTGCCGCTCCCGGCGGCGGCGGCCATAGGGCATTTGACCGTAGACCGTCCGCGCCAGTGTCCCCGGCGACCGCGTCAGCAGGGCGGCAGCAGGCCGCAGGCCAGCGCGTCCCAGTCGACCAGCCGGCTTTCGCCGCCCCTGGGGACGAGGTCGTACGTCCGCTCCAGCCACGCCCGGATCGGAGCCAGCTCGGTCATGAACGCGGCCGAGGCGTCGGTCCGCTCCAGGCGCAGGTACAGGAACGGCGTGTCGTCGTGCCGCCGGGACGGCCAGATCTTGACGTCCGCCTCGCCGCTGAGCCCTTCGGTCCCCTGCATCAGCAGGTCGCGCCCGACGACCCAGGAGATCCGCGGTGCCGACGGCGTCATGAGGTCGAGCCGCACGGAGAAGGGGGCCGCCGGGTCGAAGGTGAACCGGCAGGACACCGAGGCGTTCTCCGCCGGCGCGAACAGGTTGTGGAGGGTGACGTCGAGCGTCAGGGGGCCCTCGGTGCCGCGTGCCCACGACTGCTGACTCATAGGTCCGTTCCTTTGCGCTACTCATCGGACCCCCGTCTGCCGGGGCAGCCTGCCCGGGGTACCGCAACTCGGTGAGCCATCGGCCCACGAGAGTGTCCCTGAGCGCAGTGGAAAAAAAGTGGAAGCCCGGAATCAGGCTGCACGGGCGGACCGGCGGTACCTCCGCCGCGCGGCGGCACGGCGCATGACCCGGCGCTCCTGCTCGCTGAGGCCTCCCCACACACCGCTGTCCTCCCCTTCGCTCAGCGCCCACTCCCGGCAGGCCCGGGTCAGCGGGCACCGTCCGCAGATGCGCTTCGCCTCCGCGGTCTGGACGGCCGCGGCCCCCGCCTCACCCACCGGGAAGAACAGCTCCGGGTCCACGGTGCGGCACAGCGCCTCCTCCCAGATCGGTCGCGCGAGCGCGCTCCTCACGGCAGCCGCCGCGCGAGCCGTGCCATGGTGGTCATCATCCGTCCTCCTCGGACGCCGGAATACGATCCTGTGCGGGCCCACTGTGCGGTGCGGGGGCCGGGTCGGCATCGGTCGTCCGACTGCTCCGTGACCCACGGGTGTCAGGTGTCGGGCGCACGACGACCGCCGGCGGCTACCCCGTCCCCTCTGGCCATACATGTGCAAAGAGGTAGGATGCGAGCCGGCCCGGCGCGGCAGTACTGATGGTGAGTGGCCACGGGCCACCGCACATCCAGAAGCTCCGAAGAGTAGGTGCGTGTACGTGATCGGGCGCGAATCGCAAGTCGAGCGGCTGTCCGCTCTCCTCGAGGCGGCACGCGAAGGGCACGGGTCCTCGGCCCTGGTGTACGGCGAGGCGGGGATCGGCAAGAGCAGTCTCGTCTCCGCGGTCGTCGACACCGCGTCCGCGTCGGGCTTCCAGGTGCTCTCCTGCCACGGGGTCCGCGGCACCGGCACGGTGGGCTACGAGGGACTGCACGAGCTGCTGCTGCCCCTCCTCGACCGCGTGGACGCCCTGTCACCGCGCCAGCGGACCGCCCTGGACGTGGCCTTCGGCGCCGAAGGGGAGCCGGCCGACCGGCTGGTCACGGGGCTCGCCGCGTTCGGGCTGCTGGAGGAGGCGGCGGCGCACGGACCCCTCGTGGTGCTGGTCGAGGATCTGCACTGGCTCGACGTGTCCACGGCCGACATCGTCACCTTCCTCGCCGCCCGCATGAGCGTCATGCCGGCGCTGCTGCTGGCCACCAGTCGCGCCGATCGCATCTACCCCGACCGCAGTCCCCGCTTCCGGCACCAGGTGCCGCTGGCCCCGCTCGGCCGGGAGGACTCCTTGCGGCTGCTCGCCCAGCACGCGCCCGCGCTGACGGAGCCGCAGCGGCAGCGGCTGGTCGAGCGGGCGATGGGCAACCCGCTCGCCCTGGCCGAGTGGTCGGCCAGCCCGTCCCACCTCGACGGCGCGCCGAGCGCCGAGCGCGGCCGGGTATCGATGGGCAAACGCCTGGAGGACTCGTTCCTCGCGGAGGTCGCCCTGCTCCCGCCGGCCACGCGGCGAGCGCTCCTCGTCGCCGCCGCGGGGCAGGACTCCAGCAGCCACGAAGTACTGACCGCGGCCCGCGGCCTGGGCCTGGAGCAGAGCGACTTCGCGCCGGCCGAGAAGTTCGGGCTGATCACGCTCAGCGACGGCTCCTTCCGGTTCCGCCACCCGCTGGTGGGCTCGGCGGTGTACGACAACGCCGACTCCGACATGCGCTCCCGGGTGCACACCGAGCTGGCGGCGGTCGTCGTCGATCCGGCGCGTGCCGTCCAGCACCGGGCCGCGGCGGTCACCGGCTGGAATGAGAACGTCGCCGCCGAGCTGGAGCGGCTCGCCGTGGCGACCGGGCGGCGCGGTGCGCGGACCGAGGCGGCCGCCGCCTGGCGGCGCGCGGTCACGCTGACGCCGGTGCCGAGGGAACGGGCCCGGCGCACGGTGATGGCGGCGGAGGCCGCGCGGCAGGCGGGTGCCACGGCCGAGGCCGTCGCCCTGCTCGCCGAGGCGAGGCCGCCCGCCGAGGACGAGGCGTCGGTCATGCAGCTCGCCCGCACCGAGTGGATGCTCGCCAGCACCAGTACGACGCTCCCGGACCGGGGCGGTGACGAGCTGGTCGCACTGTCACGGGCCCTGAGCGACCCGGACGACCGGGTCGAGGTCCTCACCTGGGCGGCGGTACGCGGCTACACCCGGCAAGACCTCTCCGCCGAGGTCACGGCGGTGGTCACCGAGGAACTGCGACGCCCCGGCATCGCCGGCACCGAGCGGCAGCGGCTGCTGCGGAGCATCGCGCTGGCCCTGGTCGGCTCGGCCGACCGGCTGCCCTCCGTGGAGGAGGCGCTGTCGGTGCTGCGGCCGCAGGTGCGCGAGACCGACGCGACGCTGATGAACTGTCTCGCGTTCGCCTTCGAGGACGCCCACGACCTCGAAGGCGCCGAACGCGTGTGGAGCGCCGAGGTCGACCTGTTCCACCGGTCGGCACGGACGAGCGACGAGACGGTGGCCCTGGCCGGGCGCGGCACGGTACGCATGAACGCCCAGGCGGTCGCCGCCGGCCTCGCCGACTGCGAGCAGGCCCTGCGGCTCAGCGGTGACCTCGGTCTGTCGGTCGTCGGGGCGATCTGCGCGGCGAGCATCGCCCTCGCGCGCGCGTGGCGCGGTGAGGACGCGCTCGCGGCCACCGCCCTCGCGACCTCCGCGGAGCTGTCCGGGCCCGCCCCCTTCGCCAGGGTCGCCGCCATCGCCTCCTGGGCCTCGGCCGAGCTGGCGGCGAACGAGGGCCGCCCCGAGGACGCGGTCGTCCACCTGCTGCGCAGCGTGGAGCATCCGCCCATCGGCCTGTGGGCGGGCGGCGGCCTGGCCGACGCGGCCGTACGGGCGGGGCGTCCGGAGGCCGTGGACGGCTGGCTCGGCATGGCCGCGGCCGCCCTCGCGTCCAGCGGCTCCGACCACCTCGCGATGCTGGTCGAACGGACCCGGGCGCTGCTGTCACCGGACGGCGGGGCGCGCGACCACTTCGAGCGGGCCATAGCGCACGGCGAGCGCACCTCCGCGGCCCTGGACCTCGCCAGGACCCGGTTGTTCTTCGGTGAGTGGCTGCGGCGCGAACGCCACATCACGGAGGCCCGTGGCCACCTTGCCGCGGCCCTGCACGTCTTCGAGTCGCACCACGCGACGCCACTCGCCCGGCGGACGGCACGGGAGCTGGGTGCCGCCGGCAGCGTCCGGCCGACCCGGTCGCCGCACGCCGTCGCCGCCGACGCGGTGCTCACCGCCCAGGAACTGCACGTCGCACGGCTGGCCGCCGAGGGGTACTCGAACAAGCAGATAGCCGACCAGTTGTACCTCTCGCACCGCACGGTCGGGGCGCACCTGTACAGCGCCTACGCCAAGTTGCAGATCAACCGGCGGGCGCAGCTCCCGGCCGCCCTCGCGGGCACGCCCGACTGACCGAGCCCGCTCCGGGGCGGGGCCTGCCTCCGGTCGGTTCGGGGGCAAGGCGAATCACGGTCGAATTACCTAGGGCTCTTTTCGGCCTCCTTTCCTAGGTTGGGACACGTTCCGTCCCATGCGTCCGTCGGTCCACGGCGGCCGCGCACGACACACGTGTGACCACGCGTGCGTATTCGGGCGGACGATCGTCTCGTTCCCGAGGAGGCTGACATGAGGCCAGTCGTATGCGCCGGCAGTGCGCCGCGTCCCGTCCGCGAGGTCGCGCCGCGGACGGCGGAACACCCGCGCGGCCGGGACCATGTGCTCACGGCGGTACGCGCGGCCCTGGCCGGCGCCGGTGACCGGCACGGCACGGCACTGGCCGTCCGGGGCGAGGGCGGCAGCGGCAGGAGCACGCTGCTGCGCTGGGCCGCCGAGGCCGCCGCCGACGCCGGTGGGCAGGTGCTGCGGGTCGCCCCCCGCGCCGAGGGCGGCACGTCGGCGTACTCCGCGCTCCGCTCGCTGACGGTCCCGCTGTCCGCCGCGTCCGGCGCCTTGCCGGGCGCGGTCCGCGCGGCGCTGCCCGACGCGCTGCGCAGGCATGCCGGCGGCGGTGACGAGACGTCCGTCTGCTCGGCGTTGTGGCGGACGCTGGCCGCCGCCGCTCAGCGGCGTCCCGTGCTGCTCACCGTGGACGACTGGCAGTGGCTCGACCCCGCCTCCGCCAGGGCCCTGGCGTTCGTGGCCCGCCGGCTCGACGGGACCCGGGTGCTGCTGCTGGCCGCTTCCGACGGGCAGGGGCCGGTCCCGTCCGCGGACTGGGGCGCGGCCGAGCTGTCGCTGCCCGCGCTCGGTGAGGAGGCCGCCCGGGAGGTGCTGGCGGACCGTCACCCGCGGCTGGCCGCCGACGCCGTGGCCGCCGTCCTCGCCGTGGCGGAGGGCAACCCGCGTGCCCTGGTGGACCTGCCCACGGTGCTCACCCCCGACCAGCGGGCGGGCCGGGCGGCACTGCCGGACCCCCTGCTGCCGGGAGCGGCCCTGGAGCGCTGCCTCGGCCGGCGGTTCCGCGCGCTGCCCGACGGCACCCGTGCCCTGCTGGCCGCGCTGGCCCTCCTGGAGGAGGACGCCGAGGCCGGGGACGTCGCGTGGCTGGCCGGCGCACTCGGGCACGACCTCGACGCCCTCATCCCGGCCGAGGAGGCGGGGCTCGTCTCCTCGGACCGGACGCCCCGCTTCGTCCGCCGGGTCCACCGGTGCCTGGCCCACGCCACCGCGCCGGCCGCCGTGCGGCGGCGGGCGGGCCGCGCCTGGGCCGAGCTGGCCCTGACCCGGCTCGGCGGACAGCGCCAGCTTCTGCGCGTTCGTCAGCTTCTCGGACGCGAACTTCGCGGGGTTCACCGGGATCCCCAGC
>NZ_JBEZBE010000072.1:0-14226 GCF_040646935.1 Streptomyces sp. NPDC044984
CGAGCTGCCCCGCCGGGCCGCTGCCGTGCCTGCGGGCAGGCGGGCAGGCGGGCAGGCGGGCAGGCGGGCAGGCGGGCAGGCGGGCAGGCGGGCAGGCGGGCAGACGCCCCGTCCCCTCTCCCGGCTCCCGTATGCGCGCGGCGGGCCATGTCTAGGGAAAATCCGGGGTGTCGGGCAGCAGCCTGGACGGGTTCCCCTTCGCCGGAAACGCTCGACACCCCCGGGAGTGATGGTGCCCGTCCACGCTGACGACTACGTGATCCAGCCGCCCGGTGCCACCGACGGCGGGCTGGACGGCCTCACCCTGCCCGACGTGTTCGCCGCGGCCGTGCGCGACGGGGGTGACGCGGTGGCGCTGGTGGACGGCGAACGCTCCCTGACCTGGCCGGAGTGGCGGGCCGAGGTGGACGCGCTGGCCCGCGGTCTCCAGGAGGCCGGTGTCGGCCCCGGCGACGTGGTCGCCCTGCACCTGCCCAACTGCTGGGAGTACGTCACGCTGCACCTGGCGGCCGCGTCGGTGGGGGCCGTCACCCTGCCCGTCCACCGGGGCAACACCCCCGCCGACGTGAGGGCCCTGCTGGAGCGGGTCGACCCGACGGTGCTCGTGCTGCCGTCGGGTGTCCAGGACGCCGACGGCCCGCTCGGCACGGCGGCGCTGCGGGAGGCGTTGCCGTCGCTGCGCGCCGTCCTGGTCGCCGGCGGCGACGCGACGGACGGGGCGGAGACGGTCGAGGGCCTGCTGGCGCGCTGCGCGGGCGAGCGGCCCCGGCCGGTGGAGGTGCGGCCCGACGCGCCGTTCCTGCTGTTCCCCTCCTCCGGCACCACCTCCGCGCGGCCCAAGATCTGTCTGCACACCCACGACTCGCTGCTCACCAACTCCCGCGCGGCGACCGAGGACAGCGCCGAGCCGTACGGCGGCACCCTGATCACGGCGTGCCCGCTGACCCACTGCTTCGGACTGCAGTCGATGTACTCGGCGCTGTTCCGTTCCGGCCGTCAGGTGCTGCTGGGCTCGTGGGACGTGGACCGTTTCCTGGAGCTGGCGCGGTCGGAGCGGCCGAGCGTGGTGGTCGCCGTGCCGGCGCAGCTGCACGACGTGGTGGCGCGGGCCCGGGCGTCGGAGTCGGGGGCGGGGTTCCGCCCGGAGCGGGTGCTGACCGCCGGCGCCGCCCTGCCCGCCGCCCTGGTGCGCGAGGTGCGGGAGACCCTGGACACCACGCTGGTCGTGGTCTGGGGCATGTCGGAGGCCGGGAACGGCACCAGCAGTCTGGCCGGGGACCCGCCGGAGGTCGCCGCGCGCAGTGTGGGGCGACCGGTGCGGGGCGCGCAGCTGCGCGTCCTCGACGAGGACGGACGGCCGTGTGCCCCCGGTGAGGCCGGGGAGCTGTACTACCGCAGCCCCAGCATGTTCCGCGGTTACCACGGCGAGCCGGAGCTGACCCGGTCGGTGGTGTCCGAGGACGGCTGGCTGCGCACCGGTGACCTCGCCTCGATCGGCGCGGACGGTCTCGTGGTGTTCCACGGCCGCTCCGCCGAACTGATCAACGTGGGCGGGCGCAAGTTCAACGCCGTGGAGGTCCAGGGCCTGTTGGCGGACCTGCCCGGCATCGGTCCGCTGGCGGTGGTCGCCAGACCCGACCCCCGGCTCGGGGAGTACCCCTGCCTGGTGGTGACCGCGTCGTCGGACGCCCCATCGGACGCCGGGAACGTACCCGCGAGCCCGGTCGGCCTCGGTGAGGTGACGGCGTTCCTGCGGGAACGCGGCGTCGCCGAGTACAAGATCCCGCTCGAGCTCGTCGTCCTGCCGGCCCTGCCGCGCACACCCGCCGGGAAGATCAACCGGCTGGCGCTGGAGCGGATCCTGGCCGACGCCGCGGCGCACCCCGTGCCGGTTCCCGCCGACGCGCCCCGCCCGGACCCGCGCACGGCTCTCGACCTGGTCGTCGCCGCGGTCGCCGAGGTGCTCGGCGCGGGGGACGCGGACGGCACGGAACCCATCGGTCCGGACGTCACGTTCCGCGCGCACGGCCTCGATTCGGTGGCCTCGGTGCGGCTGCGCAACGCGCTCGCCGAGGCCACCGGGCTCGCGCTGCCCGCCGCGGTGGCCTTCGACTTCCCGACCCCGACCGCCCTCGCCCGGGAACTGGCCGGGCTGAACCGCCGGGACGAGGAACCACCGCCCGGCCCGGTGCCCGGCGACGAGCCCGTGGCGATCGTGGGCATGGCCTGCCGGCTGCCCGGGGACATCGCCTCCCCGGAAGCGCTGTGGACGCTGCTGGCCGACGGCGTGGACGCCGTGTCCGGGTTCCCCACCGACCGCGGCTGGCGTCTCGGCACCCTCTTCGACGACGACCCGGAACACCCGGGCACCTCCTACGCCCGCGAGGGCGGCTTCCTGCGCGACGCCGCCCACTTCGACGCCGGCTTCTTCGGCATGTCGGCACGGGAGGCGCTCGCCACCGACCCGCAGCAGCGACTGCTGCTGGAGCTCGCCTGGGAGGCCGTGGAGCGGGCCCGGATCGATCCGCTGACGCTGCGCGGCAGCCGTACCGGTGTGTTCGCCGGCGCCATGTACCACGACTACGCGACGGGCGCGACCGACCCCTCCGGCGAACTGGAGGGGCTGCTCCCGGTGGGCACCTCCGCCGGTGCGCTGTCCGGGCGGATCTCGTACGCCCTGGGCCTCGACGGTCCCGCCCTGACGGTGGACACGGCCTGCTCGTCGTCGCTGGTCGCGCTGCACCTGGCGTGCCGGTCGCTGCGGTCCGGGGAGTCGGAGCTGGCGCTCGCCGGGGGCGTGGCGGTGATGGCGACACCGGCACCGTTCGTGGGCTTCTCCCGGCTGCGGGGCCTGTCCCCGGACGGCCGCTGCAAGTCCTTCGGCGAGGGCGCCGACGGGGCCGCCTGGTCGGAGGGCGCCGGCCTGCTGCTCCTGGAACGGCTGTCCGACGCCCGGCGCAACGGTCATCCCGTGCTCGCGGTGATCCGCGGCTCGGCGGTCAACCAGGACGGCGCCTCCAACGGCCTGACCGCGCCCAACGGTCCCGCCCAGCGCCGGGTCATCCGAAGGGCGCTGGCCGACGCGGGGCTGACCGCGGCGGACGTGGACGCGGTGGAGGCGCACGGCACCGGTACGCCGCTCGGCGACCCGATCGAGGCGCAGGCGCTGCTCGACACCTACGGGCGCGAGCGTCCCGAGGGGCGTCCGCTGTGGCTGGGCTCGGTCAAGTCGAACCTGGGCCACACCCAGGCGGCGGCCGGTGTGGCCGGGGTGATGAAGATGGTCCTCGCGCTGGAGCACGGGGTGCTGCCGCGGACCCTGCACGCGGACACCCCCAGCTCCCGCGTGGACTGGTCCTCCGGCGCCGTCCGGCTGCTGAACGAGGCACGGGAGTGGCCGGCAGGGGACGGCAGGCCCCGCCGGGCGGCCGTCTCGTCGTTCGGCATCAGCGGCACCAACGCCCATCTCGTCCTGGAGGAGGCCCCGGCCGAGGCCGGGCGGGCCGACGGGCCGGCGGACGCGGGTGGGGCCGGGCGGGCCGTCCCGGGGGCCGGTGGGGCCGTCGTGCCGTGGCTGGTGTCGGCGCGGGACACCGCGGCACTGCGGGGCCAGGCCCGGCGACTGGCCGGGTACGCCGAGGCGCATCCGGAGGTGTCGGCCCGCGACATCGCCTACTCCCTCCTCACCACCCGCTCCCTGCACGGCCGTACAGCCGTGCTCACCGGCACCGACCGGGCCTCGCTCACGGCGGCCGCCGCCGGGTTCGCCCGGGGCGGGGCCGCCGGGGCGACGGGCCGGAGCTCGGGCGGTTCCCCGGAGCCCGCGTTCGTGTTCACCGGGCAGGGCAGTCAGCGTCCCGGCATGGGCCGGGCGCTCGCCGCCGCGTTCCCGGTGTTCGACGCCTCGCTGCGGGAGGTGTGCGCGGAGCTCGATCCCCTGCTGGAGCGCCCCCTGGCCTCGGTGATGTGGGCCGGACCGGACAGCGAGGAGGCCGCGCTGCTGCACGGCACCGGCTATGCGCAGGCCGCCCTGTTCGCCTTCCAGGTCGCCCTGTACCGGCTGCTGGCCTCCTGGGGGGTGACGCCCGCGCGGCTGGTGGGCCACTCGGTGGGCGAGATCGCCGCCGCGCACGTGGCGGGCGTGTTGAACCTGCCGGACGCCTGCGCCCTGGTCGCCGCGCGCGGCCGGCTGATGCAGTCGCTGCCGCCGGGCGGCGCGATGGTGGCCGTCCGCTGCTCCGAGGACGAGGTGCTGCCGTGGCTGGAGGGGCGTTCCGAGGACATCGCCGTCGCCGCGGTGAACGGCCCGCGGTCGGTGGTGCTGTCGGGCGCGGAGGGTCCGCTGGCCGAACTGGCCGGTGAGCTGACCGCCGCCGGGCACAAGACGCGCCGGCTGATGGTCAGCCACGCCTTCCACTCGCCGCTGATGGACCCGGTGCTCGCCGAGTTCCGGGAGACCGTGGCGGCCCTGTCCTTCGCCGGACCCGGCCTGCCGCTGATCTCCGGCGTCACCGGCCGTCCGCTGACCGCCGAGGAGGCCCGCGACCCCGGCCACTGGGTGCGGCACGCCCGGGAGGCGGTCCGGTTCGCGGACGCGGTCGGGGTGCTCGCCGAGGCGCGCACCGGCGTCTACGTCGAGTTGGGCCCGGAGGCCGCGCTCACCCCCATGGTCGACGAGTGCCTCGAGGCGCGGCTCGGGCAGCGGGAGCCGGGCGTCCGGCCGGTGGTGGAGCCGCTGCTGCGAGGCGGGGAGGACGAGGAAGGGTCCCTGCTCGCCGCCGCCGTACGGCTGCACGCGCACGGGCTGCCGGTCGACTGGCGGGCGGTGCTGCCCGGGGCCCGGGCGGTGCCGCTGCCCACGTACGCCTTCCAGCACGAGTCGTACTGGCTGGCCCCGGTGCCCGCCGGGACGGTGGCCGTGGCGAGCCCGGAGGCCGTGTCAGCGGCGGACGCGGCGCCGGCGCTGGCCGAACGGCTGGCGGGTCTGACCGAGGCGGAGGGCGAGGCCCTGGTGACGGACCTGGTGCGCGGCGAGCTGGCGGCCGTGGTCGGCGGGGAGCTGCCGCCGGACGCCGGTCCCGGACTGGCCTTCACCGAACTGGGCGTCACCTCCGTGACCGCCGTCGAACTGCGCAACCGGCTCACCGCCGTCACCGGGGTCCGGCTGCCGCCGACCCTGGTCTTCGACCATCCCTCCCCCGCCGCGGTGGCCCGGCTGGTGTGCGACACGCTCCGGCGCTCCGGGCCGGTCCGCGCCCGGGACGCGGGCGCCCTAGTCGACGCGTTGGAGGCGCTGCTCACGTCGGGCGCCGACCTCGACTCCGGGACGGCGGCCCGGCTGAGGACGCTGGCCGCGCGCTGGACCCCGGCCCGCGCCGACGTCACGGAACCGGCCGGCGGGCCGCTGGACCTGGAGGGCGCCTCGGACGAGGACCTGTTCCGCCTCATGGACGGGGGCGACGACCGGTAGGCGGGGTACGGCACGCGTCCGCGCCCCGCGGCCCGCCCCGGCGGGCCGCGGCATCCACGGGTGGGCCGGAGGCCGGTCCTCCGCTCCGCGCGCATCCACACATCCACCAGCGGGAGATCACTTCATGAGCGGGCTCGTCATGCCCCCCGTCACCCAGCCCGGCTCCGGCTCCGGCTCCGGCGATCTGATGATCGAGGCGGACGCCGTCAGCAAGTCGTACGGCACGGTCCACGCCCTGGACTCGGTCAGCGTCAGTGCCCGCCGGGGCACCGTCCTGACCCTCCTCGGCCACAACGGAGCCGGCAAGACCACTCTGGTCAACATCCTCACCACCGCCCTGCCGCTCTCCTCCGGCCGGGCGTCGGTCGCCGGGTACGACGTGACCCGGGACCCCTTCGAGATCCGCCGCCGCATCGGGCTCACGGGCCAGTTCGCGTCCGTGGACGGCCGGCTCAGCGGACGGGACAACCTGGTCCTGATCGCCCGGCTGCTCGGAGCGGGTCGCCGGGCCGCGCACTCCCGCGCCGACGAGCTCCTGCAGCTGTTCGAGCTGACGACGGTCGCCGACCGGCGCGCGAGCGGCTACTCGGGGGGTCTGCGGCGACGGCTGGACCTGGCGGTGTCCCTGGTCGGCGGCCCTCAGGTGATCTTCCTGGACGAACCCACGACCGGTCTGGACCCGTCGAGCCGGCTGAAGCTGTGGGAGATCGTCGAGGGTCTGGTGCGGCAGGGCGCCACCGTCCTGCTGACGACGCAGTACCTGGAGGAGGCCGACCGCCTCGCCGACACGATCGCGGTGCTCTCCGCGGGCCGGGTCGTCGCCTCCGGCACGCCCGAGGAGCTCAAGGCCACCGTCGGCCGCCGGACCGTGACCCTGACGCTGGACGGTGACGACGCCCCCGGGAGAGCGGGGGCCTCGCTGCGCGGCGCCGGGTTCGCCCCGGTCGGCGGCGAGGAGGGCACCCGCAGCCTCGTCGTCCCCATCGACACCACCCGGGAGATCGCCGACGTCATCCGCGCGCTGGACCACGCGGGTGTCGAGGCCACGGAGCTGACGTTCGGCGAACCGAGCCTGGACGACGTGTATCTGACCCTCGCCGAGCAGCACGCCAGGACCCCGGCGTGACCGCCGCCCGACGCCCTCTGTGGAGGACCTCTTGACCACGCACCTCACTCCCGCCGCGCGCCCGGACGCTCCCCCGGCCGTCGCACTCGAGGCGCCCGACTTCGGCGGGAGTTCGTTCGTCGCTCAGGTGTGGGTGCTGACCGGACGGTCGCTGCGGGCGATGGTGACCGACCCGGGCATCGTCCTCTTCGGCCTCATCCAGCCGGTGGTCATCCTGTTCGTGCTGACCCAGGTGTTCAGCAAGATGGGCATGCCCCCGCACTTCCCGGACGGCGTCAGCTACCTCGACTTCGTGCTGCCGGCCGTCCTGGTGGACAACGCAGCCCAGTCGGCGATGCAGTCCGGGGTGGGGCTGGTGGAGGACCTCCGCAACGGCGTGGTCGCCCGGCTGCGCTCGCTGCCGGTGCACCCCGGGGCCCTGCTGGCCGCGCGCAGCCTCGTGGGACTCGTGCGCAGCGCCGTGCAGATCCTCGTGATCATGGTGCTGGCGATGACGGCCATGGGCTACTCCCCCAACGGGGGCATCGCCGAGATCGCCCTGTCCGCCGGACTCACGCTCTTCATCAGTTTCTCGCTGGGCTGGGCCTTCATCGCGGCCGGTGCCTGGTTGCGGCGGGCCGAGCCACTGCAGAACCTCGCCCTGATCGTGATCTTCCCGCTGATGTTCGCGTCCAGCGCGTACGTACCCGTCGCCGACCTGCCCGGCTGGCTGGCGGCCGTCGCCCACGTGAACCCCCTGACCTACGCCATCGACGCCACCCGCGCCCTCGCACTGGACGTGCCGGGCCTAGACCACGCGATCCCCGCGCTGGTCATCGGCGCGGTGATCAGCGCGGTGGGCGCGTTCGCCGCGCTGGCCGGCTTCCGCCGGCCCCTCTGACCCTCGCACCACTCCCCCGGGTGCGGGGAACCGGCCCGTGGGCGCCTTCCGGCGCTCACGGGCCTTCTGCGTCCGGTGCGGCGGGTGCCGGGGCGCCCTGCGGACATCGGACGGCGGCGGACACCGGAGGGCGTTCGAAGCCCCGGGCCTCGGTCCGGTGTGAGCCGATGAGCTGCGGAAATGTGTGAGCGGGCAGCGTACGGTGCCCGAACGGGCACGCCCGGAGCGTCGGTCCGGCGGCGTGGAGCGGTTCGGGGTGGTTCGGGGTGTCGAACGGGGCCGACGGCTACCGTCAGGGGCCCGGGGAACGTCCGCTTCCGTCCGGGAATCCGCCGGGCACCCGATCCGTACGGCACCGGGCCGGCGTCCTCCGGACGCGCGTCCGCCCGCCGCCCGCCCCGATGCCCGCTCCGGTCATCCAGCAGGGCGAAACAGGCCAGGCGAGGGTCGCCGTGGCCGGAAAACCGCTGAACAGCGGGTGAGGCGGCGGCCCGTGCCACCTCCGAGCGGGCATCCGCCGAGGGGGAAACGGGCCGGATTTCCGGCAGGACCGGTGAGCCGGACGGCGCCGGACGCGTCGGCCGGCCGTCCTGAACGACGCCGCCCGCCCGGCCGATGGCCGGGCGGGCGGGACCGGGCGGGACGCTGCTACGACAGCCCGAGTTCGTTGTCGAGCATGTCGAACACCTCCTCGTCCGTGGCCGATTCGAAGTCGAACCCGTCGTCCCCCTCGCCGGACGCCGCGGGCGACTCCGTGCGCAGGGACTGCCACTTGCTGCGGAGCACCTCCAGCCGGCCCGCGACCTGTTCGAACAGTTCGGCGCCGACTTCGACACCCGCGATGCTCTTCTCCAGCCTGTCCAGCTCCGCCAGAACCGCCTCCGGTCCGCCGGTCCGGGCCGGGGCGATCCGTGCGTACAGGTGGGCGACGAGTTCGCCGGGCGTCGGGTGGTCGAACAGGAGGGTGGCCGGGAGACGTGTGCCGGTGAGCGCGCCGAGCCGGTTGCGCAGCTCGACGGAGGTCAGCGAGTCGAAGCCGAGGTCCTGGAAGGGCCGGGTCGGCTCGACGTCGGCCGGGTCCACGTGTCCGAGGACCGTGGCGATCTGTCCGCGCACCAGCTCCAGGAGCGCCTCCCGGCCCTCCGCCGGGGTGAGTCCGGACAGCCTCCGGGTGAGGTCCGCGGCCTCCGCTCCCGCTGCCGGGGCCGCGCGGCGGGACGTCACCCTGATCAGCGACCGGAACAGCGGCGGGACCTCGCCGAGGGCCCGCAGGGCACCCAGGTCCAGCCGTACGGGCAGGACCGTCGCTCCCGTGTCCGCGGCGCGGAGGGCGTCGAACAGGGCCAGGCCCTGCTCCGGGGACATCGGCGGCATGCCCGCGCCGGTCATGCGCGCGATGTCGGCCTCGCTGAGCTCGCCGGTCATGCCGCTGCCCCGGGTCCAGGGACCCCAGCCGAGGGAGAGGGCGGGCAGTCCGAGGGTGCGGCGGTGCCGGGCGAGGGCGTCCAGGAAGGCGTTGCCCGCCGCGTAGTTGGCCTGTCCGGCGTTGCCGAGCGTGCCGGCCACCGACGAGAACAGCACGAAGGCGTCGAGCGGGAGCCCCGCGGTGGCCTCGTGGAGGTGCCAGGCGGCGTCCGCCTTGGGTCGCAGGACGGTGGCGAGCCGCTCGGGTGTGAGGGAGTCGACCACTCCGTCGTCCAGCACGCCCGCCGCGTGGATCACGGCGCGCAGCGGCCGGTCGGCGGGTATCCCGGCCAGCAGCCGGTCGAGTGCGGCGCGGTCCGTCACGTCGCAGGCGGCGACGGTGACGCGGGCGCCCGACGCCTCGAGGTCGGCGGCGAGTTCGCCGGCGCCGTCGGCGGCCGGGCCGCGCCGGCTCACCAGGAGCAGGCTCCGCGCGCCGTGCTCGGCCACCAGGTGGCGGGCGACGGCGGCACCGAGGCCTCCGGTGCCACCGGTGACGAGGACCGTGCCGTCGGTGTCCCGGTCGTCCGTTCCCCGTGGTTCGGGTGCCGGGACCCGGACCAGTCGGGGCACGAGCACCCGGCCCTCGCGGACCGCGAGTTGCGGCTCGTCGGAGGTGGGGCTGAGCACGGCGGGCGGGAGGGCCGTACCCGTGTGATCCGCGTCGTCGGCGCCGATGGTGCCGGCGTCCAGGTCCAGCAGCGTGAAGCGGCCGGGGTGTTCCGCCTGGGCCGCGCGCATCAGGCCCCATACGGCGGCTGCCGCCGGGTCGGCTCCGTCGGTGGCGCCTCGGGTGAGGACGACCAGGCGGGAGACGGCGAACCGGTCGTCGCCGAGCCAGGTCTGAACCGTTTCGAGCACCTGGGCCGTCGCGGTGTGCGCGGCGCGCGCCGGGTCGCCCGGAGCAGGGGTGCCGACCGGACGAACCGGCCCGTCCGTTCCCGCCGTCCGTCCGGTGCCGGTGTCGATGCCGGTGCGGACGGGCAGGAGGACGACCGGTGGTACCGGACCGCCGGCACCTGCGGCGAGTTCCGCCAGGTCGGCGTACCGGTCGGCGGGGAGGTCCCGGAGTGCCGGGTCCGGGGTGCCGTCCGGGCCGATCACGGCGATCCGCGCGGTCCGCGCCTCGGGCGCGGCGGACGGCGTGTCCGAGGCGCGCTCCGGCGCCGGGACCCAGTCCAGGGCGAACAGGGAGTCCCGGTCGGGGCCCGCCGCGGTGCCGAGCTGTGCGGCGGAGATCGGGCGGGTCACCAGGGAGCCGACGGTGGCCACCGGTGCGCCGGTGGTGTCGGCGACGGCGACGGCGAGGGTGCCGTCGTCGGCCCGGGAGAGCCGGATGCGGACGGCGGACGCGCCGACGGCGTGCAGGGACACGCCGTTCCAGGCGAACGGAACCCCGCCGCCCTGTGACGTCCCCCCGCCCCGCGGCGCGTCGCCGTCCCGCGGCGCGTCACCGTCCCGCGGCGCGTCACCGTCGGCGGCCGGGCCGGCCAGCGCGGTGGCGTGCAGGGCGGCGTCGAACAGCGCCGGGTGCAGACCGTACGCGCCGCCGTCGGCGCCGTCGGGCAGGGCGACCTCGGCGAACACCTCGCCGTCGCGCCGCCAGGCGGCCCGCAGTCCCCGGAACACCGGTCCGTAGACGAACCCGGCGTCCTCGAAACGCTCGTACAGGCCGTCCGTGTCGAGCGGTTCAGCCCTCTCGGGCGGCCAGACGGACGCGTCGAAGTCCGTGGCGGCCGGGACCGCAGGACCGGTCGCGAGGACTCCCTCGGCGTGGGTCGTCCAGGTGGCGGCGGGGTCGTCGGCGGGCCGGGAGTGGATGCCGAGCGGGCGGCGGCCCGTGTCGTCGGGGGCGCCGACGCCGACCTGGAGCTGGACGGTACCGCGGGCGGGCAGGACCAGCGGTGCGGCGAGGGTGAGTTCCTCCACCAGCTCGCAGCCCAGGGAGGTGCCGGCGTGTACCGCCAGCTCCAGCAGGGCGGTGCCGGGGACGAGGACGGCGCCCATGACGACGTGGTCGGCGAGCCAGCCGTGGGTGCCGACCGACAGCCGCCCGGTGAACAGGTGGCCGTCGGATCCGGCGAGTTCCACGGCCCCGCCGAGCAGCGGGTGGTCCGCGGGCGTCAGTCCGGCGGCTTCCGCCCCGGCGCCCAGGCGCATCTCCGCGGGCCAGAAGCGGCGCCGCTGGAAGGCGTACGTGGGCAGGGCGACCCGGCGGGCGCCCAGGCCGGCGAAGAACCGGGCCCAGTCGACGGTCACGCCGTGTCCGTGGAGCCAGGCGAGGGCGTCGACCAGGGCGGTCTCGCCGGGGGTGGTGCGCCGCTGGGCGGCGACGGTCACGGCGGTGTCGGGCAGGGTCTCGCGGGCCATGGCGCAGGCGACGCCGTCGGGTCCGAGTTCGAGGAACCTGGTGACGCCCTGTTCGTGAAGGGTGTTCACCCCGTCGGAGAAGCGGACGGCCTCGCGGACGTGCCGTACCCAGTAGTCGGCGGAGCAGAGTTCTTCCGCGGTGGCGAGGGCGCCGGTGAGGTTGGAGACCACGGGCAGGGCGGGCGGTTGGGGCGACAGCCGTTCCAGTACGGCGCGGAAGTCCTCCAGCATCGGTTCCATCAGCGGGGAGTGGAAGGCGTGCGACACCCGCAGGGCGGTGGTGCGGCGGCCCTGCTCGCGGAAGACCGCGGTCACCTTCTCGACGTCCGGCCCGGAACCCGACACCACGACGGAGGCCGGGCCGTTGACGGCCGCGACGCCGACGCCGTCGGTGAGGTGGGGCAGCACCTCGGCCTCGGTGGCCTGGACCGCCGCCATGGCACCGCCGACGGGCAGCGCCTGCATCAGGCTGCCGCGGGCGGCGACCAGCGCGCAGGCTTCCTCCAGGGTGAAGACCCCGGCGACGTGGGCCGCGGTGATCTCCCCGATGGAGTGTCCCGCCACGTACTCGGGGACGACACCGAACGACTCGGCGAGCCGGTACAGCGCCGTTCCGAGGGCAAAGAGGGCGGCCTGGGCGTAGGCGGTGGCGTTCAGGGCGTCCTCGTCGTCGCCCCAGACGACCTCGCGCAGGGGACGCTCCAGGTGCTCGTCCAGCCCGGCGCAGGCCGCGTCGAAGGCCTCGGCGAACAGCGGGAAGCGCTCGTACAGGTCGCGTCCCATGCCGAGCCGCTGCGAGCCCTGGCCCGGGAAGAGGACGGCGAGCAGTCCCTCGCGGGCCGTGGTGGCCGGCTCCTCGCCGCGTGCGACCGCGCCCAGGGCGGCCAGCAGTCCGTCGCGGTCCGCGCCGACGACCGCGACGCGGTGTTCGAACGCCGTGCGGGTGGTCGCCAGCGAGTAGGCGACGTCGAGCGGGCGCGGCGCGTCCGCGCCGGCCTCCTCGACGTGCGCCAGCAGGCGTCCGGCCTGGGCGCGCAGGGCGTCCTGGTCGCGCGCCGACAGCAGCCACGGTACGACCGCGGCGGGTGCCGGGCCCGCGTCGTCCGCCTGCCCGGGGACGGCGGGGGCCGTGGGCGCGGCGGCGGGTGCCTGCTCGACGATGACGTGGGCGTTGGTTCCGCTGATGCCGAAGGAGGAGACACCTGCGCGGCGCGGGCGGCCGGTGCCGGTCCATTCCCGCTGCTCGGTCAGCAGCGCGACGGAGCCGGTGGTCCAGTCGACCTGGTCGCTGGGCGCGTCCACGTTGAGGGTGGCGGGCAGCACACCGTGCCGCATCGCCATCACCATTTTGATGACGCCCGCGACGCCGGCGGCAGCCTGCGTGTGCCCGATGTTGGACTTCACCGAGCCGAGCCACAGGGGGTGCTCCTCGGGCCGGTCCTGGCCGTAGGTGGCGAGCAGCGCCTGGGCCTCGATCGGGTCGCCGAGCGTGGTGCCCGTGCCGTGCGCCTCGACCGCGTCGATCTGGTCGGCGGCGAGCCGCGCGTTGGCAAGGGCCTGCCGGATCACGCGGCGCTGGGAGGGGCCGTTGGGGGCGGTGAGCCCGTTGCTGGCGCCGTCCTGGTTGACGGCGGAGCCCCGGACCACGGCCAGCACCTCGTGCCCGTTGCGCAGCGCGTCGGACAGCCGCTCGACCACGAGGAAGCCGGCGCCCTCGGAGAAGCCGGTGCCGTCGGCCGCCGCGGCGAACGACTTGCACCGTCCGTCGGGCGCGAGCCCGCCCTGCCGGCCGAACTCGACGAACACACCGGGCGTGGCGAGCACGGTGACACCGCCGGTGACGGCGAGCGAGCAGTCGCCCTGCCGCAGCGCCTGCACCGCGAGGTGCAGCGCGACCAGGGAGGACGAGCAGGCGGTGTCGACGGAGACCGCCGGGCCCTCCAGGCCGAGCTTGTAGGAGATGCGGCCGGTGACGACGCTGCCGTTGCCGTCGCTGCCGGGGTAGTCGTGGTACATCACGCCGGCGAAGACACCGGTGCGGCTGCCCCTGAGCGAGCCGGGGTCGATGCCCGCGCGCTCCAGCGCCTCCCAGGACAGCTCCAGCGCGAGCCGCTGCTGCGGGTCCATCGCGAGGGCCTCGCGGGGCGAGATGCCGAAGAACCCGGGGTCGAAGTCGGCCGCCCCGTCGAGGAAGCCGCCCTCGCGTGCGTAGTAGCCGTCGGGGTGCCTGGACTGCGGGTCACGCAGCATCGACAGGTCCCATCCCCGGTCCTGGGGGAACGGGGTGATGGCGTCCGCGCCGTCCGTGACCAGCCGCCACAGGTCCTCAGGCGAGGTCACTCCGCCCGGGTAGCGGCAGGCCATGCCGACGATCGCGATCGGCTCGTGCCGGGCGGCGGTGAGCCGCCTGTTGTCCCGGCGCAGCCGCGCGGTCTCCGCGCGTGCGGCGCGCAGGGCGTCAGGGGTCGCGGCGTTCCCGGAAGTTCCGGGAACGCCGGAAGCCTCGGTGAGTGGGACGTCCTGGGCGCCCGGGCCGGTGTCGACGGCTCCGTCCGGTCCGTCGTGCGGATCGGTGTCCTGCTCCTCCGGGTCCGCGAGAGCCTCCGCGTGCGCCGGCACTCCGCCGTCGTCGTCGGCGAGTTCGAGGAGGACGTCCATCAGACCGGCGTCCCGCAGACGTCGGGTCGGGATCGACCGGAGCGCGCGGCGGACGCCGTCCTCTGCGGCGTCACCGTCCGCTTCGTCGCCCGACGCCGGGTACGCGGCGGCCAGTTCGGCCTCCACGAACTCGGTGACGGCGAGGGCGTTGGGGTGGTCGAAAACCAGGGTGGCGGGGAGCCTGAGGCCGGTGAGGTGGTTGAGCTGGTTGCGCAGTTCGGTCGCGGCGAGCGAGTCGAAGCCCAGTTCCTGGAAGGC
>NZ_JBEZBE010000073.1:0-13816 GCF_040646935.1 Streptomyces sp. NPDC044984
GGGGTGCGTGAGACGATCGAGGACGCGGGTGTCGCCGCTGGTGTGGTGGGGACGCTGCGGCGTGACGAGGGCGGCTGGGAGCGGTTCACGCTGTCGCTCGGTGAGGCGTGGGCGTACGGCGCGGACGTCGACTGGGACGTCTTCTACGACGGGACCCGCCCCCGCCGCGTCGACCTCCCCACCTACCCCTTCCAGCGGCAGCACTACTGGCCCCGCTTCGCCGACTCCGCCGGCGACGTCACCTCCGCCGGACTGGAGTCCCCCGACCACCCCCTGCTCGGCGCCTCGGTCGAACTGGCCGGTGGCGACGGACTCGTCGCCACCGCCCGCTGGTCCCTGCGCAGCCAGCCCTGGCTCGCCGACCACGCCGTCTCCGGCACCGTCATCGTCCCCGGCACCGCACTCGTCGAGTCCGTCATCCGAGCCGGTGACGTCCTCGGCGTCGGCAGCGTCGACGAACTGACCCTCCAGGCCCCCGTCGTCCTCCAGGAACGCGGCGAGGTCCAGGTCCAGATCGGCATCGGCGACGCCGACGACTCCGGCCGCCGCCCCGTCACCGTCCACACCCGGGCCACCGGACCCGACGGCGACACCGAGGACCTGTGGACCCTGCGCGCCCAGGGCACCCTCGCCGAGCCCGGCGCCCCCGCCGTGGCGCGGCCCGAGGACTTCACCGCCTGGCCGCCGCCCGGCGCCACCGCCCTGGCCGCCGACGGCTTCTACGACCTGCTCGCCGGCCGCGGCTACGAGTACGGCCCCGTCTTCCAGGGCGTCCGCGCCACCTGGCGGCGCGGCGACGACGTGTTCGCCGAGGTCGTCCTGCCCGACCAGGTGCGCGGCGACGCCGCCCGGTTCGGCATCCACCCCGCCCTGCTCGACGCCGCCCTGCACGCCGCCGGGCTCGCCCCCGGCGGCGACGACCGCACCGTCGTCCCCTTCGCCTGGTCCGGCGTCTCCCTGTACGCCACCGGCGCCACCGCGCTGCGCGTACGGATCTCCCCGGCCGGCGAGGACACCGTCACCGTCCACCTGACCGACCCGAGCGGCGCGCCCGTCGCCGTCATCGACGCGCTGGCCGTCCGCGAGGTGGCCGCCGAGACCCTCGACCCGTCCGCACGGGCCGCCCGCGACTGGCTGTTCCACCTCGACTGGACCCCCCTCACGCCCGCCGCCGCCCCCGCCGACGCGACCGGCTGGGCCGTGCTCGGCACCCCGGACACACCCGTCACCGCCCTCGACGGCAGCGGCGGCAGGTCACTGCCCGTCCTCGCCGACGTCACGGCTCTCGACGCCGCCGCCGGGCGACACCCCACCGCCGTGTTGCTGTTCGCCGGACAGAACGCGCCGGCCGCCGCCCGCACCGGCGACGACACCCCGGCCGCTCCGGACACCGTCCTCGCAGAGGTCCTGACCACCGTCAACGACTGGCTCGCCGACGACCGCACCGCGGAGATCCCGCTCGTCGTGGTCACCCGCGGCGCCGTCGCCACCGGACCCGGCGACCCCGCGCACGACCTGACCGGCGCCGCCGTCTGGGGACTGGTGCGCTCCGCGCAGTCCCAGCACCCCGGCCGCCTCGTCCTCGCCGACCTCGACGTCCACGACGACTCCTGGCAGGCCCTGCCCGCCGCGCTCGCCACCGGCGAACCGCAGCTCGCCCTGCGCCAGGGCACCGCCCACGCGCTCCGGCTGGCCCGCCCCCGCACCGCCGACACCCTGACCGCGCCCGACGGCGCCGCCGCCTGGCGCCTGGACATCCCGGTCAAGGGCTCCGTCGACCAGCTCGAACTGGTGCCCTGCCCCGAGGTCACCGACGAGCCCGCGCCCGGACACGTCCTCATCGAGGTCCGCGCCGCCGGACTCAACTTCCGCGACGTCCTCAACACCCTCGGCATGTACCCCGGCCCCGCCGTCCTCCTGGGCGCCGAAGCCGCCGGCGTCGTCACCGCCACCGGCCCCGGCGTCACCGGCCTCGCCCCCGGCGACCGCGTCATGGGCCTGGTCACCGGCGGTTTCGGCACCCACGCTGTCGCCGACGCCCGCATGGTCGCCCCCGTGCCCGACGGCTGGACCTTCGCCCAGGCCGCGTCCGTCCCCGTCGCCTTCCTCACCGCCTACTACGGCCTGCGCGACCTCGCCGGCCTCACCGCCGGCGAGTCCGTCCTCGTCCACGCCGCCGCCGGCGGCGTCGGCATGGCCGCCGCCCAGCTCGCCCGCCACTGGGGCGCCGAGGTCTACGGCACCGCCGGCGACCACAAGCGGCGCCTGCTGCGCGCCGAGGGCTGGGCCGACGACCACCTCGCCTCCTCCCGCACCCTCGACTTCGAGGACCGGTTCCGGGAGACCAGCGGCGGACGCGGCGTCGACGTCGTACTGAACTCGCTGGCCGGCGACTTCGTCGACGCCTCGCTGCGTCTGCTCGCTCCCGGCGGACGCCTCGTCGAAATGGGCAAGACCGACGTCCGCGACCCCGACCAGGTCACCCGCGACCACCCCGGCGTCGCCCTCTACCGGGCGTACGAACTGCGCGAGGCCGGCGAGGACCGCATCCGGGAGATGTTCGCCGACCTCACCCGGCTCTTCGCCGACGGCTCCCTGCGTCCGTTGCCCACCGTCACCTGGGACGTCCACCACGCCCGCGACGCCTTCCGCCACATGGCGCAGGCCAAGCACTACGGCAAGATCGTCCTCACCGTGCCGCGCGTCTGGAACCCCGACGGCACCGTCCTGATCACCGGCGGCACCGGCACCATCGGCGGCATTCTCGCCCGCCACCTCGTCACCCGGCACGGCATGCGCCACCTGCTGCTCACCGGCCGCCGAGGCCCCGACGCCCCCGGCGCCGCGGCCCTGCGCGACGAACTCACCGCCCTCGGCGCCGAGGTCTCCGTCGTCGCCTGCGACGCCGCCGACGCCGACCAGCTCACCGCGACCCTCGCCGCCGTACCGGCCGACCATCCGCTCACCGCCGTGGTGCACGCGGCCGGCGTCCTCGACGACGGCGCCCTCGAACACCTCACCCCCGACCGGCTGCGCACCGTCCTCGCGCCCAAGGTCGACGCCGCCCGCCACCTGCACCGCCTCACCCGCGACCTCGACCTCGCGGACCTGGTGTTCTTCTCCGCCGGCGCCGGCGTCTTCGGCAACGCCGGACAGGCCAACTACGCCGCCGCCAACACCTACCTCGACGCCCTCGCCCACCGCCGCCGCGCCGACGGCCTGCCCACCACCTCCCTGTCCTGGGGCCTGTGGGCCGACGCCAGCGCCATGACCGGCCACCTCGACGACACCGACCTCGCCCGCGTTCGCCGCTCCGGCGTCCTGCCGCTGTCCGCGGCCGACGGCATGGCCCTGTTCGACGCCGCGCTCGCCGAACAGCGCCCGCACCTGGTGCCCGTCCGCCTCGACACCGGCCGGCTGCGCACCGGCGACGGTGAGGTCCCGCACCTGCTGCGCGCCCTGTACCGGGGCCCGGTCCGCCGTACCGCCCGGGCGGGCGCCGCCGAAGGCACCGACGGACTGCGGCTGCGCCTGGCCGGCCTGTCCGCCGACGACCGGCTCACCCTGCTGCGCGACCTCGTCGCCACCCATGCCGCCGCCGTCCTCGGCCACACCGACCCCGACCAGCTGCACGGCGGCCGCGCCTTCCGCGACCTCGGCTTCGACTCGCTGACCGCCGTCGAACTGCGCAACCGGCTCAACGCCGTCACCGCGCTGCGGCTGCCCGCCACCCTCGTCTTCGACCACCCGACCCTCGCCGAACTCGCCGCCCACCTCGACGGCGAACTCTCCGGCGGCGCCCCCGCCACCACGCCCGCCGCCCCGGCCCCCCTCCCGGCCGCCACCGGGGGAGACGAACCGTTCGCGATCGTCGGCATGGCCTGCCGCCTCCCCGGCGGGGTGCGCTCCCCGGAGGACCTGTGGCGGCTCCTCGCCGACGGCGCCGACGCCATCGCCGAGTTCCCCGGCGACCGCGGCTGGGACCTCGACGGCCTCTACGACGCCCTGCCCGGCGACCAGGTCACCTCCCGCACCCGCGAGGGCGGCTTCCTGCACGACGCCGCCGACTTCGACGCCGACTTCTTCGGGATCTCCCCGCGCGAGGCCCTCGCCATGGACCCGCAGCAGCGCCTGCTCCTCGAGACCGCCTGGGAGACGTTCGAACGCGCCGGCATCGACCCCCGGTCGGTGCGCGGCAGCCGCACCGGCGTCTTCGCCGGCCTGTCCTCCAGCGACTACCTCAAGCGCGTCACCCACATCCCCGACGAGATCGCCGGCTACGTCAACAACGGCAACGCCAACAGCATCGTCTCCGGCCGCGTCGCCTACACCCTCGGCCTGGAGGGCCCGGCCGTCACCGTCGACACCGCCTGCTCCTCCTCCCTCGTCGCCCTGCACATGGCGCTCCAGGCGCTGCGCCGCGGCGAGTGCACCATGGCCCTGGCCGGCGGCGTCACCGTGATGTCCTCGCCGGAGATCATCGTCGACTTCTCCCGCCAGCGCGGCCTGGCCGCCGACGGCCGCTGCAAGTCGTTCGCCGCCGCCGCCGACGGCACCGGCTTCTCCGAGGGCGTCGGCCTGGTCCTCGTCGAGCGGCTCTCCGACGCCCGCCGCAACGGCCACCAGGTCCTCGCCGTCATCCGTGGCTCCGCCGTCAACCAGGACGGCGCCTCCAACGGCCTCACCGCCCCCAACGGGCCCGCCCAGCAGCGCGTCATCCGCCAAGCCCTGGCCGACGCGGGCGTCAGCGCCGCCGAGGTCGACGCCGTCGAGGCGCACGGCACCGGCACCCGCCTCGGCGACCCCATCGAGGCCCAGGCCCTCCTCGCCACCTACGGCCAGGACCGCGACCCGCGGCGGCCGCTGCTGCTCGGCTCCGTCAAGTCGAACATCGGGCACACCCAGGCCGCCGCGGGCGTGGCCGGCGTCATCAAGATGGTCCTCGCCCTGCGGCACGGCCTGCTGCCCAAGAGCCTGCACGTCGACGCCCCCACCCCGCACGTCGACTGGTCCGCCGGCGCCGTCAGCGTCCTCGCCGAGGCCACCGAATGGCCCGAACCGGCCACCCCCCGCCCCCCGCGCGCCGCCGTGTCCTCCTTCGGCATCAGCGGCACCAACGCCCACGTCATCCTCGAACAGGCCCCGGCCGACCCCGAGTCCGCCGACGAGACGGACACCGACGCCGACGACGCGCCTCGGGCCCGCGCCGGCCACCCGCTGCCCTGGATCCTGTCCGCCCGCAGCGACGCCGCCCTGCGCGGCCAGGCCCGCGCCCTGCTCGCCCACCTCGACGCGCACCCCGACGTCGCACCCGCCGACATCGCCCTGTCCCTCGTGACCCGCCGGGCCACCCTGGAGAAGCGGGCCGTCGTCGTCGCCACCACCACGGGCGACTTCCGCGCCGCCCTCGCCGCCCTCGCCGACGGCACCCCCTCGCCCGCCGTGACCAGCGGCGGCCGGGGCGCCGGCCGCGACCGCAGGGCCGTCCTCGTCTTCCCCGGCCAGGGCTCCCAGTGGGCCGGCATGGGCGCCGAACTCCTCGACACCTCACCGGTGTTCGCCGCACGGATCGCCGCCTGCGCCGACGCCCTCGCCCCACACGTCGACTGGTCCCTCACCGACGTACTGCGCGCCACCGACGGCGCGCCCTCCCTCGACCGGGTCGACGTCGCCCAGCCCGCGCTGTGGGCGGTGATGGTCGCGCTCGCCGAGGTGTGGCGCGCCCACGGCCTCAAGCCCGCCGCCGTCCTCGGCCACTCCCAGGGCGAGATCGCCGCCGCCGCCGTCAGCGGCGCCCTGTCCCTCGAGGACGCCGCGCGGATCGTCGCCGTGCGCAGCCTCGCCATCGCCCGCGAACTCTCCGGTCACGGCGGCATGGTGGCCGTCACCGCCCCGCACGACGAGGTCGCCGCGCTCGTCGCCGACCTGCCCGGCGTGTCGGTCGCCGCCGTCAACGGACCCTCCTCCGTGGTGGTCTCCGGCGACACCGACGGCCTCGACACCCTCCTCGCCGGCTGCGAGGAGCGGGGCGTGCGCGCCCGCCGCATCCCCGTCGACTACGCCTCCCACTCCGCGTACGTCGACCGGCTCGCCGAGACCCTGCCCGCCGCCCTGGACGGCATCGCACCCCGCGAGGGCGACATCCCGTTCTTCTCCACCGTCACCGCCGGCTGGCTGCCCGGCACCGACCTGGACGCCTCCTACTGGCACCGCAACCTGCGCGGCACCGTCCGCCTGGAGGAGTCCCTGCGCGCCCTCCTCGACCAGGGCCACGACGTGTTCGTCGAGTGCAGCCCGCACCCGGTGCTCACCGTCGGCATCGAGGACACCGTCACCGCCGCCGGCGCCGACGCGGTCGCCCTCGGCTCCCTGCGCCGCGACGACGGCGGTACCGGCCGGGTGCTGGCCGCGCTGGCCGCCGCCCACGTCGCCGGCGTCCCCGTCGACTGGCGGCCCGCCGTCGCCCACGGCCGCCCCGTGGACCTGCCCACCTACGCTTTCCAGCGCGAGCGGTACTGGCTGGAGGCGACCGGCGCCCAGGCGGACCCGACCGGACTCGACACGGTCGTACGGCTCGCCGACGGTGGCGCCGTCCTCGGCGGCGGACTGTCGCTGGCCGCACAGCCCTGGCTGGACGCCCACCGCGTACACGGCACCGCCGTCGTCCCCGCCACCGCCCTGCTCGACTGGGCGGTACGGGCCGGCGACGAGACCGGCAGCCCGACCGTCACCACCCTCGACGAACACACCCCGGTCACCGTCCCCGAACGGGGCCGCGTCGACCTCCAGATCACCGTCTCCGCCCCCGAGGGCACCGGCGACGACCCGGGCCGGCGCACCCTCACCGTCCACTCCCGCACCCCCGGCCCGGACGGCACCGACGTGCCCTGGACCCTGAACGCCACCGGCACCCTCACCGCCGGCGACCCGGCGCCCGCCCCGGCAGGACCCGACACCTGGCCGCCCGCCGGCGCCCGCCCCGCCGACCCCGACCGGGCCCACGACCGCCTCGACGGCAGCGGCCTGGACACCGGCGCCGCCTTCCGCACCCTGCGCGCGGTGTGGCGGCACGGCACCGACCTCCTCGCCGACGTGGAACTCCCCGAGGACGCCCGCGCCGACGCCGGCCGGTTCCGCCTCCACCCGGCGCTGCTCCAGACGGCCCTCGCCCTGGCCGCCACCCCCGAGCACGCCACCGCGCCCGCCCTGCCGCAGCGCTGGCAGGACGTCACCACGTACGCCACCGGCGCCACCCGGCTGCGCCTGCGGCTGACCGGCGACGGCGACACCTGGACGGTCCACGCCCACGACGGCACCGGAGCCCCCGTCCTCACCGCCACCGCCGCCACCCGCCCGGCCACCCCCGACCGGCTCCCGGCCGCCACCGCCCCCGACGCCCTGCACCGCGTCGAGTGGACCCCGTGGACCGGCGACACCGACCCCGCGGACCTCACCGGCCCCTGGGCGGTCGTCGGAAGCCCCGGACGCCTCACCGCCGCGCTCGAACGCGCCGGCGCCACCGTCCACGTCCACCCCACCCTCGACGACCTCACCGCCGCCCTCGACAGCGGCGACACCGCACAGCCGACGCTGGTCGTCGTCCCCCACACCCAGGACAACGGCACCACCGGCACGGCCGCCCGGGACACCGCGGCCGCCGCCCGCACCTCCGCCCACCGGGCACTGCACCTGGCCACCACCTGGCTGAGCGACCCGCGTCACACGGCCACCCGGCTCCTCGTGGTGACCGAGGGCGCCCTCGCCACCGGACCCGACGACGGCGTCCCGGCCCTCGCCGACGCCACCGTCTGGGGCCTGCTGCGGTCCGCCCAGACCGAACACCCCGGCCGCTTCCTCCTCGCCGACCTCGACCCGAACACGGACCTCCCGGCCGCCGGCCTCACGACCACGGCCACGGGCACGGGCACGGGCACGGGCACAGCCACGGACACGGCCACCCAGAACCCCACAGGGGATGACCGCGCCGACGCCTCGGCCACCGCCCTGCTCGCCGCCGTCGCCGCCGCCGGCCGCACCGGCGAGCACCAGTTCGCCGTGCGCTCCGGCACCGTCACCGTGCCCCGCCTGGTCCGCGCCGACCGCGACGGCACCACCCCGGCGGACAGCACCCCGTGGGGCGACGACACGACGTCCGGCACCGTCCTCGTCACCGGCGGCACCGGTGTCCTCGGCGCCCTCGTCGCCCGCCACCTCGTCACCCGGCACGGCGTGCGCCACCTGCTGCTCACCGGCCGCCGAGGCCCCGACGCCCCCGGCGCCGCGGCCCTGCGCGACGAACTCACCGACCTCGGCGCCGAGGTCTCCGTCGTCGCCTGCGACGCCGCCGACCGCGACCAGCTCGCCGCGACCCTCGCCGCCGTACCGGCCGAACACCCCCTGACCGCCGTGGTGCACGCGGCCGGCGTCCTCGACGACGGCCTCCTCGACACCCTCACCCCCGAACGCCTCGACCACGTCCTGCGGCCCAAGGCCGACGCCGCCTGGAACCTGCACGAACTCACCCGCGACACCAAGCTCTCCGCGTTCGTGCTGTTCTCCTCCTACGCGGGCCTCGCGGGCGGCCCCGGCCAGGCCAACTACGCCGCCGCCAACGCCTTCCTCGACGCCCTCGCCCAGCACCGGCGCGCCCGCGGCCTCACCGCCGTCTCCCTCGCCTGGGGCTTCTGGGAGGACCGCAGCGACCTCACCGGCGCCCTAGACGAGGCCGACCTCGCCCGACTGGACCGGGCCGGCATCCGCCCCCTCACCGCCGACCAGGGCCTCGGCCTGCTCGACGCGGCCACCGCCCTGGACACCGCCCACCTGGTCCCCGTACGACTCGACCCGCGCGCCCTGCGCGCCGACCAGGTGCCCCCGCTGCTGCGGGCCCTCGCCCGCCCGGCCGCCCGCCGCGCCGCCGACGCCGCGACCACGGGCGGACCGCAGGACTTCCGCCGCAGGCTCGCCGCGCTCAGCGTCCCCCAGCAGCAGGCCCTGCTGCACCGCACGGTCATCGGCCACGTCGCCGCCGTCCTCGGCCACGCCTCCGCCGAGGCCCTGGACTCCGGGCGCGGCTTCCTCGACCTCGGCATGTCCTCCCTGACCGCGGTCGAACTCCGCAACCGGCTCAACGCGGAGACGGGCCTGACCCTGCCCACCACCCTCATCTTCGACCACCCGGACCCGGCCGCCCTCGTCCGCCACCTGCGGGACGAACTCGGCGTCGACGGCACCGGATCCGGCGACGCGGACCAGCCCGTCTTCGCCGAACTGGCCGACCTCGAAGCCGCCGTGCACGGCACCGAACTCGACGACCAGGACCGGGCCCGCCTGGCCAAGCGCCTCCAGGCCCTCCAGTGGAAGCTCGACGCCACCACGGAGACCACCGGCGAGCGCGACGACACCGACCTCGACACCACCACGGACGACGAGATGTTCGACCTGATCGACAACGAACTCGGCCTCGCCTGACCCACCCGGCCCGGCCCCGCGTCCTTCCAGCCAGAACCAGAGGATTCCACCCCCATGGCAAGCTCCGAAGACAAGCTCCGCGACTACCTCAAGAAGGTCACCGCAGACCTGCGTCGCACCCGTCAGCGGCTGGAGTCCGTCGAGGCCGGCCAGAGCGAGCCGATCGCCGTCATCGGCATGGCCTGCCGCTTCCCCGGCGGCGTCCGCTCCCCGGAGGACCTGTGGCGGCTTGTCGCCGACGGCACCGACGCCGTCGGCCCGCTGCCCGAGGACCGCGGCTGGGACCTCGACTCCCTCTACGACCCCGACCCGGGCACCCCCGGCAAGAGCTACGTCCGCGAGGGCGGCTTCCTCGACGGCGCCGCCGACTTCGACGCCGACCTCTTCGGCATCGCCCCCCGCGAAGCCCTCGCCATGGACCCGCAGCAGCGGCTCCTGCTGGAGACCGCCTGGGAGGCCGTCGAACGCGCCCGCATCAGCCCCGCCTCCCTCCGCAACACCGACACCGGCGTCTTCGTCGGCGGCGCCGACACCAACTACGGCTCCCTCGCCCGCACCACCGAGGAGACCGAGGGCCACAACCTCACCGGCGGCGCCATGAGCGTCCTGTCCGGCCGCATCTCCTACACCCTCGGCCTCGAGGGCCCGGCCGTCACCGTCGACACCGCCTGCTCCTCCTCCCTCGTCGCCCTCCACCTCGCCACTCGCGCCCTGCGCGCCGGCGAGTGCTCCCTCGCCCTGGCCGGCGGCGTCGCCATGATGCCGACCACCGAACTGTTCACCGAGTTCTCCCGCCAGCGCGGCCTCGCCCCCGACGGCCGCTGCAAGCCCTTCGCCGAAGCCGCCGACGGCACCGCCTGGGGCGAGGGCGTCGGCGTCCTCCTCGTGGAGCGGCTCTCCGACGCCCGCCGCAACGGCCACCAGGTCCTCGCCGTCATCCGCGGCACCGCCGTCAACCAGGACGGCGCCAGCAGCCGCCTCACCGCCCCCAACGGCCCCTCCCAGCGCCGGGTCATCGAGGCCGCCCTCGCCGACGCCCGCCTCACCCCCGACCAGGTCGACGCCGTCGAGGCCCACGGCACCGGCACCACCCTCGGCGACCCCATCGAGGCCCAGGCCCTCCTCGCCACCTACGGCCAGGGCCGACCCGCCGACCGGCCGCTGCGCCTCGGCGCCGTCAAGTCCAACATCGGTCACGCCCAGGCGGCGGCCGGTGTCGCGGGCGTCATCAAGATGGTCATGGCGATGCGCCACGGAGTCCTCCCCGGCATCCTGCACGTCGACACGCCCACCTCCCACGTCGACTGGACCGCCGGCGCCGTCGAACTCCTCACCGAGACCACCGACTGGCCCACCGCCGAACACCCCCGCCGCGCCGGCGTCTCCGCCTTCGGCATCAGCGGCACCAACGCCCACGTCCTGCTGGAACAGGCCCCCCTCCACGAGGAAGCGGAGGAATCCGACGGCACGAGCACGGGGGCCCCGGCCGTCGACCCCGCCGTGACCCCGTGGCTGCTGTCCGCCCGCTCCGAGGCCGCGTTGCGCGCCCAGGCCGAACGCCTCCTCGCGCACGTCAACGCCTCGGCCGCCGGCCCCCGGCACGCCGACATCGCCCTCTCCCTGGCGACCAGCCGCGCCCCGCTCCCGCACCGCGCGGTGGTCCTCGCCACCGACCCCGACACCACCGCCCAGGCCCTCACCGCCCTCGCCGGCGCCGCACCCCACCCCGCCGTCCTCGAAGGCACCGCCCAGGGCGGCTCCACCGCCTTCCTGTTCTCGGGTCAGGGTGCGCAGCGGCTCGGTATGGGTCGTGAACTGTACGGCCGTTTCCCGGTGTTCGCGGAGGCGTTCGACGCGGTGTGCGCGGGCCTGGACGAGCACCTCGACCGGCCGTTGCGTGAGGTCGTGTGGGGTGAGGACGTCGAGGCGCTGAACGGGACCGCTTATGCGCAGGCGGGGTTGTTCGCGGTCGAGGTGGCGTTGTTCCGGTTGGTGGAGTCGTGGGGTGTGCGGCCGGAGTTCGTGGCCGGGCATTCGATCGGTGAGGTGGCGGCCGCGCATGTGGCGGGTGTGTTCTCTTTGGCGGACGCGTGTGCGTTGGTGGCCGCGCGTGGCCGGCTGATGCAGGCGCTGCCGGCCGGTGGTGTCATGGTCGCCGTGGAGGCGGCGGAGGCGGAGGTGCTGCCGCATCTGACGGGTGAGGTGTCGGTCGCGGCCGTCAACGGCCCGTCGTCGGTGGTGGTCTCGGGTGCCGAGGCCGCTGTGGAGGCGGTTGCCGGGGTGTTCCGCGGGCTGGGGCGTCGTGTGTCCCGGCTGCGGGTGTCGCACGCCTTCCACTCGCCGTTGATGGAGCCGATGCTGGACGACTTCCGCGCGGTCGTGGAGGGACTGTCGTTCGCCGCGCCCCGTATCCCCGTGGTCTCGAACGTGACGGGCATGCTGGCCGGTGACGAACAGCTCGCTTCCGCCGCGTACTGGGTGACCCATGTCCGTGAGGCCGTGCGCTTCGACGACGGTGTCCGTGTCCTGGTCGGTCAGGGTGTCACGCGGTTCGTCGAGCTGGGTCCGGACGGTGTGCTGAGCGGCATGGCCCGCGAGAGCGCCGGCGACGACGCCCTCCTCGTACCGTTGCTGCGCAAGGACCGTGAGGAGGAGACCACGGCCCTCACCGCCCTCGCCCGGCTCGCGGCCCACGGCCAGACGGTCGACTGGGCCGCCTACCTCGCCGGAACTGGCGCCCGGCTCACCGACCTCCCCACCTATCCCTTCCAGCACCAGCGCTACTGGCCCACGCCCGACGCGTCCTCCGGGGACGTCGAGTCCGCCGGCCTGCGCTCGGCCGGCCACCCCCTGCTCAGCGCGGCCGTCGAGTTCTCCGACTCCGATGGCCTCCTCCTCACCACCCGTCTCTCCCTGCGCACCCACCCGTGGCTGGGCGAACACGTCGTCATGGGCAACGTCCTGCTGCCCGGCACCGCCTTCGTCGAACTCGCGGTGCGGGCCGGGGACGAGGTCGGCTGCGACCGCGTTGAGGAACTCACCCTGGCGGCCCCCCTCGTCCTACCCGAACAGGGCGGCGTCCAACTGCACCTCCAGGTCGGCCCGGCCGACACCACGGGCCGCAGGGTCCTCACCGCCCGCTCCCGGCCGGAGGGCGAGGACGACCGGCCCTGGACCGAACACGCCACCGGCGTCCTCGCCCCGGGTGCGGCTCCCACTTTCGACACCGCCGCCTTCGACAACGCCGTCTGGCCGCCTGCCGACGCCGAGCCCGTCGACCTGACGGGCCTCTACGAGCGCATGGCCGAGGGCGGATACGAGTACGGCCCCCTCTTCCAGGGCCTGCGCGCCGCCTGGCGCCGGGGCGACGACGTGTTCGCCGAGGTCGCCCTCCCCGAATCCGCCGAGCGCGACGCGGCCGGCTTCGGCCTGCACCCGGCGCTGCTCGACGCGTCCGTGCAGATTTCCGCCCTCGGCGGACTCGCGCGGGGAGTCGTCCCGTTCTCCTGGGAAGGCGTCACCCTGCACGCCACCGGCGCCCGGGCCGTCCGCGTCCGCCTGACCCGGACCGGCGACGAGTCCGCGTCCGTCGCCGTCGCCGACCCCACCGGAGCACCGGTCGCCACCATCGAGAACCTGGTGATGCGCGCCGTCGCCTCCGGCACCGTCGTCGACACCACGACCCGGGACGCCCTCTTCCACCTCACGTGGACCCCCGCCGCCGCACCGGCGAGCGGCGCCGAGACCGCCTCCACGGCCGTCCTCGACACCACCACCGGCGACCTCCGGACCGCACTGCCCGGGCCCCGCCACACCGACATCGGCGCGCTCCTCACGGCCGGTGAGGTACCGGCGACGGTGTTCGCCGTCGTACCGCAGCCCGACGTGCGCGAGAACGCCGCGGTGGTGGACGCCGTGCACGACGTCACCACGTGGGCGCTGGAGCTGGTGCGGTCGTGGCTGGCGAACGAGCGGTGCGCGCAGTCGCGTCTGGTGTTCGTGACGCGGGGCGCGGTCACGGGTGACGACCTGACCGGGACCGGTGTGTGGGGTCTGGTGAGGTCGGCCGCGTCGGAGCATCCTGGCCGGTTCGGTCTGCTGGATGTCGAGCCGGGTGTGGTGTTGTCGGCCGAACTGCTGGGTGCGGTGCTGGCGGTGGGTGAGGCCGAGGTCGAGGTCGCGGTGCGTGGTGGTGAGGTGCTGGTGCCTCGTCTGGCGCGGGTGTCCTCCGAGGGGAGTGCTTCGGCTGCGTCCGTGTGGGATGGGGTTGAGGGCACGGTTTTGGTGACGGGGGGTACGGGTGGTCTGGGCCGTGTGGTGGCCCGGCATCTGGTGGTCGAGCACG
>NZ_JBEZBE010000074.1:0-13083 GCF_040646935.1 Streptomyces sp. NPDC044984
CCCGGCAAACTCCTACGCACCCGCATCCTCGGCGGAGTGATCAACGAGTACCGATATGCGGCTTGACCAGCAGCGATGACTTCCCAAGCGGCACAGGTTGGTGGAGTAGCGGTAGTTCTTGCTGGAGGCGGCCACGGCCCGGTCGCGGGTGGGGACCAGCGTGCCGTCCACGATGAGCACGGTCCCCTTGCGGAACCGCTTGCGCTGCTGGAGGGCGAGAGCCGGCCCGAGATGGTCGACGATCCGGTCGGCCGCCGACTTCGAGACGCCGAACAGCGGGGCGAGCTGGCGCAGGGTGAGGTTGGTGCGCCAGTACGCGGTCACCAGCAGCACCCGGTCCTCCAACAGCAGCGACCACGGCCGGCCCTTGCGGACCGGATCGGCTCCCTCACGCCGCAACGCGGTGATCAGCTTGTTGAACTGCCGCGGGCTCAGCCCGGTGAACGGACCTGTCCAAGAGGGCTCCGACGCCGTGATCACACCAGCCACGACAAGATCATCCCACCTCTGACCAGCAGTTACGGGACAACCTCTACCGAGCCGAAATGACCGTCCGCTTCACCATCCGGGAGCAGATCACCGGCGTCACGGACCGGCCTGCCACGGCCTGAGCACCGGCCCCACCACACCTCGACACACCATCAAACGCCCACACACCCAACAACCTGACAACGTCGTATGCACCCATCTGGCCTGCCGTGATGGCGGGGCATCTGGAATGCGGTGAGGATGGTGGGGGGCTGCCGTTCACGTCGGCCAAGCCCTTGCGACCGCCCCTGAAGGAGCCCTGTATGTCTGAACGTAACACCGCCATCCGCAGTCTGCACGATCTTGGTCTGGCCGCCTGGTTCGGAGGCTCGCTGATGGGAGCGATCGGCCTGAACGGTGCGGCCCAGGACGAAGGGAGCACGGAGACGACGCGGGACCGGATCGCGTCATCGGGCTGGGGTAAGTGGGCGCCGGTCAATGCGGCCGCAATCGGCGCACACCTGTTCGGCGGCGGCGGGCTGCTTGCCGTGAACGCGCACCGGGTCGCCACCCAGCAGGGCGTGGCCGCCTCCACCACAGCCAAGACCGTCGTCACTGCTGCGGCTTTGGCCGCCACCGCCTGGGCCCGCGTCTTGGGTAAGAAGGTCGAGCTGGCCTCCTCCACGGATCCTGATGACGCCGAAAAGGCGCACAAGCATCCGATCGACGTGGACAAGGCACGGCGGCAGCTGGCCGCCGCTCAGTGGGCGGTGCCGGCCCTGACCGGGTGCCTGGTGGTGCTCAACGCCCTGCACGGCGAACAGCAGCGTCCGAGCGAGCAGATCCCCGGCATGTGGGAGCGGGCCCGCTCCGTTGCCCATCTGATGGACTGACGCCGCCTCGTGCGGCGGATCGGCTATGACCGCAGGCCGCAGCCGCCAGGCCTGTGTGCGCATGGTGTTGCTGTGATATGTCTGCGACGGCTGGGGGCACACGGGGAGGGCTATGGCGGACCGGACAGCCGGGCCTGCCTTCACGCTTGAATCAGGGAGCTGCCATGTCCACACACGCACGTGCCGCGCGCACTGCCCGAACCCCGGTACAGCAGGCCGCCCTGGTCGTGGGCGCGGTCTTCCTCCTGGTCGGTGTCCTCGGCTTCATCCCGGGCATCACCACGAACTACGACACCATGGAGTTCGCCGCGCACCACTCCGAGGCCAAGCTGCTGGGCCTTTTCCAGGTGTCCATCCTGCACAACCTCGTGCATCTCGCCTTCGGCGTCGCCGGACTGGCTCTGTCGCGCACCGCAGCTCAAGCACGGCTCTACCTCCTCGCCGGCGGCGCCATCTATCTGGTCCTGTGGCTGTACGGGCTGATCATCGACCACGACAGCGCCGCGAACTTCGTCCCCGTCAATACCGCCGACAACTGGCTGCACCTGCTGCTGGGCCTGGGAATGATCGCGCTCGGTGCCCTGCTCACCCGCGGACGGAGTGCGACACGGACTACCGTGTGACCGGCACAGGGAGCTGCCCACTGAAGTGCGGCAACAGGCGGTGGCGGTCGCCGGGCCGCCACCGGCCGTCGGTAGGGGCTATGCGGGCGGTGATGCGGTCCCCTGTCACCGCGCTCTGCGTCTTCCCGTGGCCAGTGCTAAGGCGTCGTCTCATTTGGCGAGTCTGCGGTGGCAGATGAGAGTGCAGGCGATGGCGCTGAAGGCCAGGAAGTGTTCGGCCTTGCGTTCGTAGCGGCGATGCAGGCGACGGCAGCCGGCCAGCCAGGACATGGTGCGCTCAATGGTCCAGCGGTGTCGGCCCAGCCGGGTGGAGGACTCGATGCCCTTGCGGGCGATGCGGTGCCGGATGCCTCGCTTGCGCAGCCATCGTCGCAGGTCGTCATAGTCATAACCCTTGTCGCCGTGGAGCTTGGCGGGCCTGCGCCGACGCGGGCCGCGCCGGGAGCGGATCGGCGGGATGCCGCGGACGAGAGGCTTGAGGGCCTGGCTGTCATGGAGGTTCGCGCCGGAGATCCCGATCGTGAGGGGCAGACCGGTCCTCTCGGTGATCAAGTGGATTTTCGAGCCCTTCTTGCCCCGGTCCACAGGATTCGGACCCGTCAGGTCCCCCCTTTCAGGGCCCGCATGTTCACCGAGTCGATCGCGCACCGCGACCAGTCCGGCTCCCCGCGCGCGCCCAGCTCGTCCAGAACCAGACGGTGCAGCTTCGCCCAGACCCGGGCGGCACTCCACTCGGTGAAACGCCGGTGCGCGGTCGGCCCCGACGGACCGAAGACCGGCGGCAACTGCCGCCACGTGCAGCCGGAGGTGGCCACGAAGACGATCGCCGCCAGCACCTCACGGTCACCGTAACGACGCCGCCCACCGCCCTGCGGGCGCGTCGGCGCGGGCGGCACCACCCGCTGAAACAACTCCCACAACCCGTCCGGGACCAGCCGCTCCACGATCGTCATACCTCAAAATTACGAACCCAAATGAGACGACGTCTAAGAGGGTCTGTCAAACGAGCGGTATAACCAGGTTGGTTGGGGTTACTGGTGGGCCGCCGTCAGGCGGCCGTCGAAGGTGATGTCGAAGGCGTTCAGTGCGGTCTTCCAGCGCATGGTCCAGCGGGCCTGGCCCTTGCCCGTGGGGTCGAGAGACATGATGGCCATGTAGACGCACTTCAGGGCGGCCTGCTCGTTGGGGAAGTGGCCGCGGGCCTTGACCGCCCGCCGGATGCGGGCGTTCACCGACTCGATTGCGTTGGTGGTGCAGACGATGCGGCGGATCTCGGTGTCGAACCGCAGGAAGGGGGTGAACTCCTCCCAGGCGTTCTCCCACAGCTTCACGATCGCCGGATACTTCCGGCCCCAGGCGTCGGCGAACTCTGCGAACCGCTCCAGGGCGGCTTCCTCGGCCGGCGCCGTGTAGACGGGCTTGAGGAGGCGGGCGATCTTGTCCCAGTCCTGGCGGGCGGCATAGCGGAAGGAGTTCCGCAGCAGGTGCACCACGCAGGTCTGCACGATGGTGCGGGGCCAGACCGTCTCCACCGCCTCGGGCAGGCCCTTGAGCCCGTCGCAGACCAGCATGAGGACGTCGTTCACGCCGCGGTTCTTGATCTCGGTGAGGATGTGCAGCCAGTGCCTGGCTCCCTCGCCGCCGTCGCCGGCCCACAGCCCCAGGATCTCCCGCCGGCCCTCGGTAGTGACGGCCAAGGCGACATAGATGAGCCGGTTGGCGACCGCGCCGTCGCGGATCTTCACGTGGATGGCGTCGATGAAGACGACCGGATAGACCGGGTCGAGGGGGCGGCTCTGCCATTCGGCCATGCCCTCGAGGACTTTGTCGGTGATGGTGGAGATGGTCTGGCGGGAGACGTCGGCCCCATAGACCTCGGCCAGGTGGGCCTGGACCTCGCCGGTGGTCAGGCCCTTGGCGGCCAGCGAGATGACCATCTCGTCGACCCCGGTCAGGCGCTTCTGCCGCTTTTTGACGATCTTCGGTTCGAAGGAGCCGTCGCGGTCGCGGGGCACGGTTATCTCCACCGGGCCGACGTCGGTCAGCACGGTCTTGGAGCGTTTGCCGTTGCGGGAGTTGCCGCCGTTCTTGCCCGCCGGATCGTGCTTGTCATAGCCGAGGTGGTCGGTGATCTCGCCTTCCAGGGCGGACTCCAGCAGCCGCTTGGTCAGCTGTTGCAGCAGCCCGCCCTCGCCGGTCAGCTGCAGGCCCTCGGCCTGGGCCCGGCTCACCAGCTCGTCGATCAGCTGGTCGTCCGCGGCCTTCGCCGATACAGCCGGTGCCGACTCGACAGCGTCCTGCTCGGCCACGTTCTCACTGGTCATCGATGCATCCTCCATGATCGGGAGTTACACCGAACGATTTACAGTCCCCACCGGTACCCGGTCGAGGTCACCTTTCCTTGCGTGTGGCCGTACTTACGCCTTCCGCTGTGGTTCCGCGAGGTGGGGGAGCTGATGCTCGAGCGTGGGATCGTCGTCTCCCGCGAGACGGTGCGCCGCTGGTGTGCCACGTTCGCGCAGCGGTACGCAGGCGCGCTGCGCCGTCGACAGCTTTGCCCTGGTGACACGGACCCTGGACGCCGTCGACGAGACGACGCTCACCCAGACGCTGGGTGTGGTCATCCGAACTGCGAGGTCCCTGTCATCGTCCACCGTTTGGCCATCGTGCGGCACGCCGACCGGATCGTCGTCCCTGAGGATGGCCGCTCGGTGGCCTCGGGCCGGCATGACGAACTTTCCGTCACCAGCCCGGTGTACCGCGAACTGGCCGCCACGCACGTCCTGCACCCGCAGAGCGACGGAAGCTGATCCACCGAGCCGACGGGCTGCCTCGGCAACCGGCTCGCGCGGTCATTTCCCCGGGGCCGTGCCGAGGCACCGGCGTACCGCCGCGTCGCACCGCTCCACCGCCGCCCGCGGGTCGAGCGCGTACGTGCCGTCGCCGAACAGCTCGAACGTCATCCAGCCGTCGTAGCCGTGCCGTTCGAGGGCCCGCAGGTAGTCGGGGAGCGGAAGCTCGCCGTCGCCCCACGCCAGGTGTCCCATGGGGCGGCCGTCGATCAGGTGCACATGGTGGATTCGGTCGCCGAGCACGGCGAAGGCGTCGTCGACTGTTTCGCCGGCCACGGCCATCGTCACCGTGTCGAGCACCGCTCCCAGATGGCCGGCGCCGATCTCGTCGAGCATCGCCGCCAGCGTGGGCGAGTCGTTGACCAGGTTCGACTCGACACGCTGGAGCGGTTCGAGGACGCACGTCACGCCCAGTGTGTCCGCGTAGGCGGCGATGTCACCGATCGCGTCGACCGACCGGCGCCAGGCGGCGTCCACGGGCTCGTCCTCACTGCCCCGGCCGGGTGTCAGCAGCAGTTTCTCGGCGCCGAGTTCGACGCAGAGCTCGGCCGCCCGGTGGAACAGGGCGATGCTCTGCGCGCGCAGCCAGCCGACCGGAGAGGCCACGTTGACCGGGTACACCACCTGCTCGGGCGTGAGGCAGTACGCCGAGAGGCCACGCCTCTCGATACGGCGGCGCAGGTCGCGTGCCTCCGCGTCGCCGACCTGCGGAATGTGCAGGTGCGGGGCGATGCCCCAGAGTTCCAGCTTCTCGCGGCCCAGGGCGACCGCGTCGTCTAGGAATGTGTCGAACGGCAGATGCTGGTAGGCGAAATTGGATCCGGTCAGCCGCGGGGGGCGGGCGATCGGCATGGGGTTCTCCATTCTTGCCGGGGGCGTTCACTTGCCGATGCCGTCGGCCAGGCCCTTGACGATGTAGCGCTGGCCGAAGAGGAACAGGAGCACGACGGGGACCGCGGCGATCACCATGCCGGCGAACACGACGGGAAAATCCGTGCCGTGCTTGCTCATCAGGCTCGTCAGGCCGACCGGCAGGGTCTGCACGTCATTGCTGTTGGTGAACACCATGGCGAACAGGTACTCGTTCCACGCGAAGAGCACATGCAGCAGGACGGTGGACGTGATGATGGGCTTGCACATCGGCAGGACGATCCGCCAGAACGCGGTCCAGCGGCCGGCACCGTCGATCTGTGCCGCCTCGTCCACCTCGCGCGGCAGGTCGATCATGTAGGCGCGGATGAGGAAGGTGGTGAAGGGGATGCGGAAGGCCGTGTAGAGGATGAGCAGTGCCCAGAAGCTGTTGTACAGGCCGATCGTCTGGAACATGCGCACTAGCGGGACCAGGGCGACGGTCGGGGTGAGCATGAGGCCGCCCAGGATGACGGCGGTGAGCACCTTGTTGAGCGGGATGTCCACCCGCGTCAGTCCGTACGCCGCCCAGGCGCTGATGAAGACGGTCGCCACCGTGGACGTCACCGTGACCAGGACGCTGGTCACGAGGTAGTTGCTGACGCCGCGGTTCCATGCGTCGCGGTAGTTGTCGAAGCTCAGATCGGTGGGGAGCGCGAAGGGGTTGCCGAAGAGTTCGGCGTTGGTCTTGAAGCCGTTCAGGACCATCCACAGCAGCGGATAGAGCACCACGACCGCGAGACTCAGCAGGAAGGCCCACATGAACAGGCGCGCGATGACGCCGAGGAAGCCGAGACGGCTCACCATTCCACCCTTCTTCTCCGGGTGAACCACAGCTGTGCCATCGCGATCGTGAGGGTGATCACGAAGATGACGGTGCCGATGGCCGCGGCGTGGCCGAAGTCGTTGCGTACGAATCCGTTGCGGTACAGCCACGTGCCGAGCACGTGGGTCGAGTTGTCTGGTCCGCCGCTGGTCATCACCATGACCTCGTTGAACACTTGGAAGGCGCCCGACACGGTGACCAGGAGCATGAGTCCGGTCATCTCCCGTACGAGCGGGAGCGTCACCCGGAAGAAGCGGCGGACGGGTCCGGCGCCGTCCAGGGCGGCCGCTTCGTGGAGCTCTGCGGGGATGCGCTGGATGGCGACGGCGAACAGCAGCGTCGAGTAGCCGAAGCCCTGCCACTGGCTCATCGCGATGACCGCCGTCATGGCGGTGCTCTCCTGGCCCAGCCAAGCGTGGTCGAACGTGCCGGGCGCGACCGCCTCCAGGGCGTGGTTGAGCAGGCCGAGGTTGGGCTCGTAGATGAAGTAGAAGAGCAGTCCCGCGACGGTCAGTGAGATCGCGGAGGGGATGAAGTAGATCGTCCGGAGGGCGCGCTGCCACCGCGTACTGCGGATGCTCTCGACGAGTGCGGCGAGCAGGAGGGCACCGAAGACCTGGAAGACGACCGACAGCAGGGCGTACCAGAGGTTGTTGGTGAAGGAGGTCCAGAAGATCGGGTCGGCGAACAGGTCGCGGTAGTTGTCCAGACCGACGAACTGCTGGCTGCCGCTGTAGATGTCCCAGGTCAGCGTGGAGTAACCGAAGTTCTGGACGAGCGGGAGGTAGACGAAGACCGCGAGCAGGACGAGGGCCGGTACGGTCCACGCGAGCCCGACTGCTCTTTGGTACAGAGTGCGCACCGGATTGATTTCCCTTCAGCCCGCGTCGGTCACTTGGCGGAGTCGGAGGCCCGGCGCACGCTGTCCATGACCTGCTCGGGCGACTTGCTGCCGCTGATGAGGGCCTCGCCACCGGCCAGCCATGCGTCGGCGACCTCCGGCGCGGTGACCATGTCCAGCCAGCCGGCGAGCCGTGGGGCCTTGTTGACCAGGTCGATCCCCTTCTGGACGGCCTTGCTGGACGTCTGCGGCGTCACCGCGCCGACCACGGTGCTCGGCTGGCCGTAGGGCGGAGCGGACAGGGTTTTCGCGTGGGCGGTGCTCGTCACGAACTTCATGAAATCGACGGCGAGAGCCGCGCGTGGAGACCGGGCGTTGACGAAGTATCCCTCGGGTGCGCCCTCGACGGCCTTGGGGTCCCCCTTGGCCTCGGCGGCGGCGGGCAGCGGGAAGATGCCCAGATTTCCGGGCTTGAGCATGCCGCCGGAGGTGGTGTTGTCGAATTCCAGGATCTCCTGGTAGTACATGGCGGCCCTGCCCTGCCCGAACGCCTCCTGTGCCGAGGTGTAGAGGACACCGTTGGTGCCGCGTCCGGTGTCGGTGCAGGCGGACACCAGGGTCTTGAACTGCTTGAGGGCGAGCAGGTAGCCCGGGTCGTCCCAGGTGGCGGTCTTCGGGTCGTAGTCGGCCTCGCGGACGTCGGTCGGCACGTTGTGGGCGAAGAGCTGCTGGAGGTAGTGCAGGGCGGGCCAGCCGTCCTTGTTTCCGAAGGCGATGGGCTCGTAGCCGGCCTCGCGCAGGTCCGGGCAGGCGGCGGTCAGCTCTTCGAAGGTTTTCGGCACGTCGACGCCGGCCTTGTCGAAGGCAGACTTGTTGTAGCCCATGAACTTGCCGTTGTTGTACAGCGGGACGCCGTAGTAGCGGCCGTCGTGGGCGAACGCCGACAGCGCCGACTCACCGAAGGTCCTGCCCCATGTGGTGCCGGGGCCGATCACCTTGGTGAGGTCCGCCGCGCGGCCTCCGCGGATGAAGTTCTCCGCCCAGTTGCCCGTCCAGGTGAAGTAGATGTCGGGCAGGGCGTCCGACGCGGTGAGCGTCTTGGTCTTGTCCTTGATGCTCTGGTCGGTCTCCTGGATCAGCTCGACGTTCACCTTCGGGTGCTTGCGCTCGTACGCGGCGGCGAGGTCCTCGAAGTAGGGCTCCAGGGGCTCGCCCGCGAACTTGGTGAGGATGCTCAGGGTGCCGGAGTGCTCCGGCTTCGCGGTCACGTCGGCCGCGGGACCCTTTGCCGGTCCGGCGAAGCAGCCGGTGAGGACGAGTGCCGAGGCCCCGAGGAGTGCCGCGGACCGTGTCAGTGCACGTGCGCGCATGGGCGTCCTTTCGTCGATGGGAGGGCCCGCCGAAGGCGCGGGCGCGTGGGATCCGCTGCGGGGTGTCCGGGGGACGGCCGCTGGCGTGCGGCGACTGTACAGAGATTCTGATACCGGTACCAGAGTCGAAGAGAAGATCTTTTTCGGAAAGGCGCGGGGGCGAGTCGTCGCGCGGCCGATTTCTTCACTGGGATCAAGCAAAAGACCAGGCCAATGCAGGTGTTCGAGCAGGCCGCGCACGGCGGACAGCTCACGGCTGTTGACGCCGCCGGTGCGCTGTGTCAGCGTGTGGCCCGCGTGATACCGGTATCAGGTCGCTCAGCGCCGCCGGCCGCACCCGTTCCCGAAAGGACGCGAAGATGCTCGGATTCGACGAGCCGGAATTCCTCTCCCAGCTGGCGAGCACGGTGGCCCTACGCCCCCGGATCGAGGAACTCGCCGACCGTCTCACGAATGACGGCTTCGACAACCTCTTCCTCGTCGGCGCCGGCGGCACCTACGCCCAGATGTGGCCGTACGAACAGCTCGCCCGCCGCACCTCGACGCTGCCCGTCCACGCCGTCATCGCGGCGGAGCTGGTCACCGGGGCGGAGGCGACGCTCGGCGAGCGCTCGGTCGCCGTCTTCACCTCGGTGTCGGGCACCACCGAGGACAGCCTCCGGGCCATCGAGTACTGCAAGGCAAAGGGGGTTCGCACCGTCGGGTTCACGGGCCACGCCGGGTCCCCCGTCGCCCGGAGCGTGGACGTGGCCCTCGTCTCCGAACCGAAGGCCTGGCCCTTCGACCCGCAGATGCTGCTGCTCATGGGACGGCTGCTCGCGCGCCGGGGCGAGTTCGAAGGGTACGAGAAGCTCGCCGACGAACTCGCCGGACTGCCCGGCCTCCTGCTCGACGTGGCACGGCAGGCCGAACCGACCGCCGCCGCCTTCGCCGAGGCCCACAAGGACACGGACTACCACTTCCTGGTCGGCGGCGGAAACCTGTGGGGGTTCACCTACCTGTACTCCATGTGCATCCTCGAGGAGATGCAGTGGCTGCGCACCACCCGCGTGCACAGCGCTGAGTTCTTCCACGGCTCCCTGGAACTCCTCGAAGAGGACACGAGCGTGCTCGTGTTCCAGGGCGAGGACGAGACCCGCGCCCTCACCGACCGGGTCGAGGCCTTCGCCAAGCGCATCTCCCGTGACGTGACCGTCTTTGACACCCGCGACTACCCGCTGCCCGGCATCAGCCCGGAGTTCCGCGGCCTGCTCGCACCGCTGGTGCTCGACACCGTCATGGGCCGGGTCAGCAAGCACCTGGAGCGGGTGCGCGGACACTCGCTCGACCTGCGCCGCTACTACCGCGTCATGGACTACTGAGACACGCGGCCGGCCGCTGCCGCACCGGGAACGACTCCGGCGGCAGCGGTCGGCCGACCCGGCGCGGCACCCCCGTCCCGCCCGAGGACTGCGGCGCACGGCCACCGTCTCACTCACACACGATCCGCAGTCCGCAGTTCGCACCCGCCGCCCGGCACCGAGTCCGGTGCCGGGCGCCCGTCCGTGCCCCCGCCCCGTGGCGTGCCGGGCCAGTGCACAGGAGGTACCCATGAGAGTCCTCGGCTTCGGCGACAACATCGTCGACCGGTTCGTCGACCGCAGCATCGACTACCCGGGCGGTAACAGCGTGAACGTGGCCGTCTACGCCAGACGCCTGGGTCTGGAGGCGGCGTACCTCGGAGTGTTCGGCGACGACGCCCTCGGCCGCTTCCTGCGCGAGGCCATCGCGGACACCGGGGTGGCCGTCGACCACTGCGCCGTGCGCAACGGTGAGAGCGGCGTGTCCACCCTCCGGGTCGACTCCGGCGACCGTGTCTTCCTCGGCTGGAACGGAGGCGGCGTCACCGTGCGCGAGCCGCTGGTCCTCGACCGCGGTCTGCTCGCCTACGTGTCCTCCTTCGACCTGGTGCACTCCAGCGTGTACTCGGGCAGCGAGGGCGAACTGCCCAAGCTCGCCGGTCTCGACACGCTCACGACCTTCGACCTGTCCAGTGAGGAGGAGTACCGCACGCCCGGCTACCTTGACCGGGTCTGCCCGTACGCCGACCTCGTGCTGCTGTCCTGCTCCCACCTGGACGAGACGGCTACCCGCGACCTGCTGGCCGAGGCGGTGCGGCGCGGCGCCGGACTCGCCCTCGCCACCCGGGGCGCCGAGGGCGCCATCGCCCACGACGGCCGTACGACCGTAGCGGCGCCTGCCCGCCCCCTGGACAACGGGGCACCCCTTATCGACACGATGGGCTGCGGTGACGCCTTTCTCGCCGGTTTCGTGGTCTCGCTGCTGCGCGCGGGATGGCGGAGACCGACCCCGCCCGACCGCCACCAGCTGGAACGCGCGCTGCACGACGGCGCGGACGCCGCCCACGACCAGTGCTTCACCGAGGCGGCATTCGGCCGTGGCCGGCTCACCGGCTGTGTCTAGCATGTGGACAGCCGTCGATCACGAGAAGCGAGGTACCGAGCGATGCCAGGAGAGCGGCCCCGCCCATCGGCGTCCCCGACGATCTCCGAGGTGGCCGCGGAGGCCGGTGTCGGCCGGGCGACCGCCGCCCGCACGCTCGGCGGATACGGATACGTCAGTCCGGAGCTGAAGGAGCGGGTGCTCGCCGCGGCCGAGAAGCTCGGCTATCGCGCGAACGCGCTGGCCCGCAGTATGTCGACAGGGGTGACCCACACCCTCGGGGTCATCGTCGCGGACATCGGCAACCCGTTCTTCGCGGGTGTCGTACGCGGCATCTGCGACACCTCGCGTGCCCGCGGATTCGACACGCTGGTCGTCAGTACGTACGAGAGGCTCGATGAGGAGGTGGCGGCGGCCAACGTCCTCATCGACAAGCGCGTCGACGGCATGATCGTCGCGTCGGCGGCGGTCGACCGCTCCTCGGTGGGCCATATCCGCACGGCCCTCGACCGCGGAATCCCGGTGGTCCTCGTCGACCGCGCGGTGCCCTCGCTCGATCTGGACGCCGTCGTCATCGACAACCGGGACGCGGCGCGCGAGGCGGTGGAGAAGCTGATCGCGGCCGGTCACCGGCGCATCGGATTCGTCTGGGGCCCACCGGTGGACAAGGCTCCAGCGACCCGCCGGGGACTGATCGCCGCCGCGTCCCGCAATCTGTGGACCGACGGGGAGCGCCTGCGCGGATACCTCGACGCACTCGACGACGCGGGCATCCCCTTCGACCCCGAACTGGTGATGGTCGGGCCGAAGGTGGAGGAGCGGGCGGCCCGGGAGGTTGCCCGAATGCTCGACCTCCCCGACCGTGTCACCGCGTTGTTCTGCACCGAGACCGACGGCGTCACCGGTGCGCTGCGGGCCATCCGCGCACGGGGGTTGTCGTGCCCCGGTGATGTATCCCTGATCGGGTTCGACGACAGCGCCTGGGCCGCGGTCATGGTGCCGCCGCTGACCATGATCGAGCAGCCGGTGCACCGGCTCGGGTCCACGGCCGCCGAGGTGCTGCTCGACGTCCTCGCGGGAGCCGAACCCCGCCGGGAGATGCACACCCTGCGCACCCGTCTTGTGGACCGTTCGTCGGTGGCGGCGCCGCCCGGCCGGACGTGAGGGCTCAGTGGGGCGCTGTCACGTTGGCTGATCGGGTGGAATCATTTTCTGGTTGGTCGTGCTGGGAGGGGCGTCTGTGGACAGCTCACCGCCGTCGTACAAGGGGCACCGGTACCCGGTCGAGGTGATCGCGCACTGCGTGTGGCTGTACTTCCGCTTCCCGCTCAGCTTCCGCGAGGTCGAGGAGCTGATGCTCGAGCGCGGCGTGATGGTGTCCCACGAGACGATCCGCCACTGGTGCGCGAAGTTCGGGTCGCCCTACGCAGGCGCGCTGCGCCGCCGGCGGCCTCGGCCTGGGGACAAGTGGCACTTGGACGAGGTCTTCATCAAGATCAACGGACGGTTGCAGTACCTGTGGCGGACGGTCGACCAGGACGGCGCCGTCCTGGACATCCCGGTGCAGAAACGCCGGGACAAGGCCGCGGCCAGGCGCTTCTTCCGCAGACTTCCGAAGAGGACCGGCGCAGTGCCGCGGGTGATCGTCACCGACAAGCTCCGCTCCTACGGCGCCACCCACCGAGAGGTCATGCCCTGCGTCGAACACCGGCAGTCGAAGTATCTGAACAACCGGGTGGAGAACAGCCATCAGCCCACCAGGCGACGCGAGCGGGCGATGAAAGGCTTCCGCTCGGTGGGCGGAGCACAGCGGTTCCTCTCCGTGTTCAGCGGCATCTCACCCCACTTCCGGCCCCGCC
>NZ_JBEZBE010000075.1:0-12768 GCF_040646935.1 Streptomyces sp. NPDC044984
GTGACCCGCCCGCGGTGACCCGCCCGCGGTGACCCGCCCGCGGTGACCCGCCCGCGGTGACCCGCCCGCGGTGACCCGCCCGCGGGAGGCCCCGCGACCGGCCGCTGCGGCGGGCCCCGTACCGCTCGCCGCGGTGGCCGCGGCGAGCGGTACGGGGAGCCCTCTGCGTTCTTTGCGCGTCCGGCGTCAGGTCCCCACCGGCGACCGGTGCGAGCTGAGGCGCGAGGCGACGGCGCTGGAGATGGCCCGCTTGGCCCGGCCGACGTCGTCGGACCGCACGATGTCGTGCACCTTCATCAGGTCGCCACCGGGCTCCACGCCGAGCCTGTCCGAGAACGTCCGGCAGGCGCTGCCGAAAACCCGCAGCGCCTGGGCGCGGTGGCGAGACAGGAGGAACGCCAGCATCAGTTGCTGGTGCAGGATCTCGTTAAGCGGGTTCCGCGGGACCTGCTGCGTGAGGAAGCCGATCGCCTCGTGGTACAGACCGGCGCTGAGCTGCGCCCACGCGGTGAGCTCCACGCACTCGGTGCGCGACTGCTGCAGCCAGGAATCGAACGAGCTGAGGATCGGTCCCGAGTACACGCCCCCCGCCAGGCTGCCCCGGTGCAGGGTCAGGGCCTTGCGCCATGCCCTCGCCGCCCCTTCGTGGTCGCCGTTGGCCATGCTGAGATGGCCGTCAGCCCGGTACCGGCCGAACAGCTGCACGTCCAGCTGCTGGCCGCGGACGAGCATGGTGTAGCCGGGGAACTGGCTGTCGACGGCCCCGGTCCCGATCTGGTCCCTCAGCTTGGAGATGTAGACGTAGATGGCGTCCCGCGCCCGCCGCGGCGGCTGGTGCCACACCTCGCCGATCAACTCCTCGACGCTGACCACGCGGCCGCTCCGGACGAGCAGGGTGGTCAGGATCACCGACAGGTTCCGCGAGCGGATCGCGTGGGGGCGGCCGTCGATGACGAGCCGGGGCGGACCGAGGATCTCGAAGCGCAAGTCGGGGGTCATGGTTCATGCTCCTCAGGGATCGACGCGGGACCGGGGGTGCGTTCCGGCAGGAGGTCTCTCCGGGTCCTCGCCGTGTCGTCGCGGTGGCGCGGGGGCCCGTCGGCTCCCTGCCGAGTGGTACCGATCGGGACGTGCGTACCCACCGAGGACGAGCACGTGGGGGAATCTCGATCCTGCGGGAGTGGAAAGCCACGTGCCGGCGTGCTCCGGGGATTCAGCGCCGACACCGCTATTACTCCGACGGGTCGTGTGCCCGTCGTTTTCCTCACTGAACTTATTCATGCCCTCGCTCCTTCGTGCGGCGCTCCTCAGGAGAGGTTGCCCTCCAGCGGGAAGATCGCTTCAGGGGGCTGCTAGTGCAGGCGCCGGGCCGAACTGATCCGTGGTTCTTTCCGTACCGGTGAAGGCGGCCGTTCCCCGTGCTTCGGGGATGGCGGGCGACGGAGCACGGGGAAGGACCGCTGCCCATGAGTCTCCCCACCGGTCGGCCGCACATGGCGCGTCGAACATCTTGTGGCGCTTCCGGGCCGGTTTCCGCACATGCCTCTACGCCCGTGCGGAAGCGCCGGTGAAGGCCCCGGGCGTGCCACCGTCGCCGAGGACGGCCGGCGGACGGACCGGGCCGACCGCGGACCTGGGGGACCGGCTCCGCCCCGCCGCTCGGACCAGCGGGGACCGGTCGTCCGGCCACGTCCGTGGGCCCGGCGTACCTGGTCCGTGCGCATGCCGCGCGCGTCCTCGCGCACGTGGTGGAAGGCGAGGGAATCCGTGACGCCGACCCTGCCGGGCGACGGCGGGACGAGGGCATCGGCCCGTACGAACTCCACCGGTACGCCCGGCGGTCGTGCCCACCCCCCGAACCATGTCCCGCGCGGTACGGGAGAGGTACGGGCCGGTCACGCGCGTGCCCGGTAGGGCCAGGAGGACGGAGTCGGCATCGGGCCACGCAGCCGAGGCCGACGAGGCGGTCACCCCGCTCGGTCCCCCGTCGGCGGCCGGCCCGGTCGCCCCGCTCCCCGGTGAGGCGGCGGACCAGGACGGCTGCACCAGCGGTCCGTCCGGGCGGGTGATGGAGAACCTGTCGACCCAACGGTCGGTGAACGCCGTCATTCGCCACTCCCCTCATGCCTTCGCTTCCGCGGCACACGGCGTCGCGCTGAATTCCTGAAGTCTTCACGACGCGTCTTGTGGCCGTCTCGTCCGTCGGCTTGTCCAACACCTTGTCCGCCGCCTTGTCCAACCCCTTTCAGGATTCCCGCGGCCAGCCGACGGGCGTTTATGCGACCGGCTTATCCGAACGGCAACTGTCACGGGAACAAAGCCCCTCGCAAGAAGCCCGTAAGGAGTCGGACAAGTCCGTGGACAAGGCAGTCGCAAGGAGCGTGGTGGAGACTTCTGGGACTGGCATCGCGCACGGATCGATCACGCCGTACCGGCCATGGCGACGGAATCCGTTCTCCCGGACCGCCCTCCACCCCGTCGCCGTACATTCCTTCGAAGTGGGGAATCCCCGGCCGCACGCGACGTCATCGAGGCACATCCCACCGTGGAGACGGCCGGGCACCGTCCCGCCCTCGGCAAGGAGTTCGCGCTTTGAAGCTGCCTCCGTCTGAACCACCAGCGACGTCGTCCACCCTCCTCCTGGTCGGATCCGGTACCCACCTCCGTCAGGGGCACCTGCTGTCCCATCTGGCCGCAGCCGCCGACGTGGTCCTCCTCGACACCGCGGCACCGACCTGGCAGAAACCCTGGATCAAGGGCGCGGAGGTGTACGACCCCGAGGAAACACCGTTCCCCGTGGAGCAGGCCCGCCGGCTCTGCCGGGACCACGACGTGCAAGCCGTCGTCTCCTACAGCGAGTCGGAGATCATTCTGGCGGCCGAACTCGCCGAGGCGCTCGGCCTGCCCGGCCTGCCCGTCGAGGCGGCGCGGCTCAGCAGGGACAAGCACCGGCAGCGCGAGCTGCTCAACCGCACAGGCCTCTCACCCACCGCCTCCGTCCTCGTGCACGACGTCCAGGAGGGGCTGCGGGCAGCTGCCGACATCGGCTACCCCGTCGTGGTCAAGCCGCGAGGCCTGTCCGGAAGCCTCGGCGTCGGACGCGTCGCCGCCCCGGCGGACTTCACCCGGTTCTTCGAACTGGCCGCGAGCGTCGACAAGATGGGGCTGGCCAGCGACGGCTTCCTCGTCGAGGAGTGCGTGACGGGGACCGAGTTCCTGGTCGACGTCTGGAGCAGCGGGGGAACGGCCGAGGTCGTCTACTCCGGCCGGAAGTACATGGCGAATGACCCGTACCCGATCGACACCGGGCACATCATGGGGGAGGGCGCGCTCCCGGAAGCGGAGTACGCCGCCGGCCTCACCCTGGCCCGGGACGCCGTCCTGGCCGCGGGCATCGACCGCACGATCGCCAACCTGGACGTCGTGCTGACGCCCGACGGCCCCCGCGTCATGGAGATCAACGGGCGCCCCGCCGGGGACCTGGCCTCCGTGATCGCCCACCTCGGCACCGGACTGAGCGTCGGCGGCCTGCTGGCAGACGCGGCCCTCGGGCGCCCGCTGCGCGCCGAACCCGTGCCGAACCGTGCCGCCGGTATCAAGTTCCTCTACCCCGCCCGCCGGCAGCGCTTCGAAGGACTGGCCGAGGCACCGGAGCTGAGGGCGCAGCCGTGGCTCCACGAGGTGGGTGAACTCCCCGAACGGGGCTCCGTGGTGGAACCTCCGCCCGACGACTGCTTCGGCCGGGCCGGGTGGGTGATCGCGAAGGGCACCCACGCCGACCAGGTCCATGAACGCCTCACCGAGGCCGAACGCGCCCTGACCGTTCAAGGGCCCTATGTGTGACCGACGAAGGGAATGCGCGATGAACGAAACAGAGGCTGCCATCAGGTCGATCATCGTGAACGACCTGTTCTGCGAGATCCCCGAGTCCGAGATAGGAGTCGACGACGGCCTGCGGGACGTACTGGCACTCGACTCGCTCGGCTTCCTCGAACTGCGCGTCGCCTGCGAGCAGCAGTTCGGCATCGAGATCTCCGAGGACGACTTCAACCCCGAGCACTTCGCCAGCATCCGGTCCGTCTCCGAACTGGTCCACCGCCTGCGCCGGACCCGACTCGAGACGGCCTGAGCCCATGGCGTCCGCAGAGGACCTCCCGCGAAGCGAGCTGCCTGAGATGACTCACGAAAACGACAGCGGAACGACCGAGTCCTGGTTCGACCGCACGATGCACATGGACCAGTACGGAACGCGGCTCCCGTTCGGCAGCCTCGGTGCCAAGGGGCTGACCCACCGCTTCGTGGAGCTGAGCGGTGCCCACCGGGGGCGGGAGCTGGACGTCCTCGACGCGAGCGGCGGCTACGCCAGCGCGTGTCTGGGGGCCGGCTCGCCGGTGGTGAGCGCGGCCCTCGCCCGCGCCGTCGAGGAGGCGGGCTACGTCACCGACGAGATCCACTCGCGGGAACGTTCGAAACTCCTCGAATTCCTCTTCGGTGAGGGCGGGTTGTGGGCCGAGCGGTTCCCCGCCGACGAATACCACGTCGCCGGCCGCAACTCCGGGTCGGAGGGAATGGAGCTGGCGCTGCGGCTGGCGCTGGAGTCCCGCTTCGACCACCGCCGCCTGCGGCCGGCGGAAGGACGGGGACAACGGGACATCGTCCTCGCCTTCGAGGGGGCGTGGCACGGCTGGACCGGTGGGTTGCTCCCGCTGCTGAACAAGAGGCACTACCGGGTGGGACTGCCCTCCGTGGCGGCTGAACCGTACGGCTTCACCGTCCAGCACATCCCGTTCGGCCAGGTCGACGCGGCCCGCGAGTTCTTCGCACGTCACGGCGACCGCGTACTCGCGGTGGTGATCGAAGCCGTCCAGGGCGACGCCGGGATCATCGTGCCGCCCGCCGGGTATCTGCGCGAGGTCGCCCGGCTGTGCACCGGCAGCGGGGCCCTCCTCGTGGCGGACGAGGTCCTCACCTTCGCCAAGACGGGCCGGTTCTTCGCCATGTCCGACGAGCAGGGGCCGATCCCGACCGACGTGTCCGTGGTGGGCAAGAGCCTCGGCATGGGCGTGTTGTCCACGTCCATGGTCATCGCCCGCCGCGACCTGACCGTACGGGCCACCGGCGCCATCTCCACCTCGGACCTCCGCCCCCTCACCTGCGCCGTGATCCGGGCGGGCCTCGAGCACATCCAGGCCGAGGGGATGCTGGAGAGGTCACGGGACCTGGGTGAGCACCTGGCCAAGCGCCTGGACGAGGAACTCGTCACCGCCTACCCGGAGTTGTACACGGAGAGCCGGGGGTCCGGCGTCATGCACGGCGTCGAACTGACGCAACGCGCGGCCGACCGGTTGGGCGAGTTCCGCGAGGCCATGATCCGCAGCGGTGTGTTCGTCGAGTTCATGGGCGGCGCGGGCCGGCGTTCGGGCGGCCTCCGCTACGTCTTCCCGACCATGCGGGTCGCCCCTCCCCTCATCTCCACCGTCGCGGACGCGGACGCGGTCGTGGAGCGCCTCTCGGCCGGTTCCCGCCGCTTCCTCGGGACGTCCGCGTGACCGCCGCGGAAACCGTACCGGCAGCACCCGTGCCGAGGGAGTGGACGGAGGTCCGCCGACGCGTGGAGCACGTCGACACCGACGCGTCCGGCGTCGTGCACTTCTCCCGGTACGCCTCCTGGCTGGAGACCGCCGTACTGGAGAACCTGGACCGCCTTGGCGCCGGGCTCGGCGCCCTGGCCCGCGCGAACCTCGAACTGGCCGTCGTAGAACTGCGCATGAGCTACCACGCACCCGTCCGCTTCCTGGACCGCGTCCGCGTCAGGGCACGTGTCGAACGGGTCGGGCCCGCGCGCGTCCAGGTCTCCGGGGAGATCTCGCGGGAGGACCCCGGCGACGCGACGCGGTGCGCGTCCGGGAGCCTGCTGCTCGGCGCGGTGGACCTCTCGACCGGAGCACCCTCCCTGCTCCCCGAAAACGTCAGGACCACACTGAAGGAGTGCGCTGTCCGTGCAAAGCGTTGATTCCGACCGGACGACAGAGCCGGCGACGAAGCGGACCATGGGCTTCACGGAGCTCAAAAGCTGGCTCCGCCACCGCCATCCGATGGTGTACCTGGACCGGATCCTCGACTACGAACCCGGCGTCCGGCTCCGGAGCAGCCTGTCCGTCTCCGGCACCATGGACGTGATCGCGGGGCACTTCCCGGAGCGCGCCGTGTTCCCCGCCAGCCATCTGACCCAGGCGTTCGCCCAGTCGGGCATCATCCTCTACCAGCTCAGCACCTCCCGCCTCACCGACGACGAGATCACCCTGATCGGCTCGGTGAAGGCGCGCTTCACCCGCGTCGTGGTCCCGGGCGACCGCGTGGTCTTCGACGTGCGGAACGAGCGCCTCAGGGGCAACACGTTCAGCTTCTCCTGCAAGGCGACCGTGGACGACCGCCTCGTCGCGGCGTTCAAGGGCACGCTGGTGCGGTCCAAGGTCGCGGACTTGGGGGAGCAGTTGTGGTGACGTCCGGCCCGCGTCCGGAACCGGCGCCGACTCCCGCGCCGGCGGGGGAGGACGCGGACGTGTGGGTGACGGGCATGGGGTGGACGACGGCGCTCGGAAGCGGGCTGGAGGAGGTCTGGAACGCCCTGCTGGACGGCCGTACCGGCGTCGACGCGGTGCCCTCCGAGCACCGGTTGCGCAACGGCGACGCCGCGGTCGTCCGCGACCTTCCGCTGTCCATGCCCCCGGTCGAGCGCCAGCACCTCCTCACCCGCGACACCCTGGCCGCCGCGGTGCGCGACGCCGGACTCGATCCCACCGACGCGCGCCTCCTGCCCGTGCTGGGCACCAGTTACGGGCCGCACCTGGACACCGTGGACGTACCGGCCCTCGACCGCTGGGCCGCCGACGCCGTACGGGCACTCGGCACCGCGAGGGCCCCACTCTCGGTCACGACCGCCTGCTCCTCCGGCTCCGACAGCATCCTGGTCGGCGCGGAGCTGATCCGCAGCGGCGCGGAGGACCTCTGCGTCTGCGGGGGAGCGGACGTCCTCACCCCCGCCAAGAGACTCGGGCACTCGGCGCTCGGGACCATGTCGCCCACCTCGCTCCGCGCCTTCGACGCCGGCAACGACGGCACGATCCTGGGGGAGGGCGCGGCGTTCCTCGTCCTGGAGTCCGGCCGGTCGGCCCGTGCGCGCGGGGCCCGTGCGCACGGCTTCCTCGTCGGCACCGGCTCGGCCAACGACGCGGAGAGCCCCGCGGCCCCCGACGCGACCGGTGACAGCGTCGTACGGGCTGTCAGCAAGGCACTGCGCGGCGCCGCGCGCAGCCCGGCGGACGTGAACGTGGTCAACGCCCACGGCTCCGGCACTCCGGCGAACGACGCTGTCGAATCCGTCAGCTACACAAGACTGTTCCGGACGGACGGCCGGGCGCCGGACGCCCCCACGGTGTTCGCCACGAAGGGGGCGTTCGGCCACACCCTCGGGGCGACCGGTGCGATCGAGGCCGTCACCGTGCTCCTGGCCCTCCGCGACGGCACGGTGCCACCGGTCCACGGCCTCAGCACGCTCCGTCCCGACTTCCCACTGCCGGTGCCGAAAAGCCGCCCCGCCGCGTTCACCGGCCGGCTCGGGCTGAGCGTGACGCTCGGCTTCGGCGGCTTCAACACCTGCCTGGCCTTCGAAGGAGCACCATGAACACCTTCCCGGCCTCCGAGCCGTACGCCATCTGCCCGCCGGACACGGTGGACGTCGCCGTGATGGGCCACGGGGACGCCTCCCGCGAGGAGTTGACGGCTGTCCGCAGTCGCATCCCGTCCCTGTACGCCGACCCGCTGGCCTGGCTGGTGGCGGACGCGGTCGAACCCGCGTTGTCGGAGTGCGCCGCCGACGTCCTGGCCTGCCGCGAGGACGTCGCCGTCATCCTGGTGAGCGCGCACTGCACGCTGCACACCATGAACGCGGTGGCGCGTTCGCTTCCCGCCCCGCGCGTGTCCCCGCTGCGCTTCGCGGGGGCGAGCCCCGGCAGCGCGGGCAGCCTGCTCTGCCTGCTGTACGGCTTCAAGGGCTCGTCCCTGACGTTCTCGATGACGCCCGAGGACGGTCTGCCCGCCGCGCGCACGGTCGCCCGTTCCTGGCTGCGCTCCGGCTCCGCCCCCTACGTGGTGCTCTGTGCCCATCAGAGGCACGGGGAGAAAGGGCACTCGGTGTGCTGCGCCGTGCTGGCCCCCGCGGTCGGCGACGCGCACGCCGGGGATGTGGACCGCGCCGCGGCCGGCCGGAGGTGAGTGCCATGCCAACAGCCCTCCTTCCGGACGTGGACGTGATCGAAGCGTTCCTCGACAGCACGGTGGACGTGCACGGGAACGGCCCGCTCCGGCCCCTGGCCGCCGCGCTCGACGACCTCGCGGGGGCGGCCGTGGGCGAGGGGGAGCCCGTCCTGCTCGCCATGCCCAACGGCACGTCCCTCCTGACGGCCTTCTTCGCGGTGCTCCTCCACGGCGGTGTGCCCGTTCCGCTGGCGCCGGCGTCGAGTTCCACCCGCATCACCGAAGTGGCCCGCCGACTCGGCGCGAGTGCCCTGATCACGCCGAGAGCCGACGCCCGGCGCTACGGCGCGGCGCCCCCGCTCCCGTTCGGGGACGCCGACCTGCTGCTCCTGCCGTGGAGCGAACGGCGGCGCCACTCCCGCGGCGAGGTCATCCTGATGACTTCGGGCACCTCCGGCATCGCCAGCGGGTGCCTGCACTCCCTCGACTCGCTGCTGGAGAACGCGGCACGGCACGTGAACGCCGTCGGCCAGCGGGAGTCCGACACGGTGCTGGTCAACCTCCCGCTGCACTACTCGTACGCTCTCGTGGCACAGGCCCTCGCCGCGCTGGTCCGCGGCTCGCGCCTCGTCATCACGGGTCCGCCGTTCACCCCGCGGACCTATGTCGAGGCGCTGCGCACCCACCGGGTCGCCCTCTCGTCCCTGACCCCGGCCGCGGTCGCGCGGTTCCTCGAACACGGCCCCGCCCTGCCGGGCACGCTGCGCACCCTGACCGTCGGCGGGGACCGGCTGCCACCGGCCCATGTGCAGCGGTTGCTGGCATGCAGGACCGGGCTCGAGCTCTACCTCACGTACGGCCTCACCGAGGCCGGCCCGCGGGTCACCACCCTCGCGGCGCACCGCGAGCCGCCCCACCGGTACGCGTCCAGCGGCCTCCCGCTGGACGGGGTCCGTACGTGGCTGCGGCCGTCCGGTCTCGGCGACGGCTCCCAGGAACTCCTGGTGGAATCCAGCACGGTGCTCCGCCGCAGGGTGCCGGACGATCGGAGCAGCCCGCTGGTCGCACCGGAGACCATCGCCACCGGTGACCTCTTCACCATCGACGAGGACGGATACCACTACATCCAGGGCAGGCTCTCCGACTCCGTCGTCATCGAGGGCGAGAAGGTCTGGCTCCCCTCGGTCCGCGCCGCCGCCGAGGCCATCCCGGGCGTGCGCCGGTCCACGAGCCGGGTGTACGTGGAGGACGGCGAGCACCGCTACGACCTCGACGTGTACGTGGACCACCCGAGTCCGGCGCTGGCCGCGGACATCAAGCGGACCCTCCACCGCCTGCTGCTCCGCTACGAACGGCCGCACCGTCTCACCGTACGGCAGGCGCGATCCAACGACTGGTACAAGTGACCGCGTCCGGGGGGCGGTTCGGGCCCGGGGCACGGGCCCGAACCGGCCCCCGTGTGCGGGCGCACGTACGGCAGCTGCCGCGTGGCCGATTCGGGCGTCCCGGGTGCCGCCGTCGTCCGATGCATCCACTCCAAGGGGGCTGCCGTGCGTCTGCGCGCGTGCGATGCCGAACCGCAGCCGGCGTCCCTGACCGCACTGCCGCAGCATCTCACCGGTTAGAAGGGCGTCCGACCTGCCTCATTCCGCCTGGCGGGCATGGATGGCTTCGCTGATGGCCCGCACCGCACGGTCAACACCTCGCACGGTGGTCTCGGGGGAGAGCTGTTCGGATTCGTAGATGAACACTGTGGAGCCGCGCCGGCTACCGCAGTAGTCGACGATGCCGTGCTCGATCTGCGTCCGCAGTGCACTCTCGTATCCGTGGCGCTCGTACGCACCGGCGTCGTCGCCGGCGATGGGGAGAAGATGGGTGGTGAGGTTCTGCAGTTTCGGCCGCAGGCCCGAAGCGGGGGAGTGCTCGAAGGCCCAGCCGTTGACGAAGACACGGTCGATCCACCCCTTCAACAGTGCGGGCATCGACCACCAGTACACGGGGAAGATCAACACGAGATCGGTGGCACGCTCAAGACGACGGTGCTCAGCCATGACGTCAGCCGGATAGTTGCCGCCCTCGTGGTACGCCCGACGATCCGCCGGAGTGAACCGGGGGTCGAACCGCTCCTCGGACAGGTCGGCGATCTCGACCGAACCGGGTTGAAGAGCTGCCTCAAGTCTTCCCAGCACGTAATGCGTCAGGGACCGGGTGTCCGGGTTGGCGGCGACCAGCAGGGTATGCATCGATGGCTCCAGTTACGTGAAGAACGGACGTTGACAAGTGGTGTGGATGTGCAGGATGGCGCGCGGTGCTCCGCCTCCCGGAGTGCAGTACGCCAGGCCGGAACCCGCGGGACTCAGCACCGCCAGGCTTTTGCTGCCGTGGCCCGCAGGACGAAGTCCTCGAAGGTCCGCGGCGCGCGTCCCAGCACGGTGGCGACGTCGTCCGTCGTCCAGGCGGCGGTCCCGCGCTCAAGCAGCACGAACATTTCGGTGAGGTGCTGGGCCTCGTCCTCTTTCCAGCCCTCCTGAACCAACGTCGCGGTGTACTCGGCCGGGGAAATGCGTCGGTAGACGATGGGCAGCCCGGACGCCCTGGAGATCAGGTCGACTGCCTCCGCCCAGGTCAGCCCGCGCGGCCCGGTCAGCTCATAGACCCGACCGGCGTGCCGGCCGGGCTCGGTCAGCACCGCGGCCGCCACGTCGGCGACATCCTCGACGTCGATGAACGGCTCGGGGACCGCACCCGCCGGAAGCGCCAGCTCGCCGGCGGCCAGCGGGACGCGGAAGGGGTGCCCGTCGAAGTTCTGGGCGAAGTTCGAGGCGCGCAGGACGGTCCATTCCAGCGCCGAGCCGCGCACGGCGTCCTCGGCCGAGCGCATGTCCAGCCCGAACGGGGAGTCGCCCCAGTCGTCGGCGCCGTGACCGGAGAGCAGGACCAGGCGCCGCACACCGGCGGCCTCGGCCCGCGCCACGAAGTCGTGCACCGGACCGGGCACGGGCGGGGGCACCACGTAGGCGACGGTGACGCCCCGCAGGACCTGATCCCAGCCGGCGGGGTGGAACCAGTCGAACGGTGTCTGACTGGAACGGGAGGCGGCGCGCACGGGTGTGTCGCGCAGCCGCAACCGGGCGGCCACCCGCCGGCCGGTGTTGCCCGTCGCGCCGAGGACGAGAGTGATGTCGTTGCTCATGACAGCGAGTCAACGGCACGTACCCGGACGGTTCCATAGGTGACAAGCCAGATCACCTGGGTAATCGTCTGGATCGTTTAGCCTTGGCGGGTGGATGCTTTCGGCGACCTCCTGCGCGGATTGCGGGCCCAGGGCTCGTTGTTCGGCAGCTCGACCCTGACCCCGCCCTGGTCGCTGCACTTCGTGGACGGCGCGCCGCTGACCTTGTGCACCGTCCTCTCCGGAGGCGGCTGGATCGTGCCGGAGCGCCGCCCGCCCGAGCGTCTGGGCACCGGCGAGACAGTGATCGTGCGGGGCCCCGCGCCGTTCCTCTTCGTCGATGAGGTGGGCACCCGGGCCGAACCCGTCGCGTGCGGCGCGTTCTGCTCGACGCCCGAGCAGGGCGGGACCCGGTACCGGCTCGGCTGGCACGACGCCGGTACCGGCGGGGAGGACACGACGACCCTGGTCGTCGGTGCCTATCCGGTGCGCGGCGAGATCAGTCGCAGGCTGCTGGACGCGCTGCCCGTCGTACTGCGCGTGGGGTCCGGCGGCGGGCCCGACCCCGTGTGGGACCATCTCGCCGCCGAGGTCGCCGCCGACACGCCGGGCCAGCAGGTCGTCCTCGACCGGCTGCTGGACTGGATGCTGGTGTGCGCGCTGCGCGAGTACTTCGACCGGCCCGGCGGCACTCCGCCGGGCTGGTACTCCGCCGGGCGCGACCCGGTGGTGGGCGCCGCGCTGCGCCTGCTGCACGGGGAACCGGCAGCGCCGTGGACGGTTGCCTCGCTGGCCGGCCGGACCGGGGTGTCGCGGGCCACGCTGGCGAAACGGTTCACCGACCTGGTCGGCGAACCGCCGCTGACCTACCTCACCCACTGGCGCATGACGCTCGCGGCGGACCTGCTGACCGAGCGCGAGACGGTGACTGTCGCGGAGGTCGCCCGCGCCGTGGGCTACTCCGACGCGTTCGCGTTCAGCGCGGCGTTCAAACGGGTCCGCGGCATCAGCCCCAGCGCGTACCGGCGCACCGCAACGACCCCACCCCCGCAGTCGGCCGGCACACTCCCATGACGAGTCCCCAGGCGTCCGCCCCCACCTCCAGGGCCTCCCGCTGGTCAGCACGATAGAGGTGCAACCGGCTTCCGAGTCTTCACCCCCACCCAGATGAACAGCAGTTGCATCGACCGGGGCGCGTGTCGGGTTGCGATCAAGAAGTGGCCCGCGTGAGGTCTTTGATCCAGGTCATGGAGGCCCGGAGGTGGAGACCGGCGAGGTGGCTTTCCGGGGTCTTGTCGTACCGCGTGGCGATGCCTCGCCAGGCCTTGAGCTTGTTGATC
>NZ_JBEZBE010000076.1:0-12490 GCF_040646935.1 Streptomyces sp. NPDC044984
TCCTCCGGATACGGAGACTTGCGTCCCACCTGGACATCCCTCCCTGGACCATCAAGATCCATTGTCAGGGTGTCCACTCCAAAGGATCAGCCTCAGCCCCCGCCCGAGCCCCCGGCCTGGGACGACGGCAGCACCTGGAATCCCGCAGACCACCGGATCACCAGCGCCTCCACCACCCAGTTCATGCGTATCCTGCGCCACCTCGCCAAGCAGACCGTGCGGTCACGGCCCGCCGCGGTCAGCAAACTCATGGCCTACATCCCCGCCGCCGTCACGGCCGGCTACCTCCGCGAGCCCGACACCGAGCTTCCCCTGCCCGGCGACGAATTCGCCCGCCGCATCAACCGCCTGCTTGCCGCGACAGACCGCCCCCACACCTGGCAGAGACGGCCCAAGCCTCCCGCTGCAGGCCACCACGAGGCGTCCACCACCACCGAGTCTGTCGAACGGGCGTACCTGCAGACAGTTCCCGAACAAATGGGCACCGCCAAACGCTGAGCACGGCTGCGGGCCGCGCCGTCTGCCGGGAGCGGCCCGCAGCCCAGGAGCCCACTCGAGTCCGGGGACCGCCAACACCCTGGTACGGCGCGGCCGCACCCCCCAGTTGTACGGCCTCTGCGTCCAGACGGTTGGGGCAGAGCCCGGCTGTAGATGCGTGTTCATGCACGGCGACCCGGTCCTGGAGATCGTTGCTGGGGAGTCTAGAGAGTCGAGGGATACGGCACGGCCGTCTCCGCTGCTGCAGGGTAAGGCTGCACCTTCCCGACCTGACCGAGAGTGTCCTGACCGGTGCCGTGCGGCTCGGTGAAGGGGGTGAAGCGGGCGGGCGGATGGTCGATGGGCAGGTCGGGGCGCCAGGCGGTGAGGATCTGGGCGCTGCACTCGAACAGGCCCGAGGGCAGCGCGTCCAGCGGCCACCACCTCCAGTCGCCGACCCGCTCGCCCGGCTGGTCGGCGGGCTCGCCGCTCCACCGCGTGACGAGCGCGCCGAACGTGATCCGGACGACGCCGCCGACCTGGTCCAGGAGCATGCCCAGCAGGCGCACGTCGGCCGGGTCCGCGTGCAGGCCGGTCTCCTCGGCCAGTTCGCGCACGACCGCCTCCTCCAGCGACTCGCCCGGCTCCACCGTGCCGCCGGGCAGCTCGAGGGTCCCCCGCTGGTGGCGGCCGAGCAGCAGACCGCGCGGTCCCACCAGCACCGCGCCGACCCCGGCCGCCGCGTGTGCGACGGGCGGCCGGGCGGTGCGGGGACGAGAGGTGATCCGGGCCGGCCTGCGGACCTGGAAGAGCCGGTAGGAGGCCTGGTTGCCCTCCTCGGGCGCGTCCAGCACGGTGACCTCCTCGGCACGCAGCCCGTACTGCGCGAGCAGGTCCGTCCACAGCTTTGTGGTGAGCACCCACATGTGCCCGGTCAGTTCGCCGCCGCCGGCCAGGCGCAGGATCTCCGGACGGGACTCCACCTGGGAAGAAGGGCCGTTGCCGGACGAGTTGGTGTGCAGCACGGTGAAGTACAGCCGTCCGCCGGGCCGGAGGGCCGCCGCCAGGGCGGGCAGCAGTCGGTGCGGGTCGATGAAGTGGACGGCGGACAGGGAGTAGATCACGTCATACGGTGCCGAAGCGCGCAGATACCCGACGGCGTCGGCCTGGATCAACCGCAGGCCCGGCAGGTCGCCGTAGCGCGCTCGTGCGCGCTCGATCTGAGTCGGTGAGAGGTCGACGGCGTCCACGGCGGCGTGATGGGTACGGACCAGGTGGGCGGCGTGCCGGCCCGGGCCGCAGCCCAGGTCGAGCACCCGCAGACCCGTCAGATCGCCGAGGACAGCGTCCCCCGGCCCCGTTCCCGCCGGGCCCCAGGCGATCTCGTCCACCTCGGGCAGGGGCGTGGCCCGGTCGAGGTGGTACGCCCCGTAGGTGTGCCACATCGCGGTGTTGACCTGCTCGGCATCGGCCGTACTGGATGCGTCGGGTACCGTCATCGCGTCCCCTCCTCGGGCTCGTCGCCGAGCCGCCTCATCACGTCGTTCCACCCGTCACCGGGCGCCGTCCCGTTTCCGGCCTGCTGCCGAGCATCGATCCAACCCCCTGCTCTCCAACGTGCCTGAAGCCCTGGCGGTCACCGACGAGCCGAGCCGGCTCCCCGGCAACCCCACACACCTGATCGCCGTGCTCTTCGACGGCGACGGGACGACCGAGGCCGCCGCCCCCGTCCAGGTGTTTCGCACCCCTTCAAGAGCCGGCGCAGGCCACCGCGCCGCCTGTGTCGGCGCAGGCGACGATTGTCTCGGCGGGGGCTGTTGTGGAGCGGTGGACCAGGCTGGTGGAGCCTGGCCCGGGGCGGGTCTTCTACTTGGCGAGTGTGTGGGCCATCCACTGTGCCGAGCGTTCGATGATCTCGGGGAAGTGGTTGGAGAGGATCTCGTAGTGCTGGCCCGGGTACTCGATGAGCTCCTTGGGTTCGGGGATGCGATGGAACATCTCGCGGGCCTCTTCGACGGGGGCGACGGTGTCCTGGTCGGCGAGGATGAACAGCGTGGGTTGCGTGATGCGCTCGGCGTAGGCACGGGCCTCCATCTCGAAGAGATGGTCCAGTGTCGAGATGGTGATGGCGTTCTCGAAGCTGGGCAGGTCGCGGATCATGTTCTCCACGAACTCCAGTCCTTCTTCGTCGCTGAACATGACCGGGTCGCCGGGGGCGGGTTCGCCGTGCAGGCGGATGGTCCGGGCGGGCTTGCCCAGGGCCTGGGCCTGCCGGTCGGCGGGGATGAGCGCTTCGAGTTCGGCGAGGGTGTCGGCGGGCTGGAGCCGGCGCGCGCTCCAGCCGCTGACCGGTGGGATGACTGCGGTGACGGCTTTGACGCGGGTGTCGGTCGCGGCCGTGAACAGGGAGTTGGCGCCGCCGATGCTGATGCCCCACAGGCCGATGCGTTCAGTGTCGATGTCGTCGCGCAGGGTCAGATGGGTGATGACGTGCCGCAGGTCGCGGCACTGCTGCCAGGGGTCGAAGAGCTGGCGGGGTTCGCCGCCGCTGTAGCCGGTGTAGCGGTGGTCGTAGATGAGGCAGGCCAGGCCCGCCCGGGCGAAGCCCTGGGCTTGGGTCTTCATGGATTCGGCCGGGCCTCCCAGGCCGGACTGCAGGATGACGACAGGCAGCGGTCCCGCGATGTGGTCGGGGAGGGTCAGCCAGCCGCGCAGGGTGACGTCGTCGACGGGGAATTGGATGTCCTCGACCGTGGGCATGAGGTTCTCCAGGGTGTGTGGGTGGGCGGGGCGTGGGTTCAGCGGTTGACGACGGGGACGCCGTCGGGCAGGAAGTCGGCCTGGTCGATCGCGCGAGGGTCGGCGGAGGCCCGGAAGATCGGCCACACCTCGGCGCGCATGTCCCGCTCGTACGCGGCGATTTCCGTGAGCAGGTCACTCTTGTCTGTGGTGGCGCGTTCGAGGGCCTGGGCCAGGCAGGCAGCGTCCCGCAGGGCGGTGTTGGCTCCGGAGCCGAAGGTGGGTGGCATCGCGTGGATGGCGTCGCCGAGGAAGGTGATTCTGCTGGTGGGCCAGGTGTCGACCGGTTCGAGGCGGCGGACCGACATGGGCGCGAGGGTGCTGGGGTCGAGGCGTTCGGCCAGTTCGGTCAAGGCCGGGTGCCAGTCGCGGACGGCTTCGCGCACGACAGGGTGCAGTTCGTCACCGGTCGCGGTCCACAGGTCGGGTATCCCGGCGAGGTAGGCGCTGGTCTCGTCGATGACGCAGTTCATCATCAGGTACGGGTCGACATCGTCGATGGCGGCCTCGGGGGCCAGTTCGGCGGCGGCTTCGGCCACAGGGCGGCGGGGCTGGTAGGCGCCGAAGGCGAGGCTCACGTTGCGGGGGCCCAGGGCCAGCACGAAGCCGTCGAAGAGGATGTCCGGGAGCGAGGCCACCAGGTCGGCGGTCAGCGGAACGCGGACGGACAGGCTCCGCAGACCGGTGTCGACCGTGGGGATCTGCGGCAGTCGCTGACGTCGGATGACGGAGTGAAGGCCGTCCGCGGCCACCAGGACGTCGCCTTCCGCAGAGGTGCCGTCGGCCAAGAGAAGCCGGACCTTGTCGCCGTGCTCCTCGTACCCGGTGACCGGTTGCCCGAAGCGAACGGTGTCGTCGAGTCCGCTGTACATGATCTGGCGCAGGGTTCGCCGGTTGACCGCGGTGTGCGGGCGCCTGGGGTCGTTGTCCGGCCCGAGGTGGGGGCGTGTCCCGATCTCCTGGCACTGGTCGTCGATCAGGACGAACGCCTCGCGGCGCGGTGTCGTCCGGGAGGTCCGCATGTACAGCTCATACAGGTTATCCGGCAGGCACTGCTTGAGCGCGTTGCCGCCGGTGGCGTTCATGTGCAGCCGGTAGCCGGCCTGCACGATGCCGGGGGCTGCCTCGTAGACGGTGCAGCTGATCCCCGCCTTCCTGAGTCCCTGGGCCAGGCAGAGGCCTCCGATCCCTCCGCCGGCGATCAGTACGTGAAACGACGACATAGGCGTCCCGTGCCTTTCGTAGTTCTTGGGCGCCGATAGGCGGCAGCGAGCCGCAGGCCGGCGCTGAGCCCGTGCGGCTTCGTCCCTGGGCTCGCGGCCTCTCAGTCTGGCCAGGCAGCCTGGCATCGGGGAAGCTGAATTCATTGATAACCGTTATAGGTGGTGCTGATGACCGTGAAGGAGCAGGCCAATGAGCGCCGATCTGAATCTGCTCGTCTCCTTGAACGCGCTGCTGCAGGAGCGCAGCGTCACGCGAGCCGCGCAGCGTCTCGGGCTGAGCCAGCCCAGCCTCAGTGCCGCCCTCGCCCGGCTGCGCCGGCACTTCGATGACGAGCTGCTGGTCCGCGTCGGCAACTCCTACGAACTGTCGCCCCTGGGGGAGCGGCTGGCCGAGCAGTCCTCACACGCCTTGAGCTGGACGGACCGGATCTTCCAGACCCGCGCCGACTTCGACCCCGCGCACTCTGAACACGAGTTCACCCTGATGGTGACGGACTGCCATCTACCGGTGTTCGCTCGCGTGCTGGCGGATCTGGTCCAGGAACAGGCACCGCACGTGCGTCTGAACTTTCAGCACAGCACTGCGCAGTTCGTCCAGCGGGCTTCCGAGCAGCTGCGCGGCGTGGACGCGCTCGTCCTGCCTCAGGGTGTCCTGGTGAACACGCCCTCGCTGCAGCTCTACCGAGACCGATGGGTCTGCGTCGTCTCCTCTGACCGTGCCGGCGAGATCCTGGACCGCGAGCAGCTCTCCAGCCGGCCCTGGGTCTTCGCCTATCAGCGCCCCTTCTCGTCGCTGTCGCCGATGGGCCGCTTCAGCGAGGAAGGCGTGTGCATCACGTCCTCGGTCACGACGGAGGGCTTCCTCGCCGTTCCCCACCTCGTCCGTGGCACCGACCGTATCGGGCTGATGCCCGAGCGCGCTGCCCGCCTCGACGGTGCGGGGGCGGGCGTCGCTGTCGCGGACGTACCCTTTGACCTGGGCCTCCTGCTGGAGTCGCTGTGGTGGCACCCCGCCCACGACCGCGACCCCGCCCATATCTGGCTGCGCCACATGGCCTCCGAGGCCGGCCACATCGTGGAGGAGTCCTGACCCACCCAGAGCAACGTGCCCTGGGCCAGAGAACCCGGTTGAGCCCTCCGGGCCGGCTCGACACACTCCCCGCGGTGAGGCCGTCGGAGCACCAGAAGTAGCGTCTGTCCAGGTCTTCGCCGGTTCCAGTCTTCAGCGTCGTGACCATGAATGCGTCGGACAGTCCGTGGGGAGGGTGCCGACCTTGCGCCGGTAGTCCATGACCGTGTCGAAGACGGTTCTGGGCGGACAGAACGCTCGGTGTGGGGTGAGTGAGGCGGCTCCACGGGTGATTTTCGGAGCCTCAGCCAGGTCGGGGCTGACGAACAGCGCGCTGGAGATCATCTTGCCCGTACGGTGCACATACGGCTGTGGCAACACCTCGAATTCCAGCTCAGCCTCCATGGATACACCCCATGCCGGAACCTCCAAGTCCCCGCTCTCGGACGCCTTCGTCCCTGGCGGCGCGCGGGCGACTGGGCCGATCAGGTCCGGCACACCGGGGCGTGGGTCCGGGGCGGTTTCGGCCGCCAGGCCGTCGTCGTCCTGGTCCACACCGTCACCGCGCCGCGCACCAGCTGGCGCATCATGCGCACCCCGGCCACTGAGACGCAGGCGCCCACACCCGTACGCGATCCGGACTGGGTCGCCACTCGATCCGCATCCTGGGCCAGTCTCTCGCTGCGTCGGATGGCGGCGGATGCGTCCGGGTCGGCCCGCTCCACACGGACGAGATCGAGAACGGAGAGGCGCACGACCGACGACACGGGACGACCTTTCGGACGGAGTTCGGCGGGAACGGGATGGAATGGGATCGGTCGATGAGCGGCTTCAGCTCTCGGCACCGCGGATGCGCGGGTCCAGTCCGAGCTGCTCGGGCAGCCCGAGCCGGCCCCTCAAGGTGGTGGGTCCGTCGTCGGCTCGCAGGAGACCGCGTTCGCGCAGGATCGGACTCACCTGGTCCGCGAAGGCATCGACGCCGTCCTGGAAATCATCGATGGGGATCAGCGCGCCGACCGCGACGGCCAGCGTCGAGCGGATGCCGCAGGGGAGTAGGGTAGAGAGATTGTGCGAAGTCGGACCCTGTGCCGAGGACCGCTTCGACGGGTTGCTCTACAACTTGCCTCCGGGCTTGCTCTACAAGCTGCCTCCAGTCGACGCCCGGCGGAGCACCGTGAGGGGGTCTGACCTGCGTGGTCAAGGGGACGTTGAAGTGCTCCGCCGACGCCGACAGCCTCTCTACGGGAGGTCTTACGGAAGTCGGACCTGGTGCCGTCGTCCGTCGCGGCTGTGCTGCCGTCCTCCTCCTGGTACTGCGCGAGTCTCCTCAAAAGGGCAGTGTCGGGGAGGTGCCGTATGTCTTCCAGGCGGTGTCTGTGCGTCTGGAAGGCCGGCGTCGGTGAGCAGTGGGGTAGGAGTCAGGGGGTGAGGGCTCGCCGGAGGGTGGGGTAGCAGTCAACGAGGGTGTCGACGCCGGTGAGTTGCAGAACTCGCTGGACGGAGTCGGTGGGTGCGGCCAAGCGGAGCCGGCCGCCGGCTGCGGTGACGGTCTGGTGGGCGGCGATGAGGATGTTGATGCCGCTGGAGTCCATGAAGGTGACGTCGTGCAGGTCCACCACGATGCGCGGGTGGGCGGTGTCAGAGGCGTCCAGGGCCTGCCTGAGCTGATCGCCGGTGTGGTGGTCGATCTCCCCGGCCAGGGTCAGCACGCGGATGCCGTCGGTGGTGGCGGCCACGACCGACAGCCCGCCCACCTGGCGTGTCGGCTTGGCTTGCTCGGTTTTCGGCCTGGGTGTTTCAGCCATACTGGTGATACTTCCATACCGGAAGCTTCATCATGGGTGTCATCCCGCATCTATGGGTGACGCGTCTTGTGTGACGAAGCCGGCACCGGGGCGCACGGCGTGGACCGTGGACGCGAGGGTAAGGGCCAGGGCGTGTACGGGGTGGCAGGGATGAACGCGATGGATCCGGTGTCTGCGGGTGGGGACGACACCCTGCCGTGCGAGCTGGCCATACAGACCACGATGGCCCTGAACAATGGCGGCGCGGACATCGCCCACGCCCGCCGTGCGGCTGTCAACTTTCTCACCCGCGTGCAGTGTGAGCACGGCCTGCCCGTCTCCCGGCGCGCGATGGATGCGACGCAGTTGGTGGTCAGCGAGCTGGTCACCAACGCCCGTAAGTACGCGCCCGGCCCGGTGCTGCTGGACCTGCGCATCACCGGCGACACGGTCGAGGTCATGGTGTGGGACTCCGCCCCGGTCCTGCCGATCGCCCGGGCCGCGGACGCCGGCCGGGTCGGCCAGCACGGCCTGGAGATCGTCATGGCCGTCTCTCAGGGCTTTGCAATGCAGCGGGAGCCCGTCGGCAAACGCGTCACCGCCCGGATCGCCCTGCTGGACGACCCGGGCGGTGACGCGTTTGCCGGACGAGACCCCGGATAGGCCGGGCGTGGGGTGCCTCCAACGGGTTTTCCGCCGGAGGCAGGGGCTCAGGGAGACGAGAGGTGATCGTCGGGGGCCAGTACTGCTGGGTGGCTGGTGTGTTCTCGTCCCAGGGGTTGGCGGTGGCGTAGACCGTCTCGGGTGCCGGAGCGGTATACATCGCCGCGGGTGTGGCAGCGGTGGGTGGTGCTGCCGACGGTGCCGGTGCTGGTGCGCTGCCGGCGAGGGAGACCTCGGCGCCGTTTTGGCGGGTGCCCCAGCCGTTCCTGGCGCAGGTGAAGATGCCGTACCAGCGCAGCCAGCGGAACCAGGTCCAGGCCATGATGATCGCCAGTGGCATCATCAGCCAGGTCAACAGGCGTGAGGCCAGCGTTCCCCCGGCTACGTGCTAGCGGCAATGACGAGGGCGAGCGCGAAACCGAGAATGAACACGATCGGCACCCAGGTGGGAACGCGGGTCGCGGGACGTGGCCCGTGCACGTACCGGCCGCGGGCGTCACGCGGCTGATACCGGCGCACGGGAGGGCGGCGCCTATACGGGCGGCGCCTCACGTCCGCATCTCCGGCACGTACAGGCCGGCGGCCCGGCCGAGCTGCACCACGTCCATCGTCGGCTGCAACGGTGACGGCTTCCAGCCCGTCACTTCCTGGATGAAGCCGTCCTTGTCGGCAGCCGCCGTGTTCCATCCGCGGTCGAGGACGGGCAGGCGAAGCCAGTTGAGCGGCTCCCCGGTGTCGACGCGAACGGGGGTCTTGTAATGGGTGAGGAAGTTCTCCGGCTTGTAGGGACCGAAGAATTTCAGCATCTCGGGATCTTGAGGAAGCTCTCGGGTGTGGGGTACGCCCTCAAAGATCCCGTTGAAGGTGGGCTGTGTGACGGTCCACAAGATGGTGACTTCACCGGGCCGGTAGAGCTCTGGCCACCGCTCGTGGGCCCTGTTTGCGTACTGGTCTACCCACATGCGCCACAGGTCGGTGGCGTTCATCTCCTCGGGGAGGTAGTCGTCGGTGATGGAGGAGCCGTTCGGTTCGGGGTAGAGGGTGAGTTCTGCGGTCTGGGTGTGGCCGTATCGGCTGGTGATGGTCCAGCGAGTGCCGGGCGGGTAGGGCTGCACTGTGGCCTTGGTACGGGGCATGGCCGCCAGTGTTCCAGGGCTTGAGGGCGCTTGTGGGGCTGTTGGAGGGTATTGGGGCGGTGTGCCCTGGTAGGCGCCTGTGCGCCCCTCCTGGCCCTCTCCCGGCTGCCGTAGGCGTGGCGCAGGCTCGAGGGCATGGGGGACATCAGGGAAGTGTGTGCGGGGCGTGGGGATGGTACGGACTGCCCGAACGGGGAGACCGAGACGCTGGTGGACGGGGTGCGGTGCGAGGAGTGCCGGCACCACTACGAGCTGGACAACCTCGAGCCGGGCCGCCGGCCGGTGGCGGATGTCGGGCTGACGCGGCCGATGGGGGATCCGCGGGAGGCCGGTCCGGGGACGGCGGCGTAGAAGGGGTGCGGTAGTCGTGCGGGGGAGGCAGGGCCATAGGGCCCCGCCCGAGACTTGCGAAGACCGGGCCGCACGACTACCGCGATCATGACGCTACGCCCCACCCGGCACGCCTGTCACCACCTGCGACCCGACCTCTTCCGGCATGCAGCGGTCAGTACTCGCCCGACGCCCGCAACTCCTCGAGGACCCCGTCCAGGTTCTCGGGACAGTACGCCTTCACGCCGGCGACGAGAAGCTCGTGAGCGTCGGCTTTGGCAGTGCCCCACTGCTCACCGATCGGGTAGAGGCCTCCGCCACCTGTCACGTCGAACATCCATTCCACGCTGTGTCCGGTGTCGAGTTCCTGGCACCAGCGGGGCAGGTAGGCGGCGAGTTCGGCGTCGGAGGGGGTGCCGTTGAAGATGATGTTGTGGGCGGCTTCCAGGTACTGCTGTTCTTTGTCCTGGGCAGGGGTGGGTGAGGCGCTGGGCGTGGTCTCGGCTTTGCTGTCGCTGTCGTCGCTGCTGCATGCGGTGAGCGTGAGGGCGAGGACGGCCAGGACGATGGCGGTGGTGGTACATGTACGCATGAGCCCCCCAAGACGTGTGTGTCTGAGGGGGAATCATGCCCCAGGGCGGTTCGGCGGGCGTCAGGCGTGCCGTAGTGATCCTGGCGGCATTGTCACGTTGTTGGACGTGTGGTGGTTTTATGGCGTTTCGCGGCATGTGGGCCCGCGACCTGGGACTGTGGTCAGGTTGTGGTGGGCTGGTCGACAGTGCCGGTGATCTGGTCCCAGATCGCGAAGCCGAGGTCGGCCGGGATGCGACTTGCCCGGGTCAAGGGCCCTCGCACCAACCGTTGCAGGTGTACACCCATCCGGTTCCACATCCGCCAACCCGGACGCAGCTGTTCGTTGGGACGCATCCCATCCAGCAGTAGTCGCTTGCGGTGCTGCACTGACAGTCCGCTGCTGCAAGATTTGGTGCGCCGAGGGTCGCAATCAGGGACTCGGTTTCCCCTCCGAAAGCAGCGGCAACTTCGCCTCGGAGGCCCTCCAACATTCGATGATCTTGCTCACGCAGAGGCGACTGTGCGTACAGCGATGCGTTCCCGAGGGTTTCCATTGCGTGCCGGAGAGCTCTTTCCTGGTTCTCCGACAGATCAGGGTGCTCCACGCTGTAGTGCCGAAGGTGCTCAACCCACAGGCGGCTCTTGGTCACCGCTGACGAGGCTCTGAAGATCTCCTTACGGTAGGCCATCGGAAACGTGACGAACTCGCCATAGGCCTGCGGGAGCCGTTCCCTGTTGGCCTCCACCCAGGCACTCGGATCGCCGTCTTTGCCGTAACCAGCGAATGCTGGAACGCTTCCGTTCCACAACAGAGCAGCTGCGACGCCGGCTCCGGTACCGAGCCGGAGCACCCCCCGGCGCCCGATGCGGGGGCCCTCGGTCTGATTGCCGTCCGTCTGTTTTTCCGGCTCCTGATCGCCAAGAGCACGCAGCACCAGCACACTCCGACGAGGCCCCAGTCGCATTGCCAGCCGGGAGCCCATACGGACCCCGGTCCAAGCCCGGATCCTTGTCCCTTCAACCCGAAGCAGGGTAGGCGCCCATGGAGCGTTTTGACCTAAGGCTTGCTCACGCCACCGCTGCACGTCCCGGTGTCCAAGTGGCAGGACTTCCAGGCGTCCAGCCGATGCCCGCTCGACTCGCTGCGCCACTTCCTTGCACACGCCGCAGGAAGCATTGAACGCAAGGATCCAGCGACAAACCGATTCCATCATCTCTCCACCTCGTCGCAGATGGGCATATCAGTTCCCTTCTTCTTGCCCGGTCCTCTTTCTTGGGCGCGTAACCAGCACTGGTACAAGGCGAGACAAGGACCCAACGTGGTCCCACAACCAACGCGGACCCGGTGGCTTCGACGGTTGGTGCTGGCACGCAGGCCGATCGAAGCCTGGTTCCTCAGCTGTACCGCCCTCCATGTTCGACGATGCGTCGAAAGCTGTCAACGGACCGTCAATTCCTGTCTAGCCCGCTCAGTTTCCGCTCCCGATCGTGAGCCACCTCCCCCGGATCGTGGGGACCTGGCGGGGCGTAGTCTCAGCGGCCATGAACAGTCAGTCCGATGACGTGCGTTCGGCGGGTCGGCGCCGCGCCAAAGTGAGCAAGGGTGATCTGCGGGAGCAGGCGCTGTTGGACGCGGCGGAGGAGATGCTCCGGCGCTCGTCGGTCGCCGGGCTGACGATGGAGGCTGTCGCGAAGCAGGCAGGGATCACCCGTTCCGCCGCGTACTTCTACTTCGCCTCCAAGGAGGAGGTGGTGCGCGCCGTCATCGAACGAGCCACCCGGCACATCTACGCAGGCCTCGAAGCCTTCGGCGACGCGGTGGACACCACCAGCCTGAAGCGGGCCGTCGACGTCCAGGTCGACAACTGGCGCCGCCACGGCCACATTTTCCGCGTCGGTGTCGAACTGTCCGCCCGCGCCGAGTACCGGCAGGTGTGGGTCTCCCTGATGGAGCACGGCATCGACCTGGCCTGCCAGGCGGTCGCCCACGACCGCGCCCGCGGACTGGTCGGCGGCGATCCCGCGCAGGACCGTACCCGGCTGGAGGCCCTCGCCTGGATGGGTGAGCGAACCTGCTACCTGCTCTTCACCCGCGAGCACAGTGAAGCCGAGGAGGAGCAGTTGCGCGACACCCTCACCACCCTCGCCCACCGCGGGCTCGGCTACCGCGCCAGTACTGACTTCGGCTCGTCAGGGTGAGGCTGGTTCGTCGAGGGTCAGGCCGGTTCCTGCTATGAAGCCGTCGAGGGTGCCGGACCGGTACTGAAGGCGCTTGAGCCGGTTGCGTACGAGTGCTTCGAGCCGGTCCAGGGCGACGACGGCGAGGTTGGCCAGGCTGCGTTTGACGTGGGCCCACACCCCTCGACCGGGTTGAGGTCGGGTGAGCAGGCGGGCAGCAGGAACACCGTCAGCCATGCACGCTCGGCGATCAGCTCG
>NZ_JBEZBE010000077.1:0-11684 GCF_040646935.1 Streptomyces sp. NPDC044984
TCGTCGTCCAGCCCCAGACCCCGCAGTGCCTCCCACTTGCCCTCACTCGCGGTCGCGAACACCTCCGCACCCAGATGCCGCGCCAGCTGCACCGCGGCCATGCCCACACCGCCCGCACCGGCGTGCACCAGCACCGACTCCCCCGCCCGCAGACCCGCCAGGTCACGGAAGGCGTACAGGGCGGTCAGGAACACCAGCGGCACGGAGGCCGCCTGCTCGTCCGTCCATCCGTCGGGGACGCGGACGAGATAGCGCTCGTCGATGAGCACGGTGTCGGCCAGTCCGCCGGGCACCATGCCCATCACCCGGTCCCCGGCCCGCAGCCCGGTGACCTCGGGACCGGTCCCGGTAACGACGCCGACGGCCTCCGAGCCGAGGAGTCCGGCCTCACCCGGGTACATGCCCAGCGCGTTCATCACGTCGCGGAAGTTCAGCCCGGCCGCCCGCACCTCGAGCCGCACCTGCCGGCCCTCCGGTGCCTGGAGCGCCTCCGGGGAGGGGGCGAGGGTGAGGGCGTCGAGGGTGCCGCGGTCGTCGCTGTCGAGCCGCCAGGGCAGTCCGGCGACCGGGAGCAGGCTCGCGCCGCTGGTCAGCCGGGCCAGCCGGGCGACGCGCACGGTGTCGTCGCGGACCACGAACTGGGTGTCGCCCCCGGCCAGGAGTTCCGGCAGCAGCGGCAGCACGGCCTCGACGCGGCTGCCCGCGTCGAGGTCGAGCAGGGCGAAACGGCCCGGGTTCTCGGCCTCGGCGCTGCGGACCAGGCCCCAGGCGGCGGCAGCGGCGAGGTCGTGCACCCGCTCGCCGGTGTCGGCGGCGACGGCGCCGCGCGTGACGAACACCAGCCGGGACGGTCCGGACGGGTTCAGCTCCAGCCACTCGTGCACCAGGTCGAGGGCGCGGGCGGTGAGGGTGTGGGCGGCGGCGGGCAGTTCGCCGCCGCCGTCCAGCGGTACCAGGACCAGCTCGGGCCGCGGGGAGGCGGTCGGGCTGTCGGCGAGGGTGGTGAGGGCGGCACCCGGCAGTCCCGTGCCGGCGCCGAGGACGGCGCAGTGGACGTCCGTGTCGGCGCCGGTGTCGGGGGCGGGGGTCCACTGGAGACGGAGCAGGCCGTCCTGTTCGCTGCTGCGCAGGGCGGGGGCCTGGATGGCGGAGGGGACGCGCAGGATCAGCGACTCGGCGGAGAGCACGGGCGCACCCTCGACGTCGACCGCGGCGATGGAGACGGAGTCCTCGCCGACCCGGGCGACGCGGACGCGGACCACGGAGGCGCCGCCCGCGTGCAGGGACACCCCGGACCAGGAGAACGGCAGCAGCTTCTTGCCGTCGCCGAGGCCGACGAAGCCGACGGACTGCACGGCGGCGTCGAGCAGGGCCGGGTGCATGCCGTAGTACTCGGCGTCGTCGACCTGGTTCGGCAGGGCGACCTCGACGAACGCCTCGTCGCCGCGCCGCCAGACGGCGCGCAGTCCCTGGAAGACGGGGCCGTACTCGGTGCGTTCGTAGAAGCCCTCGAGGTCGGCGGCGACGGCGCCGCGCGGGGGCCAGACGCTCGTGTCGAAGGGGGTGGTGCGCTCGCCGGTGGTGAGGACGCCGTTGGCGTGCTCGGTCCAGCGCTGCTCCGGGTCGTCCATGGTCTGCGAGTAGACGGTGACCTTGCGGGCGCCGGTCTCGTCCGGGGCGCCGACCCACACCTGGACGACGGCGGCGGCGTTCTCGGTGAGGATGAGCGGCTTGGCGAGGGTGAGTTCGTCGATGCGGTCGCAGCCGACCTGGTCGCCGGCGCGGACGGCGAGTTCCAGGAAGCCGGTGGCGGGGAAGGCGACGACGCCGCCCACCGTGTGGTCCATCAGCCAGGGGTGGGTCTGCGCGGAGAGGCGTCCGGTGAACAGGACCCCGTCGAGGCCCGCGAGGGAGACCGCGGCACCCAGCAGGGGGTGTTCGGCGGAGACCAGGCCGGCGGCCGACACGTCGCCGGCGGCGGCCATCAGGACGGGCCAGTACCGCTCGTGCTGCCACGGGTAGGTGGGCAGGTCGGTGCGGCGCGCGCCGGTCCCGTCGAAGCAGCGGGCCCAGTCGACGTGGACGCCCGCGACGTGCAGCCGGGACAGGGCGGTGAGCAGGGCCCGTTCCTCGGCGCGGTCCTTGCGCAGGGCGGCCGCGGACACGGTGTCGGCGGTGCCGTCGAGCACCCGCGCGGCCATCCCGGTGAGGACGCCGTCGGGGCCCAGTTCCAGGAAGGCGTCGGCGCCGGCGGCGGCCAGGGCGCGCACGCCGTCGGCGAAGCGCACGGCCTGCCGTACGTGGCGCACCCAGTAGTCGGCGGAGCACAGCAGTTCGGGGCCGGCGATCTCGCCGGTCACGTTGGAGACGACCGGGAGGAGCGGTTCGTGGTAGGTGAGTGCCTCCGCGACGTCGCGGAAGGCGTCGAGCATCGGCTCCATCAGCGGCGAGTGGAAGGCGTGACTCACCGCGAGGCGCTGCGTCTTGCGGCCCTGGTCGGCGAACCCGGCCGCGAGGGCGAGGACTTCGGTCTCGTCACCGGCGACGACCACGGCGTCCGGGCCGTTGACCGCGGCCACCGACACACCGGCGGTCAGCTTGCGGGTGATCTCCTCCTCGGTGGCCTGGACGGCCATCATGGCGCCGCCCGCCGGGAGTTCCCGCATCAGCCGGGCGCGGGCGGCGACCAGGGTGCAGGCGTCGTCCAGGGACAGGACGCCCGCCACGTGGGCGGCGGCGATCTCGCCGACCGAGTGGCCCCCGACAAACTCCGGTGTCACGCCCCAGGACTCGACGAGCCGGTACAGGGCGACCTCGACGGCGAACAGCGCGGGCTGGGTGTAGCCGGTGGTGTCGAGGAGTTCCGCCTCGGGGGTGCGGCGCCCGGCGAAGACGACGTCACGCAGCGGGCGGTCGAGGTCGCGGTCGAGCCGGAGCAGTACGGCGTCGAGGGCTTCGGCGAACACCGGGAATCGAGCGTACAGTTCACGGCCCATGCCGGGCCGCTGGGAGCCCTGGCCGGAGAAGAGGACGGCCAGTGACCGTTCCGTGGCCCGGCCGCGGGCCACCTCGGCGGGTACGCCGTCGGCGCCGGTGAGCAGCACGGCCCGGTGCTCGAAGACCGAGCGGCCGGTGGCGAGGGAGTAGCCGGTGTCGAGGGCGGTGGCGTCGGTGGGTGCGGTGATCTGCGCGAGCCGGTCCCGCAGGGCGTCCTCGGTCTTGGCGGAGACCGGCCACGGCACGACCGCCGGGGTGAGGGACGGGGCGGCGGGCTCTTCGGGCTCCGGGGCCGGCTCGGCCTGTTCCAGCAGGACGTGGGCGTTGGTGCCGCTGATGCCGAAGGAGGACACGCCGGCCCGGCGGGGGCGGCCGGTCTCCGGCCAGGGGGTGCGCTCGGCCAGGAGCCGGACGGCGCCCGCGTTCCAGTCGACGTGCCGGGACGGCCGGTCGGCGTGCAGGGTGGGCGGCAGGACGCCGTGGCGCATGGCCATGACCATCTTGATGACGCCGGCGACACCGGCGGCGGCCTGCGCGTGTCCGATGTTCGACTTGATGGAGCCGAGCAGCAGCGGACGCTGCGGGTCGCGGCCCTGGCCGTAGGTGGCGAGCAGGGCCTGCGCCTCGATGGGGTCGCCGAGGGGGGTGCCGGTGCCGTGGGCCTCGACGGCGTCGATGTCGGCGGCTGTCAGGCCGGCGGACCGCAGGGCGCGCTGGATGACGCGCTGCTGGGAGGGTCCGTTGGGGGCGGTGAAGCCGTTGGAGGCGCCGTCCTGGTTGACGGCGGAGCCGCGCACCACGGCGAGCACGGGGTGGCCGTTGCGGCGGGCGTCGGAGAGCCGTTCCAGCAGGAGCATGCCGACGCCCTCGGACCAGCCGGTGCCGTCGGCGTCGTCGGAGAAGGCCTTGCAGCGGCCGTCGCCGGCCAGTCCGCCCTGGCGGCTGAACTCCATCAGGGAGCCGGGCGCGGACATGACGTTGACGCCGCCCGCGAGGGCGAGGCCGCACTCCCCGGCGCGCAGGGCGTGGACGGCGGCGTGCAGGGCGACCAGGGAGGAGGAGCAGGCGGTGTCGACGGTGACCGCCGGGCCCTCCAGGCCGAGGGCGTAGGACAGGCGGCCGGAGGTGGCGCTGGCGGCGATGCCGGTGCCGATGTCGCCGGTGGCGTCGGCCAGGGAGCGGACCAGCAGGTAGGCGTAGTCCTGGCCGTTGGTGCCGACGAAGACGCCGGTGTCGCTGGAGCGCAGGCTCTGCGGGTCGATGCCGGCCCGTTCCAGGGTCTCCCAGGACGTTTCGAGCAGCAGGCGCTGCTGCGGGTCCATGGAGACGGCCTCGCGGGGCGAGATCCCGAAGAAGGCGGCGTCGAAGTCGGCGACGCCGTCGAGGAATCCGCCCTGCTGGCTGACGGAGTGGCCGCGGGCGTCCGTACCGGCGTCGCGCAGGGCGTCGAGGTCCCAGCCGCGGTCGGTGGGGAAGCCGGAGATGGCGTCGGTGCCGGACTCGACGAGCCGCCACAGGTCCTCGGGGGAGGCGATGCCTCCGGGGTAGCGGCAGCTCATCGCGACGACGGCGACGGGTTCCGCGGCGGCTGCCGCGAGTTCCCGGTTCTGCCGTCGCAGCCGTTCGGTCTCCTTGAGCGAGGCCCGGAGAGCTTCGACAACTTTTTCGCTGGGCGTGGTCATGGTCGCTCCGTCAGTCCCGCTGTTCGTCAAGGTTGCCGTTGAGTGCCGCCTGCACGAGGTCGTCGACCTCCATGGCGTCGATGGACGCGTCGGACACGTCCTCGGCGCCGGTGTGCTCCGCCTGTGCCCCGGCCGCCGGTTGCTGCGTCCGCCCGGCGAGCTTCAGGAGTGGTTCCAGGACGCCGATCTCACGCAGCCGGTCGAGGGGCACCGAGGCGAGGACGGCGCGCAGCGCGGTCTCGTCGGTGGTCTCGCCGCCCGGTGTGTCGTCGGGCAGCAGCCGGCCGAGGACGTGCTCGGCGAGGGCGGCGGGGGTGGGGTGGTCGAAGACGAGGGTGGCGGACAGGGTGAGTCCGGTGGCGGCGCCGAGCTGGTTGCGCAGCTCGACGGCGCCGAGTGAGTCGAAGCCGAGGTCGCGGAAGGCCCGGTCGGGGCCCACCAGGTCGGTTCCGGTGTGGCCGAGGACGTCGGCGGCGCGTTCCCGCACCAGGGTGAGCACGGTCCCCAGGCGCCGGTTGCCGGGCAGCCGGGCCAGTCGGTCGCGCAGTTCGGGCGCGGCCCGTCCGGCGTCGCCTCCGGCGGCGGTCGCGGCGGCCGCGAGGGCGGCGTGGGCGGGCATCTCCGTCAGCAGGGCGCTGGGCCGCACCGTGGTGAAGGCCCGCACGAACCGCTCGGGGTCGACGTCGGCGACGACCGCGACCGGGTCGCTCCCGGTGACGGTCTGGCGCAGCGCCAGGACCGCGAGGTCCGGGTCGAGCGGCCGGATGCCGGTGCGCCGGGCGAGGGCGGCGGCGCGTCCGTCGCCGGCCATGCCGTCGCCGCCCCAGGCGCCGTAGGCGACGGAGGTGGCGGGCAGGCCGTCGGCGCGGCGGCGTTCGGCGAGGGCGTCGAGGACCGCGTTGGCCGCCGCGTAGTTGCCCTGGCCGGGGTTGCCGACCGCGGCGGACGCGGAGGAGAACAGGGCGAAGACGTCCAGGTCGTGGCCGCGGGTCAGCTCGTCCAGGAGGAGCGCGCCGGTGACCTTGGCGTGGAAGACCGTCTCGAACCGCTCGGGGGTGAGGCTGTCGAGCACGCCGTCGTCGAGGACGCCCGCGGTGTGCACGACGCCGGTGAGGGGCGCGTGGGCGGGGATGTCCGCGAGGACGGCGGCCAGGGCGTCCCGGTCGGCGGTGTCGCAGGCGGTGAGGGTGGCCTCCGCGCCGAGTTCGGCGAGCTCGGCGCGGAGCTTGCCCGCGCCGGGCGCGTCGGGGCCGCCGCGGCTGAGGAGCACCAGGTGGCGGGCCCCGGCACCGGCGAGGCGGCGGGCGACGTGGGCGCCGAGGGCGCCGGTGCCGCCGGTGATCAGGACGGTGCCGGTGGGCTGCCAGTCGCGGGGGGTGCCGGGCCGTACGGCGGCGAGCCGGCGGCCGAAGACGGCGGCGGGCCGGATCGCGAGCTGGTCCTCGCCCTCGGGGTCGGCGAGGACCGCCGCGAGCCGCTGCGCGGACCGCTCGTCGAGGGTGTCGGGCAGGTCGACGGTGCCGCCCCAGCGGTGCGGGTACTCCAGGGCCGCGACCCGGCCGAGGCCGTGCACGGCGGCCTGGAGCGGCGCGGGCACGCTCTCGCCGGGCGAGACGGCGACGGCGCCGCGGGTGAGGCACCACAGCGGTGCGTCGACGCGGGCGTCGCCGAGCGCCTGGAGCAGCGCGGTGGTGAGCGTGGCGCCGAGCGGGGTGCCGGGGGCCCGCGGGTCGCCGCCCTCGGCGAGGGCGAGCAGCGACACCACGCCGGTGAACGGGGCTTCACCGTCCTGGAGTTCGCGCAGCCGGGCGGCGAGGCCGACGCGGTCGGCGTCGGCCGCCTCCAGACGGACGGTCGCGGGGCCGAGGAGGCGCAGCACCTCGTCGGTCCACGGATCGTCGGCGCCTCCGGCGGGCAGCACGGCCAGCCAGGTGCCGGCCGGTGCGCCGGTGGTGGCGGCCCGGTTCAGGGGGCGCCAGGCGATGCGCTGGCGCCAGCCGTCCACGGTGGCCTGGTCGCCGCGCTTGCGGCGCCAGTCCCGCAGCGCGGGCAGCACCCGGGACAGGGACTCCCCGTCGACGCCCAGGTCACCGGCGAGGGCGTCGAAGTCCTCGTCCTGGACGGCCGCCCAGAACGCGGCGTCGCCGTCACCGGCGCCGGCCGCGGGGTCCGGGGTGGCGGGGGTCGCGTCGGGCCAGAACCGGCGGCGCCGGAAGGCGTAGGTCGGCAGGTCCACGCGGCGGGCACCGGTGCCGTCGAGCAGCGCGGCCCAGTCGAGGGACTGGCCGGTGGCGTGCAGCCGGGCGACCGCGCCGATCAGGGACCGCTCCTCGTCGCGTCCGGTGCGCAGCGCCGGTACGGCGGCCGGGGCCGGGCGGTTGTCGTCGGCGAGGGCGTCGAAGGTGTCCTGCGCCAGGGAGCAGAGCACACCGTCGGGCCCGAGTTCCAGGTAGCGGGTGGCGCCGCGGGCGGCGAGGGCGCGTACCCCGTCGCCGAACCGGACGGCGCCGCGGACGTGTTCGACCCAGTACCCGGGGTCGCACACCCGCTCCGGTACGGCCGTCTCCCCGGTGAGGTTCGACACCAGGGGCAGCGTGGGCGCGGTGTACGACACGCTCCGGGCGACCCTTGCGAAGTCCTCGAGCATGGCGTCCATGTGCAGGGAGTGAAACGCATGGCTCACCCGCAAACGCCTAGTCTTCCGGCCGAGTGCGGTGAACTCCTCGGCGAGGGCGACGACCGCGTCCTCGTCACCGGAGACCACGACCGCGTCGGGGCCGTTGACGGCGGCCAGTGACGTCCGGTCGCCGAGCCGTGCGGTGACCTCCTCCTCGCTCGCCCGTACGGCGATCATGGCGCCGCCGGCCGGGAGGGCCTGCATCAGCCGGGCGCGGGCGGCGACGACCGTGCAGGCGTCCTCCAGGGTGAACACCCCGGCGACGTGGGCGGCGGCGATCTCGCCGACGGAGTGCCCGGCCAGCAGGTCCGGGCGGACGCCCCAGGACTCGACCAGCCGGTACAGGGCGACACCGAGGGCGAACAGCGCGGGCTGGGTGTAGCCGGTGGTGTCCAGCAGGGCCGCTTCGGGCGTGCCCTCCGGCGCGAACATCACCTCGCGCAGCGGCCGGTCGAGCTCCGGGTCGAGGCGGGCCGCGACGGCGTCCAGGGCCTCGGCGAACACCGGGTACCGGTCGTACAGTTCACGGCCGGCGCCGGGCCGCTGGGAGCCCTGGCCGGGGAAGAGGAACGCGGTCCGGCCACCGGGCGCGGCCCGGCCGCGCAGGACGTTCGGGGCGGTCCGGTCCCCGGCGAGCGCGGTGAGCGCGTCGAGGAGTTCGGCCCGGTCGGCGGCGACGAGCACGGCGCGGTGCTCGAACGCCGAGCGGGTGGTGCCGAGGGACAGCGCCAGGTCGGCGACCGAGGCGGTGGAGTGCGCGGGGGCCGGGTCCGTTCCGTCGGTGAGCCGGGCGAGCAGGCGGTCCGCCTGTTCGGCCAGGGCGTCCCGGGTGACGGCGGACAGGGCCACCGGCAGCGGTCCCGCGGCCGCCGGGTCCTGCCCGGCGTGCGGGGCCGGGGAGGTGGTGTCGGCCGTGGGCTGTTCCAGGACGACGTGGGCGTTGGTGCCGCTGGCGCCGAAGGAGGACACGCCCGCGCGGCGCGGACGCCCGGTCTCGGGCCAGACGGTCGCCTCGGTCAGCAGCCGGACGGCGTCCGGGTCCCAGGCGACGTGCGAGGACGGCGTGCCGACGTGCAGGGTCTTCGGCAGGGTGCCGTGCCGCATCGCCAGGACCATCTTGATGACGCCGGCGACACCGGAGGCCGCCTGGGTGTGGCCGAGGTTGGACTTCAGCGAGCCGAGCAACAGCGGTCGGTCACGGTCCTGGCCGTAGGTGGCGTGCAGGGCCTGCGCCTCGATCGGGTCGCCGAGCGCGGTGCCGGTGCCGTGCGCCTCGACGGCGTCGACGTCACGGGCGGTGAGGCCCGCGGCGGCCAGCGCCTTGCGGATGACGCGCTGCTGGGAGGGGCCGTTGGGGGCGGTGAGGCCGTTGGAGGCGCCGTCCTGGTTGATCGCGGAACCGCGCAGCACGGCGAGGACCTGGTGGCCGTTGCGGCGGGCGTCGGAGAGCCGCTCGACGACGAGCATGCCCACGCCCTCGGCCCACGCGGTGCCGTCGGCGTCGTCGGAGAAGGCCTTGCAGCGGCCGTCCGGGGACAGCGCGCCCATCTCGCCGAACTCGACGAAGCCGACCGGCGTCGACATCACGGTGACACCGCCCGCGAGGGCGAGGGAGCACTCGCCGTTGCGCAGGGCCTGCGCCGCGAGGTGCAGCGCGACCAGCGACGACGAGCAGGCCGTGTCGACGCTGACCGAGGGCCCTTCCAGGCCGAGGGTGTAGGACAGCCGGCCGGAGAGCAGGCTCGCCGACTGGGCGGTCTCGACGTGGCCGACCTGGCCGACGGCGGGACGGTAGTCGCCGCTGCCGCCGCCGACGAACACGCCGGTGTCACCGCCGCGCAGCCCGGCCGGGTCGATGCCGGCCCGCTCCAGGGCCTCCCAGGCGGCCTCCAGCACGATCCGCTGCTGCGGGTCGATGACCAGGGCCTCACGCGGGGAGATGCCGAAGAAGTCGGGATCGAAGTCGGCGACGTCGTACAGGAAGCCGCCGTGGCGGGTGACACTGCGGCCCCGGCCGTCCCGGTCCCCGTCGAGGAGCCGGTCCAGGTCCCAGCCGCGGTCGGTGGGGAAGGCCCCGATGGCGTCGATGCCGGCGACGGCCAGCTCCCACAGGTCCTCGGGCGAACGCACCCCGCCCGGGTAGCGGCAGCTCATGCCGACGATGACGATCGGGTCGTCGGCCGCCCCGGCGTCCGTCCCGCGCGCGGCCGGGGTGGCCGGGCCGGTGTCCTCACCGAGGAGCCCGGTCAGCAGGTGCCCGGCGAGCGCGGTGGGCGTCGGGTAGTCGAAGACCAGGGTGGCGGGCAGAGTGAGCCCGGTCGCGGTCGCGAGCTGGTTACGCAGGTCGACGGCGGTCAGCGAGTCGAACCCGAGGTCCTTGAAGGCCTGTTCGGCGGGTACGGCGCCGGCGCCCGCGTGGCCGAGCACCGAGGCGACCTCGGTGCGGACCAGGTCCAGGACGTACGGGAGCCGGTCCCGCTCGTCGAGCCGCCGCAGCCGGGTGCGGAGCGTGCCGGCGGTGCCGGCGTCCGCGCGGTCGCCGCCACCGGCCGCGTCCAGGGCGCGCCGCGCCTCGGGCAGTTCGGTGAACAGGCGGCCGGGCCGGGTGCGGGTGAAGGCGGGCGCGAAGCGGTCCCACAGCACGTCGGCGACGGTCACCGAGGCCGGTGCCAACGGGTCGGCGACGGCGTCGCCGACGACCGCGCCGAGCACGGTCAGGGCCCGGTGCGGGTCCATCGCGGGCAGGCCGTTGGCGCGCAGGTGGGCGGCGAGCCCGTCGGGTCCCGCGCCGGTCCAGGCGCCCCAGGAGACGGCGACCGCGGTACGGCCGTCCGCCCGGCGTTCCCGGGTGACGGCGTCCAGGTAGGCGCCCGCGGCGGCGCCGGCTCCCTGACCGCTCACGCCCCAGACCCCGGAGATGGAGCCGAACACGACGAAGGCGTCCAGGTTCCGGTCCCCGGTGGCCGCGTCCAGCGCGTCGAGGTCCCGGCGCACGGCGGCGAGGAGCGCGTCCGCGCCGGGGGCGGCGGCTTCTTCGGCGGGGGCGCCGTCGTCACCGGTGTGGATCACGGCGGTGAGCGGACGGCCGCCGGGCAGGGCGTCCACCGCGTCGGCGAGGACGGAGGGGTCCGCCGGGTCGTACACGACCACCGTGAACTCCGTCTCTGAATCGGCGAGTTCGGTACGCAGCGCGTCGAGCGCGTGGGCATCGGCTTCGCCGCGGACGGCCAGCAGCACGCCGGTGGCGCCGTTCCCGGCCAGCCAGCGGGCGACGTGACCGGCGAAGCCCTCGGGGCCGCCGGTGACCAGCACGGTGCCGGTGGGCCGCCACGGGGCGTCCGGGCGCTGTGCCGCCGCCCGGACCAGCCGTCGGCCGTAGGCACCGGAGGCGCGCAGCGCGACCTGGTCCTCGGCGTCCGTCCCGGTCGCCGTCAGGACGGCCCGCAGACGCTCGGCGGTGCGGGCGTCGGCCACGTGGTCGACGTCGACGAGACCGCCCCAGCGGTCGGGCCGCTCCAGGGCGGTGACCCGGCCCAGGCCCCAGACCGCCGCCTGCACGGGGTCGGTTCCGGCGTCGGAACGGCCGACGGAGACGGCACCCCGGGTGACGGCCCACAGGCGGCCGGTGATCCCGGCGCCGTCCAGGGCGTCCAGCAGGACGTCGGGCCAGGCGGCACCGGACGGCAGCGCACCGTCGGCGCCGCCGTCCGCCGCTGCGGCGAACAGGGAGACCGCACCGGCGTACTCGGTGCCGTCGGCGGCCTCCGCCAGCCGTCCGCCGAGAGCGGCGTCGTCCGGAGCGCAGACCACGCGCACCGCGTCGGCGCCGAGGGCGTCGGCGACGGCCTCGGCCCACGGGTCGCCGTCGAGCACGGTGGGGATCAGTACGAGCCAGGGGCCGTCGGCGGCCGGGGACTTGACGGCGCCGGCCGTCAGCGGACGCCAGCTCACCCGGTAGCGCCAGCCGTCCACCAGGGACCGTTCGTCGAGTCCGCGGCGCCACGAGGAGAGCGCGGGCAGCACGTCCGACAGGACGGTGTCGTCCAGGTCGAGCGTGGCGGACAGCGCCTCGAGGTCCTCCCGTTCCACGGCGGCCCAGAAGGCGGCGTCCGCCGGGTCCTGCCCGGCTCCCGCGCCGGGCGCGGCAGCCGGTTCGGGCCAGTAGTGCTCGCGCTGGAAGGCGTAGGTGGGCAGCTCGGTACGACGGGCGCCGGTTCCGCGGAACCAGGCGTCCCAGTCGATGTCGACGCCGGTGACGTGGAGCCGGGCCAGCGCGGTGAGCAGCGCGGTCTCCTCGGGACGGTCCTTGCGCAGCACCGGCACCGACA
>NZ_JBEZBE010000078.1:0-10776 GCF_040646935.1 Streptomyces sp. NPDC044984
GCCCCGCCCACCGCAGCGTAATCCAAACCCCGCCCGCCCCCTCTACGCCCTGACACGCCCTCAACCGATCAACACCCCACCAACGTGACAACGCCTGCTGGAGGGGTGGGTGCGTCGCCGCACGACGGCCCAGGCTCTGACAGGGTTGGCTGCCTCTGCGCTACACGCTCTAACGGTTACCGGTTCACTTTCCGACCTCTTCGAGTTGCAGGAGTACGAGGTCCGCGCGGCCCGCCAGAAGCTCACCGAGATCCGCTGTCTGATTACGGGGACGGTCAGGCCACACGCCGCGGGGGCGGCGCGGTCGTGCAGCCCTTGTCCGCCTTCGGCCTGCCAGCGGCGGACCTGCTCGTGGGCGGTGACGCGGTGCCCATCTCGGCGGCGACGTGCGCGATCGAACAGTCTGCGCGAGCATGCTCGATGAGAAGCTGCCTGCCGTGCATGGTCAGCCGGGCATTGTGGTGTGACACGAAGTCCTCCAATGCGGTGCAGTCCTATACAGCTCCAACACACCGGAGATCTCCGCCGTGATCAAACCCATTCGGCTTCAACGACGCTCGTGAACAACACACCGAGGTGGCTGCTGGGCCGTCTACTGGGCGCTGGCGGCCGGGCGTACCACGATCTCGTTGACGTCCACGTCGGCGGGCTGGGAGACGGCGAAGGCGATGGCGTCGGCGATCGCGGAGGCCGGGACGGCCACCGAGCGGTAGGTCTTCATGTCTTCGCGCGCCCGCGGGTCGGAGATGGAGTCGGCGAGTTCGGACTCGGTGACGCCCGGGGAGACCACGGTGACGCGAATGTCTCCGGGCGACTCCTGGCGCAGTCCCTCGGACAGGGCGCGGACGGCGAACTTGGTGGCGCAATAGACGGCGGCGGTCGGCACCACCTCGAACGCGCCGACCGAGGCGATGTTCACGACGTGGCCGCCGCCCTGTTCCCGCATGACCGGCAGGGCGGCCGCGATGCCGTGGAGCACGCCGCGGACGTTCACGTCGATCATGCGGTCCCACTCGTCCACCTTGAGTTCCGACAGGGGCGAGAGGGGCATCACTCCGGCGTTGTTGACGATCACGTCCACGCGTCCCCAGCGTTCGACCGCGGCCGACACGAAGGCCTGTACGTCGGCGGCGTCGGTGACGTCGAGCCGCCGGAAGCCGGCGCTGCCCTCGTCGGCGGTGATCCGCCCGGTCAGCTTCTCCAGGCGCTCGGTGCGGCGCGCGCCCAGGAACACCCGGTGGCCGTCGGCGGCCAGGCGCAGCGCCGTCGCCTCACCGATCCCGCTGCTCGCGCCGGTCACCAGGACGACCTTGGTGGTCTGCGTCATGACGATGTCCTTCCCATACATGGATGCTTCCGCAACTGACCGCGGAACCGAGTCTGTGCGCAGCGGCGGGCACGGACCAGGACGGTTCCTGCCTGGGTCCGCCACACCCAGGCAGCGCGTCGGATGGCCGCCTAGCCTGTACCGCATGGACGAGAACCACCTGGGAGCCTTCCTGCGCGCCCGCCGGGCCGGCCTCACGCCGCGGGACGTGGACATGGTCAGTCACGGGACGCGCAGGGTCGCCGGACTGCGCCGCGAGGAGGTCGCGGTCCTCGCCGGGGTGAACGCTGACTACTACACCCGCCTGGAACAGGGCCGCGAACGCAACCCCTCGCCCCAGGTGCTGGACGCCCTCGCCCGCGCCCTGCGCCTGGACGGCGACGCGCGCACGCACCTGTTCCGCCTGGCCGGCAGTGCACCCGGGGCGCAACGCTCCGTCCACACGGTCGCCGGGGTAAGTCCGGCGCTGCGCCAGTTGATGGACGGCTACCCTCACACCCCGGCGTTCGTCCTGGGTCGCACCCTGGACATCCTCGCCACCAACGCCCTGGCCGACGCGCTCTTCACCCCGTTCGACCCGGCGGACAACCTGGCCCGCATGATCTTCCTCGACCCCGTTCGACCCGGCGGACAACCTGGCCCGCATGATCTTCCTCGACCCCGCGGGCCGGCACTTCTACGCGGACTGGGAGCGGGCCGCCCAGGCCGCCGTCGCCAACCTGCGCGAAGGCGCCGGCCTCGACCCGGACAGCCCCGAACTGCGCCGGCTGGTTGCCGAACTCACTCAGTAGAGCGCGGAGTTCGACCGACTGTGGAATGCCCACCACATGCGCGGCAAGAGCCGGGACGGCATTGTCACGTTGGCTGACCGGCCTGAGATGATCTTGGAGTTGATCGTGCCGGGGAGAGGATCGCTCGTGTCGTCCGCGCCGCCGTCGTACAAGGGTCACCGGTACCCGGTGGAGATCATCGCGCACTGCGTGTGGCTGTACCACCGTTTCCCGCTCAGCTTCCGCGAGGTCGAGGAGTTGATGCTGAAGCGCGATGTGCTCGTCTCCCACGAGACCATCCGGCGGTGGTGCCTGAAGTTCGGGCAGGCCTACGCCAACGCACTGCGCCGCCGGCGCTCCCGCCCGGGGGACAAATGGCACCTGGACGAGGTCTTCATCAAAATCAACGGAGAGCACAAGTACCTGTGGCGGGCGGTGGACGCCGACGGGACCGTGCTGGACATACTCGTGCAGAACCGCCGTGACAAGGCCGCGGCCAAGCGCTTCTTCAGGAAGCTGATGAAGGCCACCCAGTCGGTGCCATGAATGATCGTCACCGACAAGCTCCGTTCCTACGGCGCCGCCCACCGCGAGGCGATGCCGTCGGTGGAGCACCGCTGTCACAAGGGCCTGAACAACCGGGCTGAGAACTCCCACCAGCCCACCCGGCAGCGCGAACGCGCCATGAAAAGCTTTCGCAGCGTCGGCGGGGCCCAGCGGTTCCTGTCCGCGTTCAGCGGCATCTCACCGCACTTCCGGCCTCGCCGTCACCTGATGACAGCCTCCGACTACCGAGCCGAGATGACCGTCCGCTTCGCCATCTGGGAGCAGGTCACTGGCGCCGCCGGCCAGCCCACCACGGCCTGAATACAGGCCCGAGCCGTGGGCCCACCACGCCCCGAGGCCCCATCAAACAGTCACGCACCCAACAACGTGACAACGCCGGAAAAAGGGGTGTCCAGGCGCGAGCAGGAGGTCTTCGAGGCGCTGCACCGGCGCCTGCCCGATCTTGTCAGCCCCGGTACCGCTGCCCGCCACGCGGCACCGGACGGGGCTGCGCGGCGGCTGCGGTCGTGGAGGGTGGACATGCTCCTGCCGGGAAGCCGGCCGGTCGCGGTGGAGTACGACGGGGCGTACTGGCATCAGGACGCCGCAGAGCGCGACCGGGACAAGACCGCCGATCTGATCGCCTCGGGCCACCTGGTCATTCGTATCCGCGAGATGCCTCTGTCCGCCGTCTCGCCGCACGATGTCCTGTGCACTGCGAAGCAGCCTGCGGAAGAGGTCGCCGAGCAGGTATACCAGAAGATCCTCGCGCTGAGAGGGCCGGCTGGCCGCGGGCCGGGCGGGGAGCCGGGTTCCGCCGGTAGGGATCGGCTGGACGTTTTCGACGACGCCGATGTCACCATCTCCCCCGGTGGCCACCAAACCGACGAACGAGACCAGCGCTTCGCCGGCACGACCTGAGCCGTGCATGACGTCCTCCCCAGCAGTTCCGGGGCCGCACGCCAGTGAGGCGTCCGCGCCGCCGCGCATCGTCCACACCGTCGGCCGCCCGTCCACGTGCCGGCCGACGGTCGCGGAGCCGGTCGGGGCCGCCGTGAGCACCCACGCGCTCGTGGCGCTCGATCACGAGGAGCCGCTCGCCGGCCTCGCTCTGCGGGCCGTCGCCGCTCCCTTCACGATGGGCTGTTCAAAGGACGCGTCGAAGGTCACGTCTCCGCCCGCCGGCCGGCGGACCGCACCGACCACGTCCGACCGGTGATCCGCCGTGAAAGCACCCGGCCGTCGAAAGGCTGCGTGCGGGGGACGGAGAGGCGGCCCGCCCTCGGGTTCGCCCTCGGCGCGGCATACACGCAGAAAACGCCCCATGTCCGAAGGAAGCGCACACGCGCAGTGCACCGGCCGGATGACGTCGGTGTCCGCCGTATGCCGGAATACCCCGTGTGAGAGGAGGGACGACGGGCAACGCATCCTGCATGCGCATCGTGGTCACCGGGGTGACCGGAAACATCGGTTCTGTCGTCGTGCGACGCTTGCGTGCCGAGGGCGGGCACGACCTTGTGGGTCTGGCCCGGCGGCTGCCCGAGGGCCGTGACAGCCGGGGCGTCGACTGGCGCCCGGCGGACCTCAGCACCGAGGCCTGTCACGGCACACTCGTCGAGGCGTTCACCGGCGCGGACGCGGTCGTCCACCTGGCGTGGGGTTTCCAGCCGTCCCACGATCTCGCCTATCTCAGGGAACTCGGCGTCGGTGGCACCCGCCGCGTGCTCCGGGCCGTCGCCGACACCGGTGTCGCGCACCTGATCCACATGTCCTCGGTCGGCGCCTACTCACCGAAGAAGGACGATCGTCCGGTGGACGAGTCCTGGCCCACCGGGGGCGTGCGCAGTTCGCGGTACAGCCGGCACAAAGCGGCGGCCGAACGTCTCCTCGACCGGTATGAGGCCTCCGGCGCCGGCACGCTCGTCACCCGCCTTCGGCCGGGAATCGTCGGGCAGCGCGCCGCCGGCAGCGCTCTCCTGCGGTACGGCGTGCCCGCCCTCGTGCCCTCCAAGGCGCTCGGTTTGCTGCCGGTCCTGCCGATGGACCGGAGGCTGACCATCCCGATGGTTCACACCGACGACGTCGCCGAGGCGATCGTCACGGTGCTGCACCGGCGCGCGGCAGGTCCGTTCAACCTCGCCGCCGACACGCCCGTGACCGCGGCGGTCATCGCGGACGCGCTCGGCGCCAGGCTGGTGCACGTGCCCTCCGCAGTGGTCCGCACCGTCATGTCGGCCGCCTGGCACGCACGCCTGCAACCGGTCGACACCGGGTGGCTCGACATGGGCTTCGCGCTCCCGGTGCTGGATACGACCCGTGCGCGCACGGAACTCGGCTGGGCCCCGGCCAAGGACGGCCCGCAGGTGCTCGCCGAGGTGATCGAGGGCATGAGGGAGGCCGCGTCCGGCCGGACACCCGTGCTGCGCCCACGCACCGTCCTCGGGGCGCTCGGTGACGCGGTCCGTCGTGGGCCGGTCGCTGTGCGGCGACGCCCGTGACCACCGGCACGGCACCGACGCGTCCCGGACCGCCGCCGGTCGCGCTGCTCGCCGCCGCCCACGGCGGACCGGCCCTGGCGGTCGCCGCCATCGCAGGCCTGCTCGCGCTCCGCAGCGACCTGGACCCGCTCGATGCCGCCGTCGTCACCGCTGCGGTGCTCGCCGGGCAGCTCACGATCGGTTGGGGCAACGACCTGCGGGACCTGCCTCGCGACCGTGCCGTCTGCCGGACCGGCAAGCCGTTGGTCACCGGAGCCCTTCCGGTCGGCCGGGTGGTGCGCGCCCTGGCCGTGGCCGGACTCGCCTGCATCGTGCTGTCCGCGCTCGCCGGTTGGCGCAGCGGCCTGGTCAACGTCGTCCTCAGCGCCGGCGCGGGCCACGCCTACAACCTGGGGCTCAAGTCGACCCGGTGGTCGTGGGTGCCGTACGCCAGTGCCTTCGGGACGCTGCCCTCGGTCGTCACCCTCGCCGGCCCCGCCCCGGCCTGGGCGCCGCTGTGGATGACCGGTGCCGGAGCCGCGCTCGGTGTCGCGGCACATCTGCTCAACACGCTGCCCGACCTCGCCGACGACGAACGCACCGGCGTCCGCGGCCTGCCGCACCGGCTCGGCGAGCACCTTTCGCGCACCCTGGCCGTCGTGCTGCTGGCCGCCGCCTCGCTGCTGGCCGTGTTCGGTCCCGCCGGGTCCCCTCCGGCGTGGGCGTCGGCGGTCCTCGCCCTGGTGGTGTTCCTCATGGTCCTTACGGCGGCCGCCCACGGCCGTGCTCCCTTCCGGGCCGCGGTGGCCGTCGCCCTGCTCGATGTCGTACTGCTCGTGGCGGCCGGTTGATGGCGCCTACCTCCACTCGTTGGGACCTCGTGGTGGTCGGCGCCGGGCCGGCCGGTGCCGCCGCCGCCCTGGGCGCGCTGCACGCCGACGCGAGCCTGCGCGTCGCCCTGCTGGACCGGGCGGGCTTCCCGCGGGACAAAGTCTGCGGCGACGGGGTGGCCCCGCACGTCCTCGACCTTCTCGCCGAGGTCCGCGTCACGGGTCTCGTCGACGACCGGGTCCCGGTCGGGCGCCTCCGCCTCGGCCGGGGCGGCCTGGTCGTCGAGCGGCGGACGGCCCGCCCGGCGTGGGTGGTGCCGCGCCGGATCTTCGATGCCCGGCTGGTCGACGCGGCCGTCGCCGCGGGCGCCCGGCTCCTGCGGCACCGGGTCCGCGATCTGCGACAGGACACCGATGCGGTGGTCCTGGACGGAAAGGTCTGCGCCGCGGTCGTGGTCGGCGCCGACGGCGACCACTCGGTCGTCCGACGCGCGCTCGGTCGCTCTCGCGGTCCGGTGGCCCTGGCGCTGCGCGGCTACGCCCCGGTCGCGTCCGGGCGGCGAGGCGTACAGGTCATCGAGTTCGGCACCCGTCATCAGCCGTCGTACGCCTGGTCCTTCGACCGCGGTGACGGCCATGCGAACGTCGGGTACGGCGAGGTTCTCCACGGAGGCCGGCCGGCGCCGACCCGCGCCCAGTTGTTCGAGCGGCTGGAAGCGCTCCTGCCCGGTGCGACCGAGGAGGGACGGAACTGGGCCGGGCACCTTCTGCCGCTCTCGACGGCACGTTGGCACCCTCCGGCCGGCCGCGTACTGCTCGCGGGCGACGCCGCCTGCCTGGTGAACCCCTTGACCGGAGAGGGCATCCACTACGCCGTGGCCACCGGCATCGCGGCCGGTCGCGCCGCCGCCGCAGCCCTGCGTGACGGACGGCCCGAGCGGGCGGGGGAGCGATACGCCCGCGTCACCCGCCGGATCCTGCTGCCCCACCTGCGCCACACCGCGCTGGCCGCCCGGCTCGCCCGCACCGCTGGTGTCCTCGAGGCCGGGCTGCGGGCCTCAGCCGCCGACCAGCGCGTCTTCGACGACCTCGTCGAACTCGGTCTCGCCAGGGGCCGGCTCACCCCCGCCATCGCGTTCGGCCTCGGCCGGGCGCTCCTCACACCCGTCCGTCCGACCGGCTGTCCTCAGGAGCCAGCATGACCATGCGCATCCTCAGTGTCTGCGGTGTCCTGCCCGATCACCGCTACCGACAGGAGGAGATCACCGAGTCCTTCGCCAGCATACTGGTCGAGGGCGCGGTCGACCGCGGCGTCGTCGAACGGTTCCACCGCAACACGTGCGTCGAAACCCGGCACACCGTGCTGGCGCTGGAGGAGTACACCCGCCTCGGGGACTTCGGCCGGTCGAACGACGCCTTCATCCGGACGGGCGTCGAGCTGGGCGGCCGCGCGGTCGTCAACGCGCTCAAGGAGGTCGGCCTCACGCCGACCGACGTCGACTTCATCGTGTCGTGCACGGTGACCGGTCTGGCCGTCCCCTCGCTCGAAGCCCGCATCGCGGCGGAGGTCGGGCTGCGCCCCGACGTGGTGCGCATGCCCCTGGTCGGCCTCGGCTGTGTCGCCGGCGCGGCCGGCATCGCGCGCCTGCACGACCTGCTGCGCGGCTGCCCGGACGGGGTCGCGGTGCTGGTGTCGGTCGAGTCGTGCTCGCTCACGTTCCAGCGCGAGGACACCTCGCTCGCCAATCTCGTGGCGAGCGGCCTGTTCGGGGACGGCGCCGCGGCGGTGGTCGCAGTCGGTTCCGGGCATCCGCTCGCACGGTCCGACGATCCCGCCCGCCCCGAGGTCCTCGCCTCGCGCAGTCGCCTCTACCCCGACTCGGAACGCATGATGGGCTGGGACGTCGGTTCCGGCGGATTCAAGATCGTGCTCGACTCCTCGGTCCCCGACCTGGTGCGCCGGTACGTCGGCCACGACGTTCGCGGTTTCCTCGCCGACCATGCCCTCACCGACGGCGACATCGGCTGGTACGTCGCGCACCCCGGTGGCCCCAGGGTGCTGGAAGCACTGCAGGAAGTGCTCGGGATCGAGCGTGACGCCCTGGGGGTGACCTGGGACTCACTGCGCCGGATCGGCAACCTGTCCTCCTCCTCGGTGCTGCACGTCCTGGCGGACACGCTCGCCGACCGCCCTCCGCGGCCCGGCTCCCACGGGCTCATGCTCGCCCTGGGCCCGGGCTTCTGCTCCGAACTCGTGCTCTTGCGCGCCCCGGGAGGATGAGAGGTGAGCGGCGGAGTCCTGTTCACCGTCCTGGTCCTGGCCGTTGGTCTGGAACGGGTCGCCGAACTGTTCGTGTCCCACCGCAACGCCGTCCGGAGCCTCGCACAGGGCGGCGTGGAGGCCGGGCGGGGTCACTACCCGTTCATGGTGGTGCTGCACACGGGCCTGCTGGCCGGCGCGCTCGTGGAGGTATGGGTGCGGCAGCCGGACATCGTACCGGTCCTCGCCTGGGCCATGCTCACCCTCGTCGCCGCCTCGCAGGCGCTGCGCTGGTGGTGCGTCGCCACCTTGGGCCGGCAATGGAACACCCGGGTGATCGTCGTACCCGGCGCTGCCCGCGTGACCTGCGGCCCCTACCGCCGGCTCCCGCACCCGAACTACCTCGCCGTCGTCGTCGAAGGGCTCGCGCTCCCGCTGGTGCACTCGGCCTGGGTCACGGCGGTCGTCTTCACCGTGCTGAACGGGTTCCTGCTTGCCACCCGCGTCCGCGTCGAGAACACCGCCCTGGCGCGGCTGGCCTGAGGAGGGGCGCATGGATCTTCTCGTCGTCGGTGGCGGGCCAGCGGGTCTCGCCACGGCACTGCACGCGGCTCGGGCCGGCCTCGAGGTCGCCGTCTGGGAGCAGCGCGCCGGTACCGTCGACAAGGCGTGCGGCGAAGGTCTGATGCCGGGTGCCGTCGCCGCCCTGGCAGCGCTCGGTGTGCACCCGCCGGGACGCGACCTGCGGGGTATCACGTACGTCTCCGGGCCGCGTCGGGTCGGCGCCGACTTCCGGGCAGGGCCGGGCCGCGGGGTGCGTCGCACCGTCCTGCACGCGGCGCTGCGGGAGGCGGTGCTGGCCGCCGGCGTACGGGTCGAGCAGCGCACGGTGCGCCGTGTCGAGCAGGACGAGGGCGGTGTGGTGATCGACGGCACCCGTGCCGGGCACCTCGCCGCTGCGGACGGCCTGCATTCGCCGATCCGCCGGTCCCTGGGCCTGCACCGGCCGCGCCGGGCCCACCGGCGACACGGGCTGCGCCGCCACTACGTGTCCGCACCCTGGAGCGATCGCGTCGAGGTGCACTGGGCCCGTGACGCGGAGGCCTACGTGACCCCGGTGAGCGACGACCTCGTCGGCGTCGCGGTGCTCACCACCGGCCGCGGACCGTACGACGACCAACTCGCCGCCTTCCCCGAGTTGCGGGAGCGGCTGGCCGGAGCCGTGGCCGCCGGACCGGTGCGCGGGGCGGGGCCGTTCCGCCAGGACACGCACGCACGCACCGCCGGCCGGGTGCTGCTCGTCGGCGATGCGGCCGGGTACGTCGACGCGCTGACCGGTGAGGGCATCGCGTTGGCGCTCGCACAGGCCTCGGCGGCGGTGCGAGCAGTCGTCGACAACGACCCGGCAGCGTACGAGCGGGAGTGGCGACTGCTCACCCGGCGCCACCGCTGGCTGACCCAGGCGCTGCTCGGCGTGACGAGGATCCCCTCGGTCCGCTCAGCGCTGGTGCCTGCGGCACAGCGGCTGCCGGGGTTGTTCTCCGCGACCGTCGATGCGCTGGCGCGTCCGGCGGGAACATGATCCGGCGGACTTCGGACACCCGCGCCGTGTACGGGCGGAAGGGGCCGGTGCCATCCGTGGGGACGATGACGGCCCGGCCGTTCACCCCTCCGTCGTGCAGACGTCCGTAGGCGGGTGGCACCTCGTCGAGGGGGTGCGTCTCGGTGCGGACGGCAGCAACGCCGACCCAAACAAAACCGATGCCCCGGTCAGTTCGCCGCGTGAACCCCGGTAGGGGCGTGGACCGACACCTCGAAGGGCAGCGTGCCGAAGCCGACGGACAAGGCGCCTCCGCCGGCACTCACGATGCTGATCTCCCCCTCCACGGCTCAGGCGTCTCCTTGATCATCGGATCCGCCGCCTATGGGACACTCCCGTTCCAGCAGCTGGTGATGCAACGCGGCATCGTCCTCGCGCAGCGCGGCATGGAGAGCGAGCCAGAAGGACGGCGGGCGGCCGATGGCACAGCGGACGATTCGGTCGTAGACCGGGAGCAGTCGGGGACGCTTGCGGGCCAGGACCTTCCCGGCGATGACCCAGTTGACCCCATGCTGCTCGCAGAGCAGTCTCCAGGCCTGATCCGCCGGCGAGCCGTCGGCCACGACGACCGCGTCGGCATCAGCCATGTCGATGTCCCTGGGAATGGCGTGAGGCAGACCGGACAGCCGCGTGCCGAGGCGGCCCTCTAAAATATCCAGCGCGACGGGCGCCGGAACGATCACCGACAAGGTCTGCACCGCGACCAGGTCCTCCGCCGTGATCCGGTCAGCGACCTCCGGCCGGTCTCCCCCACCCTGTACCGATCGGAAAGTCATCGCTGCACGTGCGTACCCATGTCCTGGAGCGTCGGTGGCAGCTGGGATGCTGTCGTGGTGATCGTCTCGCTGCTGTACGGGGTGACCCGGGAGCCGCCGGCCGTCCCCGGCATACCGCTGCGCCGCGACACCGCGAAGGAAGCCGAACTGTTCGTGCCGCGGCACGAGAACACGGTCCTGCGCCGCCAAC
>NZ_JBEZBE010000079.1:0-9693 GCF_040646935.1 Streptomyces sp. NPDC044984
GCTGCTGGCCGGCGTGATCGGGTTCGTCTACTTCTGGAAGGCTGAGGAGAGGTACGGCCGTGGCTGACACCACCGACGAGAAGATCCCCACGGTCATCGCCGACGACCTGCACATCGTCTACCGCGTCAACGGCGCGAGGACCGGCAAGGGCAGCGCCACGGCGGCGCTCAGCCGCATCGTCAAGCGGGGCGAGGAGCGGGGCGTGCGCAAGGTGCACGCGGTGCGCGGGGTGTCCTTCGTCGCCTACCGGGGCGAGGCCATCGGCCTGATCGGCTCCAACGGCTCGGGCAAGTCGACCCTGCTGCGGGCCATCGCCGGACTGCTGCCCGCAGAGCGGGGCAAGGTCTACACCGACGGCCAGCCCTCCCTGCTCGGCGTCAACGCCGCCCTGATGAACGACCTGACGGGCGAACGGAACGTCATATTGGGCGGGCTCGCCATGGGCATGTCCCGCGAGCAGATCAAGGCCCGGTACCAGGAGATCGTCGACTTCTCCGGCATCAACGAGAAGGGTGACTTCATCACCCTGCCGATGCGCACCTACTCCTCCGGCATGGCGGCCCGGCTGCGCTTCTCCATCGCCGCCGCCAAGGACCACGACGTCCTGATGATCGACGAGGCCCTGGCCACCGGCGACCGCAAGTTCCAGAAGCGCTCCGAGGCCCGGATCCGGGAGCTGCGCAAGCAGGCCGGCACGGTGTTCCTGGTCAGCCACAACAACAAGTCGATCCGCGACACCTGCGACCGCGTGCTCTGGCTGGAGCGCGGTGAGCTGCGCATGGACGGGCCCACCGACGAGGTGCTCCGGGAGTACGAGAAGTTCACGGGCAAGTAGTCCGGTGCCACGAGGGCCTCGCCGGAACTGTCCGGCGGGGCCCGGCGTCTGCGAAGGAGACGTCAACTCCGTCCGTCCGGCGAAATCTTGACGCCGATCGGTGTGTTGTCGTGTGGTGCGCAGCCCCCGCCGTCACGCGCCGCGTTGTACAACGTAAGCTGTACCGGTCCCGAAAGACGGCAATCAGGGCCATAATGCCCGACATCATCCAGCGATGCCGCCCGGCGAAAGCCTGGGCGGCGTGTCCGAAATAGTGCGCATTGGGTCAACAGTGTAGAACGGGAGATGTGACGGCGATGGCTATGGAGACTCCCCTGCTGAGCGCAGTGTGTGCCGTCCCCGCCCATGGCAGTCCGCGATGAGGCCCGTGGCCGCGGCGCGCGCCGCCGACCCCGGGCGCGCCACCCTCGACAAGGCCGCCGCCGAGAACTTCCCCGTGGCCCCCTTCTTCCTGCCCCGGCCCTGGCGCGACGACCTCATGGCGGTGTACGGGTTCGCCCGTCTGGTCGACGACATCGGCGACGGTGACCTGGCCCCCGGCGGCGCCGACGCCCGCCTCCTCGGAGTGCCCGAGGAGGCCGCCGAGGACCGGCCGGCACTGCTGGACGCCTTCGAGGCGGACCTGCGCCGGGTGTTCGACCCGGCGGGCCCCGAGCCGGGCCATCCGCTGCTGCGCCGGCTCCGGCCGACGGTCCGCCGCCACGCGCTGACCCCCGAGCCCTTTCTCGGCCTGATCGCCGCCAACCGCCAGGACCAGCTCGTCAAGCGGTACGAGACTTACGACGACCTGCTCGCCTACTGCGAACTGTCGGCCAACCCCGTCGGCCGCCTCGTCCTCGCCGTCACCGGCACCTCGACGCCCGAGCGCGTCCGCCGCTCCGACGCGGTCTGCACCGCCCTCCAGATCGTCGAGCACCTCCAGGACGTCGCCGAGGACCTCGGCCGCGACCGCGTCTACCTGCCCGCCGCGGACATGAAGCGCTTCCACGTCCAGGAGGCGGACCTCGCCGCGCCCACCGCGGGCGCGTCGGTGCGCGCACTGGTCGCGTACCAGGCGCAACGCGCCCGGGAGCTGCTGAATGAGGGCACCCCCCTCGTGGGTAGCGTCCACGGCAGGCTCAGACTGCTGCTCGCGGGGTTCGTGGCGGGAGGAAGGGCGGCCCTCCACGCGATCGCCGCCGCCGAATACGACGTACTTCCCGGCCCGCCCAAGCCCGGCAAGGTCCAGTTGCTGCGCGAGGCGGGCGCGACTCTGCGAGGAAAGGGGTGATCCGGACCGTGGAGCCGCAACCGCCCGCGTCCGCACCGGTACTCGCCGCCTACAGCTACTGCGAGGCCGTCACCGGACAGCAGGCACGCAACTTCGCCTACGGCATCCGGCTGCTGCCGGCGCCCAAGCGGCGCGCGATGTCGGCGCTGTACGCGTTCTCCCGGCGTGTCGACGACATCGGCGACGGCCCGCTGGCGAACGACGTCAAGGTGACCCGGCTGGAGGACACCCGGGCGCTGCTCACCCGGATCCGCGACGGCGCGGTCGACGAGGACGACACCGACCCGGTCGCGGTCGCCCTCGCCCACGCCGCCGCGCACTTCCCGATCCCGCTCGGCGGCCTGGACGAACTCATCGACGGCGTCCAGATGGACGTACGCGGCGAGACCTACGAGACCTGGGACGACCTCAAGGTCTACTGCCGCTGTGTCGCGGGCGCCATCGGGCGGCTCTCGCTCGGGGTGTTCGGTACGGAAAGGGGGGCGCGCGGCGCCGAACGCGCACCCGAGTACGCCGACACGCTCGGCCTGGCCCTCCAGCTCACCAACATCCTCCGCGACGTCCGCGAGGACGCCGAGGGCGGGCGCACCTACCTGCCCGCCGACGACCTCGCCAAGTTCGGCTGCTCGGCCGGATTCGACGGGCCGACATCACCGGAGGGCTCCGATTTCGCGGGCCTGGTGCACTTCGAGGTGCGCAGGGCCCGCGCCCTCTTCGCCGAGGGCTACCGGCTGCTCCCCCTGCTCGACCGGCGCAGCGGCGCCTGCGTCGCCGCCATGGCCGGCATCTACCGCCGGCTCCTGGACCGCATCGAGCGCGACCCCGGGGCGGTGCTGCGCGGCCGGGTCTCCCTGCCCGGACGCGAGAAGGCGTACGTCGCGGTACGCGGCCTGTCCGGCCTGGACACCCGGCACGTGACCCGGCGCACCGTCAGGAGGCGCGCCTGATGGACGCCTCGCACCCCGGCGGAAAGCGGCGGGCAACCCTCCGCCGCGACGCCGCGTCCCAGACTGAGACGGCCGGCTCCGCACCGTTCGAGCAGCGCACCGGCCGGACAGGGGAGGGCGCATGAGCCACGGCACACGCTCCGCGGGGCCGCGCACGGACGATCCCGGTCCGGCAGGACGGCGCGCCGTGGTCGTCGGCGGCGGGCTCGCCGGCGTCACCGCCGCGCTCGCCCTCGCCGACGCCGGGGTGGGCGTCACCCTGCTCGAAGGCCGGCCGCGCCTGGGCGGGCTCGCCTTCTCCTTCCGGCGCGGCGACCTGACCGTCGACAACGGCCAGCACGTGTACCTGCGCTGCTGCACCGCCTACCGCTGGTTCCTCGACCGGATCGGCGGAGCGGCGCTGGCACCGCTGCAGGACCGTCTCGACGTGCCCGTGCTCGACGTCACGCGCCCCGAGGGGCGGCGGCTCGGCAGGCTGCGGCGCGACGCGCTGCCCGTGCCCCTGCACCTGGGGCGCAGCCTCGCCACCTATCCGCACCTGTCGCTGGCCGACCGGGCCAGGGTCGGCCGGGCCGCGCTCGCGCTGAAGGGACTCGACCTCGCCGATCCGGCCCTGGACACCCAGGACTTCGGCAGTTGGCTGGCCGCGCACGGCCAGTCGGCGCGCGCCGTCGAGGCCCTGTGGGACCTGGTCGGGGTCGCCACCCTCAACGCGGTCGCGGGCGACACGTCCCTGTCGCTCGCCGCGATGGTGTTCAAGACCGGTCTGCTGTCCGACCCTTCGGCGGCCGACATCGGCTGGGCCCGGGTGCCGCTGGGTGAACTGCACGACCGGCTCGCCCGCGAGGCGCTCGACTCCGCGGGCGTGCGTACCGAGGTCCGTACACGGGTCACCTCCGTCTCCGCGGACGGGAACGGAGGATGGAGCGTCCGGGTTCCCGGCGAGACGGTCCACGCCGACGCGGTCGTCCTCGCCGTACCCCAGCGCGAGGCGTACGGCCTGCTGCCCGCGGGCGCGCTCGACGCCCCCGAACGGCTGCTCGCCCTCGGCACCGCCCCGATCCTCAACGTGCACGTCGTCTACGACCGCACGGTGCTCGGGCGCCCCTTCTTCGCCGCCCTCGGCACCCCCGTGCAGTGGGTCTTCGACCGCACCGACGCGTCCGGACTGAAGCGCGGCCAGTACCTGGCACTCTCCCAGTCCGTCGCCCAGGACGACATCGACGAGCCGGTCACCGCGCTGCGCGAGCGGTACCTGCCCGAACTGGAACGACTGCTTCCGCGCACCCGCGGTGCCCGGGTCGAGGACTTCTTCGTCACCCGGGAGCGCACCGCCACCTTCGCACCCGCCCCCGGCGTCGGACGTCTCAGGCCCGGCGCCCGCACCAAGGCCCCCGGCCTGTACCTGGCCGGAGCGTGGACCGCCACCGGGTGGCCCGCGACCATGGAGAGTGCGGTCCGCAGCGGCGTCGGCGCGGCGGACGCCGCGCTGAGCGCCCTCGGCCGGCCCCGCCCCCGCCACCTCTTCGCGATCGAGGAGGCGGCCTGATGCTGCAGCAGAGCGGCGCGGCAGGTTCCCGCACCCCCGGTACCGCAACAAGAGGAGAGACTGTGCCCACTGTGCCCCCGGCCTCGCAGGCCGCTCGAAGGACCGCGGTGGACGTGTCCGCGCTCCTGGAGCGCGGCCGGACCCTGGCCACGCCGGTACTGCGGGCGGCCGTCGACCGCCTGGCACCTCCCATGGACACGGTCGCCGCCTACCACTTCGGCTGGATCGACGCCCACGGCCGGCCCGCGGACGGCGACGGCGGCAAGGCCGTGCGCCCCGCCCTCGCCGTGCTGTCCGCCGAGGTCACCGGGGCCGCCCCCGAGACCGGCGTCCCCGGCGCGGTCGCCGTCGAACTGGTCCACAACTTCTCCCTCCTGCACGACGACCTGATGGACGGCGACGAACAGCGCCGGCACCGCGACACCGTCTGGAAGGTGCACGGCCCCGCCCAGGCCATCCTGGTCGGCGACGCCCTGTTCGCCCTGGCCAACGAGGTGCTGCTGGAGCTCGGCACGGTGGAGGCGGGCCGCGCCACCCGCCGGCTGACCGCGGCGAGCCGTGCGCTCATCGACGGCCAGGCGCAGGACATCTCCTACGAGCACCGCGACCGCGTCAGCGTCGAGGAGTGCCTGGAGATGGAGGGCAACAAGACCGGCGCCCTGCTCGCCTGCGCCAGCTCCATCGGCGCGGTGCTCGGCGGCGCGGACGACCGCACCGCCGACGCGCTGGAGACGTACGGCTACCACCTCGGCCTGGCCTTCCAGGCCGTCGACGACCTCCTCGGCATCTGGGGCGACCCGGAGGCCACCGGCAAGCAGACCTGGAGCGACCTGCGCCAGCGCAAGAAGTCCCTCCCGGTCGTGGCCGCGCTCGCGGCGGGCGGCCCCGCCTCCGAGCGGCTCGGTGAGATCCTCGCCGCCGACGCCAAGAGCAGCGACTTCGCGAACTTCTCCGAGGAGGAGTTCGCGGCCCGTGCCGCCCTCATCGAGGAGGCCGGCGGCCGCGACTGGACCGCCGGAGAGGCACGCCGTCAGCACACCGTTGCCATCGAGGCCCTCGACGCCGTGGACATGCCCGCCCCGGTGCGGGAGCGGTTCACGGCGCTCGCGGACTTCGTCGTCGTACGAAAGAGATGATCACTATCGGTCGAATAGCCCTCGCGTAGTCGCCGGCCGGTGTTGCGGGGAGAACGGCACCGGCCGACGGCGGACCCACAGCAGACACCACTCGCAGGACTGCACGAAGGGGAAGCCATGACAGCGACGACCGACGGAAGCACCGGGGCGGCGTGGCCGTCCCGAGTGACCGCGGCCAGCGAAAACGACACCGACATCCCCGAGGCGGCCGGGGTTCCCGACATCGCCGCCCGCGCCGTGCGGCGGGCCACCGACTTCCTGCTGTCCCGGCAGGACGACCAGGGCTGGTGGAAGGGCGACCTCGAGACCAACGTCACGATGGACGCCGAGGACCTGCTGCTGCGTCAGTTCCTCGGCATCCGCGACGAGGACACCACCCGCGCCGCCGCCCTGTTCGTCCGCGGCGAGCAGCGCGAGGACGGCACCTGGGCCACCTTCCACGGCGGCCCCGGCGACCTCTCCGCCACCATCGAGGCATACGTCGCCCTGCGGCTGGCCGGCGATCCGCCCGACGCCCCGCACATGGCGAAGGCCTCCGCCTGGATCCGCGAACGGGGCGGCATCGCCGCCTCCCGCGTCTTCACCCGGATCTGGCTGGCCCTGTTCGGCTGGTGGAAGTGGGAGGACCTGCCCGAACTCCCGCCCGAGCTGATCTGGTTCCCGTCCTGGGTGCCGCTCAACATCTACGACTTCGGCTGCTGGGCCCGGCAGACCATCGTGCCGCTGACCATCGTCTCCGCCGAGCGGCCGGTGCGCCCCGCCCCGTTCCCGCTGGACGAGCTGCACACCGACCCGCACCGCCCCAACCCTCCCCGGCCGCTCGCACCGCCGAACAGCTGGGACGGCGCCTTCCAGCGGCTGGACAGGGCCCTGCACACGCTGCGCAGAGCCGTCCCGCGCCGGCTGCGCAGGGCGGCCATGAACACCGCCGCCCGCTGGATCATCGAACGGCAGGAGAACGACGGCTGCTGGGGCGGCATCCAGCCCCCGGCGGTGTACTCGATCATCGCGCTGCACCTGCTCGGCTACGACCTGAACCACCCGGTGATGCGCGCGGGTCTGAAGTCGCTGGACCGGTTCGCCGTGTGGCGCGAGGACGGGGCCCGGATGATCGAGGCCTGCCAGTCCCCGGTGTGGGACACCTGCCTCGCCGTCATCGCGCTGGCCGACGCGGGCCTGCCCGCCGACCACCCGCAGCTGGTCAAGGCCGCCGACTGGATGCTCGGCGAGCAGATCGTGCGGCCCGGCGACTGGTCCGTGCGCCGGCCCCATCTGCCGCCCGGGGGCTGGGCGTTCGAGTTCCACAACGACAACTACCCGGACATCGACGACACCGCCGAGGTGGTCCTCGCGCTGCGGCGGGTCAAGCACCACGACCCCGAGCGGCTGGACAACGCCGTCGGGCGCGGGGTCCGCTGGAACCTCGGCATGCAGTCGAGGAACGGCGCCTGGGGCGCCTTCGACGTCGACAACACCAGCCCGTTCCCCAACCGGCTGCCGTTCTGCGACTTCGGCGAGGTCATCGACCCGCCGTCGGCCGACGTCACCGCGCACGTCGTGGAGATGCTCGCCGTCGAAGGGCTCGCCCACGATCCGCGCACCCGGCGCGGCATCCAGTGGCTGCTCGCCGAACAGGAGCCCGACGGCTCCTGGTTCGGACGCTGGGGCGTCAACTACCTCTACGGCACCGGCTCCGTCGTCCCCGCGTTGGCCGCCGCCGGCATCCCCGGCTCGCACCCCGCGATCCGGCGGGCCGTGGCCTGGCTGGAGAAGGTGCAGAACGACGACGGCGGCTGGGGCGAGGACCTGCGTTCCTACCGCCACGTCCGGGAGTGGAGCGGGCGCGGCGCCTCGACCGCCTCGCAGACGGCGTGGGCGCTGATGGCGCTGCTGGCGGCGGGGGAGCGGGATTCCCGGGCCGTCGAACGCGGCGTCCGGTGGTTGGCGGCCACCCAGCACGAGGACGGCTCCTGGGACGAGCCGTACTTCACCGGCACCGGGTTTCCCTGGGACTTCTCCATCAACTACCACCTCTACCGGCAGGTCTTCCCGCTCACGGCGCTCGGCCGGTACGTGCACGGGGAGCCGTTCAGCAAGAAACCCGTCGTGGCGAAGAGCGGGCCCGGGCAGCCGCTCGCCGAGGCGAAGGGAAGCTGATGGCACCCCGGCCCGCCCCGGCCCCGCTGCTGATCGCCTGCGCGCTCGGCATCGAGCGGTTCGCCCTGCGCGGGCGGGAGCGCGCCGGGCGGGGCGACGGGGACACGGGCATACCGGTCACCGTCCTGCGTACGGGCATGGGACCGGCGGCGGCCGAGCGGTCCGTCACCCGGATGCTCGCCGGCCCGGAGCTGAACCGGGCGGCCGTCCTCGCCACGGGCTTCTGCGCCGGGCTCGCCCCCGGGATGCACCCCGGCGACCTGGTCGTCGCCGGGGAGACCCGGGACCCGCGCGGCAGCGTCCCGTGCGTGGGGACCGAACTGCTGGTGAAGGAGCTGGGGCGCGCGGTGCCCGGGCGCACCGTCCACACCGGTCCGCTCACCGGCTCCGACCATGTCGTCCGCGGTCACGAACGGGCCGATCTGCTCGCGACCGGCGCGATCGCGGCCGACATGGAATCCGCCGCCACGCTTCTGAGCGCCGTCCGCATGGGCGAGCGCCCGGTTGCGGCCGTCCGGGTGATCGTGGACGCTCCTGAACACGAGCTCGTCCGGATCGGCACGGTGCGCGGTGGAATATCGGCTTTCCGCGTGCTCCGGTCCGTACTCCCGGCTTTCCACGAATGGCACCGTTCCCTGCCGCTCCCCAGGAGGTGAGCCAGATGGCCATGCCGCTGCGTCAGTCCATCAAGGTCGCTACATACTTGGCCGAACAGAAGCTCCGCGGGCGGGACAAGTTCCCGCTGATCGTCGAACTGGAACCGCTCTTCGCCTGCAATCTCAAGTGCGAGGGGTGCGGCAAGATCCAGCACCCGGCCGGGGTGCTCAAGCAGCGGATGCCCGTCGCCCAGGCCGTCGGCGCGGTACTGGAGTCCGGGGCGCCCATGGTGTCGATCGCCGGCGGCGAACCCCTGATGCACCCGCAGATCGACGAGATCGTGCGCCAGCTGGTGGCCAGGCGCAAGTACGTCTTCCTGTGCACCAACGCCATGCTGCTGCGCAAGAAGATGGACAAGTTCACCCCCTCGCCCTACTTCGCGTTCGCCGTGCACATCGACGGGCTGCGCGAGCGCCACGACGAGTCGGTGGCGAAGGAGGGCGTGTTCGACGAGGCCGTGGCGGCCATCAAGGAGGCCAAGCGGCGCGGCTTCCGGGTCACCACCAACTCGACCTTCTTCAACACCGACACCCCGCAGACCATCGTCGAGGTGCTCGACTACCTCAACGACGACCTCGAGGTCGACGAGATGATGATCTCGCCCGCCTACGCCTACGAGAAGGCCCCCGACCAGGAACACTTCCTGGGCGTGGAGCAGACCCGGGAGCTGTTCAGGAAGGCCTTCGCGGGCGGCAACCGGCGCCGCTGGCGGCTGAACCACTCCCCGCTGTTCCTGGACTTCCTCGAGGGCAAGGTCGACTTCCCGTGCACCGCGTGGGCGATCCCGAACTACTCCCTCTTCGGCTGGCAGCGCCCCTGCTACCTGATGAGCGACGGCTATGTGCCGACGTACCGGGAGCTCATCGAGGACACCGACTGGGACCGGTACGGCCGCGGCAAGGACCCGCGCTGCGCCAACTGCATGGCGCACTGCGGCTACGAGCCCACCGCCGTCCTCGCCACCATGGGGTCCCTGAAGGAGTCGCTGCGCGCCATGCGCGAGACGGTCTCCGGGAACCGGGGGTGAGGCCATGACCGCTGTCCCGCTCGGCATGCCGTCCGTTCCGACCAGGCTCGCCGAGCGCCGGAAGAGCCGGCAGATCCAGGTCGGGTCCGTGGCGGTGGGCGGGGACGCCCCGGT
>NZ_JBEZBE010000080.1:0-8224 GCF_040646935.1 Streptomyces sp. NPDC044984
CCGTACTGGCCGAGGTCGTCGTGGCCGTGGTCGTCCTGCTGGTCACCACGGTGCTGACCGGCACCCTCCCCGCCCGCGCGGAGTGCGGTGCCGGGCCGGTCGGTCGGTCGGTCGGTCGGTCGGTCGGTCGGTCGGTCGGTGAAGCGGCTCGTCAGCCCTGGCGGGCCTTGAAACGCGGATCCTTCTTGTTGATCACGAAGGTCACGCCCCGCCGGCGCACCACCTGGGCACCGGGCCTGGCCTTCAAAGAGCGCAGGGACTTGCGTACCTTCATCACGATCTCCTTCCGCGGAACCGGACGGGGTGCCTCGGTCAGCGGCGGGTGCGGGCGGGGCCGTAGCGGCGCTCGAAGCGCTCCACGCGTCCCGCGGTGTCCACGACGCGCGAGGTGCCGGTGTAGAACGGGTGACTGGCCGACGAGATCTCGACGTCGACGACCGGATGGGTGGCGCCGTCCTCCCACTCGACCGTGTGCTGCGACCCGATGGTGGAGCGGGTCAGCAGCCGGAAGCCGGACGCGCGGTCGCGGAAGACGACCGGGCGGGAGACGGGGTGGATGCCGTGCCTCACGGGATGTCCTTCCTGGGGTGCCTCCGCCGCCGGGCGGCGGAGGCGGATCTCATCGTTCCTCGCGGAAGAGGACGTGTTCGCCGACGACCGCGTCGTACTTCCGCAGGACCAGCCGGTCGGGGTCGTTCAGACGGTTCTTGCGGGTCACGTAGGTGACCCCCGTACCCGCCGTCGACTTCAGCCTGACGACCGGTCGCGCGGTGCTGCGTGCCATGAGGTGCTCCTTCCGCCACCGCCCGAGCTCATTGACTCGGACATGTCATACATGGTGTGCAACGGCGTCGGCCGGCGCCGTATTCCGGCGGCCCCGCCTTCCGCCTGGCGCGTCACCGGGCGTGGGCCGAAGCCGTTCGACACATGACCGTGGAGGGCGGTCGCCTGCGCGGCGAAAGGCTCCGCAGGACTTCAGCCGAACGATCGTCCCTGCGGGCAAGGGGTGAGGCCCGGGGACACTGTCCCCTCCACGGCCACGCCCTCCCCAACCCCACCCGCCCGCGGTTTGTTCCCCCTCCACCACGCCGGGCGGCGGCAAGGCGTCCCCGTTCTGTGAGTCGCCCCTTGTCGGGGGTAGACGACGATCACGGCCGGACGTCGATCACCGAAGGAGACGAGCCGTGGACAAGGGCAAGCAGATCACCGGCAGGGCCCGTGAGGAACTCGCGCGGGAGATGAAGGAGCAGTACGAGAACGGCCTGTCCATACGGGCCATCGCCGAAGCGCACGGGCGGTCGTACGGGTTCGTCCACCGGGTCCTCACCGAGGCGGACGCCCCTCTGCGCAGCCGGGGCGGGAGCCGTTCACGCCGACGGCTCGAGGAGGCCGGGCGTCCGCGAAGGTGACGGCGGACCTCCGGCGAGGGCTCACCACGGGGCGGGGAACCCGCGGACCGCGGTGGCGGAGCCGGCCGGGCCGGCTCCCCGGACGGTGCGACCGGCCGGAAGCCCGGTGAGCGGGGCGGGACGGTCACCAAGGGCTCGTCCCGCCCCGCCGGGTGCGCGGTACCAGGCCCGCTTCGCGTCCGTACCCGTCCGCGGGTGGCCGAGCGGTGCCGTCACGCCCCGGAAAGGGTCAGCCTGCGGGGTTCGATGCGTTCTTCCACCGCCCCGGCGCCATCCCTTCTGACGATGTAGGCGCCCTTGCCGGGGATTTCCGTCACCGCCTCCACCAGTTCCGTTCCGCGGTACACCAGGCCGACACCGTCGTCCGTGCAGTGAGCCGTGGGCATGGCGCCGTCCGCCACGAGCCGATGCGTCAACGGACGCCGGCCCTCGTCCGAGTCGTAGTGCACACCGTTGCCGTAGGGCAGGAAGCCGAGCGCGTTCGTGACCGGGCGCAGTTCCGGCCCGAACGAGTCGGTCGCGCCTCCCCGGAACCAGCAGATGGAGCCCGCGCTGACCCCGCTGAGGACGACACCGGCCTGCCAGGCGCGGCGCATGACGCGGTCCAGGCCGTGCGCCCTCCACACCGCCAGCAGATTGACCACCGAGCCCCCCATGACCCAGACCACGTCGTGGTCGAGGACCGAGCCCTCCACGTCCTCGACATTGGGCATGGGGAACAGGTGCAGGGGCGTCAGATCGAATCCCGCCACCCGAGCGGCCTCGGTCATACGGGTCGTGAAGTGCTCGGCGTCCCCGATGGCGGTCCCGACGTACATGATGCGCGGGCGCCGGCCGTGCACCCCGGAGAGGTCGACCGCGTGATGCACCAGGGCATCGAACATCACCCTGGTCCGTCCTCCGAGCCGATGCCCGCCGGAGGTCGCGAGGATGGTCGGTTCCGACGTCGTCATGGTCATGATCGTATCGTCGGCGTACCGACCCGCCCGGGCCGCCTCGGGTGGAAATCCCCCGCGGGAAGAGCGTCGTCCTCGACGAGGTTGCCGGGCGTCGGCTCACAGACCGGGCCGGTGCGGGTTCCGACGGCCGCCGGGGCCGCCGCCGGCCCCTGTCACGAGGCGGTGCCGTGGAGGTACTCGGTCAGGGCCTTGCCCGGCTGGAAAGCGGCGGAGCCTCCGTCGGTGTGGAAGCGCCCGAAACTGCCGGCCACCACCGCTTCATCACGCTTGAGCGCCTCGGCGATCACGCCCGCCATGTCGACCGTGCCGAACAGGGCGTCGATCACCTGCTCCGCGTCTTCCTGGCTGATGTCGTGGCCGCCCTGCGCGGCCTTGCGTACGCTGGCCCGGGCCAGTTGGGACTTGTCCATGTCACTCCTCTGCTCTCGCTGTCCGGTTGCCCCGTCCGACCGCGTCGGGACAGCGGGCCCGGACCTCTGGACTGGAACGGCCTCCGTGACCGGGCACGGACGGACCACCCGCCGCGGCGGGGCGGCCGGCCGGCCCTCATCCCGCGGAACGGACGCGGGACCCGTGATTCCCCGCGCGGCGACCGCCTCACACGACACCGGCGCGTCGGCTCCGCCGGCCGCGCAGACGTGTACACGCCGCCTCGCACTCGCCCTCCTCATCGGGTCCGCCGTCCCCCGACGACAGAAACGGAGTCAAAATTTCCGCTTTGGTCAGTCTGCACCACTTGCCTCTCGTCGGCTGGCAGGGCGAGTCCGGTCCCGCAGGAGGCCGGTGTCCGTCGGCCGACGAAGACGCCCCGGCGACCGGCGCGACGCAACGGCCGCGTCGGCGGCCGGGCGCCGACGGTCCGGCACCGGGACGACACCCCGCACCCGCCGCCCCGCGGTCCACACCGCGGAACTCGGGACCGGCCGCACTCCGCGACACGACGGACGGCCCGCACCCCGGCAAGCCCAGGACCCCCGCCTCCGGGACGCCCGCGACCAGGCGCATGTCCCATTTGCCCGATTACCCTGATGCTGTGGACCCGTATCCAACTCCTCCGGGCAGTGGTCCCGGCGACCGGACGCAGCCGGTTGCCGGGGTACGTCCGGAGATCCTCGCCTCCTGGGAGCGCTCGCAGTCGCTCGGCATCGACCGCGAGGAGGCGGCCCTGCCGATCGAGAGCGACCTGGATCCCGACTCCCTGCTGATCAGAGCTGCCGCACCGGTGCTGGACCGCCTGTACGAACGGTTCTCGGGCGTGCCGGTGACCGTGGCGCTGGCCGACTCACGGGCGAACATCGTGGACCGTTGGGGCAGCCCGGCGGGGCTGAGGCTGATGGACGCCGCCTCCCTGGTGCCGGGCGCCAACGTCGACGAGCGGTTCATGGGGACCAGCAGCGTCAGCATGGTGCTGAGCACCCGGGCGCCGTTCGTGGTCGTCGGCCACGAACACTTCCTGCACGACCTCAAGGAGCTGACCTGCATGGCCGCGCCGGTGCGCGACCCGGTGGGCGGCACCGTGCGGGGCGCGGTCAACCTCTCCGTGCCCCAGGTACTGGCCAGCCCCGGCATGGCGCTGATGCTGCAGAACGCCACCGAACTCATCGGGGAACGCCTGCTGGAGCTGGGCACGGCCCGCGAGCTCGAGCTGATGCGCTCCTTCCACCGGGCCAGGGAACGCGGCGGGCACACCGAGCTGCACCTCGGCTCGGGTGAGCTGTACCGGCCGCCGGGCGGACCGACGCCCCGCCTGACCTCGCAGGAACAGCTGATGCTGCTGGAGCATGCGGTCGAGTTGATCTCCTCGGCGGGCGAGACGTTCACCGAGGTGCCGCTCGCGGGCAGCCGCGTGGCCGTGCTGCGCCGCCGGGAACTGCACCACGGCGACGCGGACGGTGCGGCGATCGAGGTCAGCTTCGAGGACACCCGCGGCACGGGGACATCGGGCCCGGCCACCGCGACCGCCCCCGACGGTCGTCATGTGCCGCTCCTGGACCGTCCCACCGTGGCGGCGAGGGCGAACGCGCCCGGCGCCACGGCGGAACCGCACGGTGCCGGACCGGCTGACGCGTGGCTGCTGCTGGTCGGCGAGCCGGGTGTCGGGCGGCTAGCCGCCGAGGCGCGCGGGCGGCTGTCCCTGCTGAACGAGGCGGGCGTACGGCTCGGCACCACCCTGGACATGCGGCGTACCGCCGAGGAACTGGCGGAGATCGCCGTGCCGCGCTTCGCCGACCTGGTCGTCGTCGACCTGGCGGAGTGTGTCCTGGCGGGCGAGGAGCCGCCGCCCGGGCGGCCGCGCCCCGACGTGGCACTGCGCCGGGTGGCCGCCTGTTCGGGCGAGGACTCCCGCGGCACCCCGGCCGGCGGCGTGGACGAGCCGGCCGGCTACCCCACCGGTACACCCCAGGCCCGGTGTCTGGAGACCGGGCAGCCGGTGACGGACTCGGTGCCGACCGCCGCCCTGTCCGGGTCGCCGGCCGGCCGGGCGCACCCCGTCGACCTGCTCGGCGAGGGCGTGCACTCCTACCTGGGTGCGCCGCTGTCCGCGCGGGGCTCCATCCTGGGCCTGGCGGGCTTCTACCGCCGCGGCAGGTCGAACCCGTACGAGCAGGACGACCTGGCGCTGGCGGGCGAACTGGCGGCCCGTGCCGCGATCAGCGTGGACAACGCCCGCCGCTACCGCCGGGAGCACCACGCCTCCCTGACCCTGCAGCGCAGCCTGCTTCCGCACGCCCTGCCCCGGGTGAGCGCCGCCGAACTCGCCTCCCGTTATCTGCCCGCGGACGCCAGGGCCGGTGTGGGCGGGGACTGGTTCGACGCGATCCCGCTGTCCGGGATGCGCGTGGCGCTGGTCGTCGGGGACGTGCCCGGGAACGGTCTGCAGGCGGCGGCGACCATGGGCCGGCTGCGTACGGCGGTGCGGACGCTGGCCGGTCTCGACCTGCTGCCCGAGGAGGTGCTGGCCCACCTGGACGACCTGGTCAGCCGCACTCCCGACGAATCGGCCGACGAACAGGACCCCGCGACGGGGGCGACCTGCCTGTACGCGGTGTACGACCCGGTGACGTGCCGCTGTACGGCCGCACGCGCCGGTCATCCGCCGCCCGCCGTGCTGACGCCGGGCGGGCGGGCGCGGCTGATCGAGCTGCCGAGCGGTCCGCCGCTCGGGCTCGGCGGGGTCCAGCCGTACGAGTCCGCCACCGTCGACCTGCCCGCGGGCAGCCTGCTGGCGATGTACACCGACGGCCTGCTCAAGGAGGACCGCGGCTACGGGGACACCGACGTGCGCACCGGGCGGCTGCTGGCCTCGCTGAGTCGCGGCGGTCCGGCGCTGGAGGACGTCTGCGACCGGATCGCGGCCACCCTCCCGCCCGGCGGCCCGCACGACGACGTGGCCCTCCTGCTGGCCCGTGTGCACGCGCTGTCCGAGGACCGGGTGGCCGCCTGGGAGTTCCCGTCCGACCCCTCGGTCGTGGCGCGGGCCAGGGCGCTGACCCGCGCCCAGCTCGCCGCCTGGGGCATGTCGGAGCTGGACTTCAACACCGGGCTGGTGGTCAGCGAGTTGATCACCAACGCCGTGCGGTACGGCGGCCGGGGGCCCGTGGGCCTGCGGTTGCTGCGCGACGACTCACTGATCTGCGAGGTCTCCGACCGCAGCAACACCTCTCCCCGCATCCGGCGGGCGGCTATGACCGAGGAAGGCGGGCGCGGTCTGTTCCTGGTGGCGCAGTTCACCAGCAGCTGGGGCGCCCGCTACATGCCGCAGGGCAAGACGGTATGGGCCGAGCAGCTGCCGCAGCCGGAGCAGCCCGCGCCGGAGACGGACGAGCAGGCGCTGATGGCCATGTTCGACGACTCCGGCTGACCGCCCGGGCCCGGCGGTGGCGGCGGCCCCGGGGCCGTTCGCCGACGTCTCCCGCCGGGAGGCACGAGCCGTTCCCCGCCCGCCTTCGCGGCGACGGGCAGGGGCGGCGGGGCAGGGGTGCGGCGCCTCGCGCGGGACGCCCGCAGAGGGCCGGGCCCGCCCGCCGGCGGAGTCACCGATGTGCGTGCGGGCATGTGCCCCGGGCCGCTGCCGTCCTGTCCGCCGGACGGGGCCGGTGTCCGGGGGTCACACCCCGTCGCGGGCCCGGTTCAGCCGGAGTGCCGAGACGAGGAAGAAGACACCTCCGAGAAAGGCGTAACCGGCGAGGCCTCCCAGCTCGGGGTCGCCGCCGCCCGCCTGCACGAGGAACGAGGTGCCGGCGGCCGTGGAGAGGGCGCCGCTGATGATCATCGGCCACTGGCCGCCCAGTTCCCTGCGGCCCGCGCCCACGACGAGCTGGACGAGTCCCGAGGTGACGGCCCAGGTTCCCCAGACCCGCAGGACGGCCGGGATGCCCGACGTGGCAGCGGCAGCCAGGCCGATGACCGCCAGCGAGCTGATCGCGATGTTCGCGTAAAGGAATCGGGCCGTACCCCCGTTCGCCTTCGCGGACCGGAGGTCGACGACCGCGGCCGCCACGTCGAACAGGGGGTAGACCAGCAGCAACGTCGTGCTGAGCGCTCCCAGTCTCCCGGCGGTCGTGAACAGCAGGGCGGCCCATACAGCGGCGAAGGCGAACCGCAGGAAGTACAGCTTGCGCAGGGCGGAAGGAACGCTGGCGGGGGTTGTGCCGACGAGGGTGTCCACGGAAGTGCCTTTCTGCGGCAGCGAATCGGTGCGGAACGGCTCGGTCACGCGTGCTGTGGCCGGCTCACCGTTGCCGTCGGTCTCGCGTCCGTGAAGGAGAGCGCGCGACGGAGGGCCCCGAAGGCGCCGCCCACCATGAGGGAGAACGTTCTGTCTTGCCATCAGATCAAAAGGGGTGGACGGGGCCGCCGTCAAGACCGAACGTTCTCCCTTTTGGTAGCCTGGCGGCATGAGTCGGAGCCCGAAAGGCGGCAGCACGTCCGAAGCGCGAGCGCGGCTGCTCAGCACAGCGACCCGGATCTTCTACGCCGAGGGGATCCACTCCGTCGGCGTCGACCGGGTCATCGCGGAGGCGCAGGTCACCCGGGCCACGCTGTACCGGCACTTCTCGGGCAAGGAGGAACTCGTCCTCGCCTACCTCGACCAGGCCGACCGGGGAATCCGGGAGCAGGTGGCCGCCGCCCGGGCGAGCGGCCGGTCGGCGGCCGACAGGGTCCGGGCCGTCGGCAGGTCCATCACCGAAGGCATCCGGTCCCCCGGTTTCCGCGGCTGCGCCTTCCTCAACGCGGTGGCCGAGTATCCCGATCCCGCCCACCCGATCCACCAAGCCGTCCTGGCCCACCGGCAATGGTTCCTGGACACCGTCACGGACCTGCTGGCACAGACCGGCGACGCGCCCGCCGAGGCAGCCGGCCGGCACCTCGTCATGCTCCGGGACGGTGCCATGGCAGCCGGCTGCCTCTTCGACCCCGAATTGGTCTCCGAGACCTTCCTGCACGGCGTCGAGGGAATCCTGCGGGCCCGCACCGACTCGTGACGGCCGTGCGGCCGGCGCGGAGCCGACGGCCGCCCGCAACGGCATTCACTCCTCGGCGGTCGCGCCTACGCGGTCGCTCCGGTTCCGGAACCAGGTCACGCGGTCGTTCATGTGACCGCCGACGCCGGATGCGTCACGGTTGTCCCTCTTCGTGACCGGACACCGGTGCGACCGCCGGGGTCGGGCGTCGCTGCTCACTTGGCCAGGAAGGCGAGGAGGGCGTCGGTGACCTCCTGGGCGTGGGTCCACAGCAGGCCGTGCGGGGCGCCCTCGATGACGACGTACTCGGCCTGCGGCAGTGCCCGGTGGAAGGGCTCGCCGGTGGACTCGATCGGCAGGATGCGGTCGGCGGTGCCGTGCAGGATCAGCG
>NZ_JBEZBE010000081.1:0-8154 GCF_040646935.1 Streptomyces sp. NPDC044984
GGCGTGCACCAGCACCGACTCCCCCGCCCGCAGACCCGCCAGGTCACGGAAGGCGTACAGGGCGGTCAGGAACACCAGCGGCACGGAGGCCGCCTCCTGCTGGGTCCAGGTGTCGGGGACGCGGGCCAGGTAGTGCTCGTCGGCGACGACGACCGGCCCGAATCCGCCGGGCACGGTGCCGAACACCCGGTCGCCGGGCCGCAGTCCGGTGACGGCGGAGCCGACGGCCGTGACCACGCCGGCGGCCTCGGTGCCCATCGGGCCGGACTCGCCGGGGTACATGCCGAGGGCGTTGAGGACGTCGCGGAAGTTCAGGCCGGTCGCGTCGACGTCGATCCTGACCTGGTGGTCGCCGAGCGGCTGCAGCACCTCCGGGCACGGGGCGAGGACGAGGTTGTCCAGGGTGCCCTTGCCGGTGGTGTCGAGCCGCCACGGCACGTCGACGGGCGGGAGCAGTCCGGCGCCGGCGGCGAGGCGGTCCAGCCGTCCGACGCGGACGGTGCCCCCGCGTACGGCGAACTGGGCGTCGCCGGTGGCGAGCAGGGCCGGCAGGTCCGGCAGCAGTGCCTGGACGTCGTCCTGTCCGTCGAGGTCGACGAGGACGAACCGGTCCGGGTTCTCGGACTGGGCCGAGCGCACCAGACCCCAGGCGGCACCCGCGGCGAGGTCCCGTACGGTCTCGCCGTCGGCGGTGGCCACCGCGTCACGGGTGACGAAGACCAGGCGGGTGCGGTCGAACCGGTCGTGGTCCAGCCACTGGCGTACGAGTTCCAGGGTGCGGGTCGTCAGCGCGTGGACGGCGCCGGGCACGTCCGTGCCGGGCGCGGCCGGGTCGCCGCCGGCGTCCGTGCCGTCCGCGGCGGTGTACTCCCCCCGGAGCGGGACGAGGACGTAGTCGGGGGCGTCGGCCGGGTCGGTGAGGTCGGCGAGGGACGACAGTGCGGTGCCGGTGCCGAAGACGTCGGCGCCCAGGGTGACGGCCCGCAGGCCCTCGGTGGGCTTGACCTCGGGGGCGGTGACCCAGTCGAGGCGGAACACCGGTTCCTGGCTGCCGGTGGCCACCGGGGCGCGCGGCACGCTCGGGGCGCGCAGCACCAGCGCCTCGGCGGACAGCACGGGCGCGCCCTCGGCGTCGACCGCCGTGAGCGTGACCGACTCGTCTCCGAGCCTGGTGACGCGGACCCGCAGGGTGGTGGCGCCGCCGGCGTGCAGCGAGACGCCGTTCCAGATGTACGGCAGCAGCGGGTTGTCCTCGCTGCCGACGCCGAGGTAGCCGTTGGCGTGCTGGACGGCGTCGAGCAGGGCCGGGTGGATGCCGAAGTACTGGGCGTCCCCGGCGATCTCCTCGGGCAGGGCGACCTCGACGAAGGCCTCCTGTCCGCGGATCCACACCTTGCGCATCCCCTGGAAGCAGGGGCCGTACTCGGTGCGTTCGTAGGTGCCGTCGACCGGCACCGGCCGCGCGTCCGCCGGCGGCCAGACGGGGACGTCGAACGGGGCGGTGTGCTCCGCGGCGGCGAGGGAGCCGGTGGCGTGCCGGGTCCAGGGGGCGTCGGTGGCGTCGGACGGGCGGGAGTAGAACGCGATGGTGCGGGTCCCCTCCTCGTCCGGGGCGCCGAGGACGACCTGGAGGGCGGTGGGCACCTTCTCGTCGAGCACCATCGGGGTGGACAGGACGAGTTCCTGGACCCGGCCGCAGCCGACCTGGTCGGCGGCGCGGACGGCCATCTCCAGGTAGCCGGTGCCGGGCAGGACGACCGTGCCGCCGACCTTGTGGTCGAGCAGCCAGGGGTGGACCTGCATGGAGATCTGGCTGGTGAACAGCGCGCCCTCGGAGTCGGCCAGTGGCACGGCGGCGCCGAGCAGCGGGTGGTCCGCGGAGACCAGGCCGGCCGAGCTGACGTCGCCGGTCAGGGCGGCCGGGCGGGGCCAGAACCGCTCACGCTGGAAGGGGTAGGTCGGCAGTTCGGTGCGGCGCGCCCCGGTGCCCTCGAACCAGGCCGCCCAGTCGACGCGGACACCGGCCGTGTGGAGCCGGGCGAGCGCGGTGAGCAGCGCGGTCTCCTCGTCGCGGTCCGCGCGCAGCGCGGGTACGGCGACGGCGTCGAGGCCGGTGTCCAGGCAGCGCTGGGTCAGCGCGGTGAGGACACCGCCGGGTCCGGCCTCCAGGAACGCGCTCACTCCGGCGTCGGCCAGGGCGCGCACGCCGTCGGCGTAGCGGACGGTGCCGCGGACGTGGCGCACCCAGTAGTCGGCGGAGCACAGCAGGCCGGGGCCGGCGATCTCGCCGGTCACGTTGGACACGACGGGGATGCGCGGTTCGGCGTACGTCAGCCCTTCCGCGACCTCGCGGAAGGCGTCGAGCATCGGCTCCATCAGCGGCGAGTGGAAGGCGTGGCTGACGGAGAGCCGTCGTGTCCTGCGGCCGTCCGCCGTGAGCAGGGCGGCGAGGGTGAGGACGTCCTCCTCGGCGCCGGCGACGACGACGGAGTCGGGTCCGTTGACGGCGGCCAGGGCCACGCCGTCGGTCAGTCTGGGGGTGACCTCCTCCTCGGTGGCCTGGACGGCGATCATGGCGCCACCCGCCGGGAGTTCCTGCATCAGCCGGGCACGCGCCGCGACCAGCGTGCAGGCGTCCTCCAGCGACAGCACCCCGGCCACGTGCGCGGCCGTGATCTCGCCGACGGAGTGACCGGCCACGTAGTCGGGCCGCACGCCCCAGGACTCGACGAGCCGGTACAGGGCGACCTCGACGGCGAACAGCGCGGGCTGGGTGTAGCCGGTGGTGTCGAGGAGTTCCGCCTCGGGCGTGCCCTCCTCGGCGAACAGCACCGTGCGCAGGGGGACTTCGCCGCCGGTGTCCAGACGGGCCAGTACGGCGTCCAGGGCCTCGGCGAACACCGGGAAGGCGGCGTACAGTCCATGCCCCATGCCGGCCCGCTGGGAGCCCTGGCCGGAGAACAGGACGGCGGTGGTGCGGTACGCGGCGCGGCCCCGCGCCACCTCGAGGGGTGCCCCGCCGGGTCCGGCGAGGAGGACCGCGCGGTGGTCGAGCAGGGCGCGGCCGGTGGCCAGGGAGTGGCCCACGTCCAGCGGGGGCCTGCCGGTCAGCGCGGCGATGCGGGCCACCTGGGCGTCCAGGGCCTCCTCGGACTTCGCGGAGACGGGCCACGGGACGACCGAGGGGGCCGGCGCGGGGGCCGCCGTGCCGGTCGCCGGGGAGCCGGCCGGCGAGGGGACCGCCTCGGGCTCGGGCGCCTGCTCGATGATGGTGTGGGCGTTGGTGCCGCTGATGCCGAAGGACGAGATGCCCGCGCGCCACGGCCTGCCGGTCTCCGGCCAGGGGGACGGCTCGGTGAGCAGGCGCACCGCGCCCGCCTCCCAGTCGACGTGCGTGGAGGGCCTGTCGACGTGGAGGGTCCTCGGCAGGACGGCGTGCCGCATCGCCAGGACGGTCTTGATGATGCCGGCGACGCCGGCGGCGGCCTGGGTGTGGCCGATGTTCGACTTGAGGGAGCCGAGCAGCAGCGGCCGGTCGGCGGGCCGGTCCTGGCCGTAGGTGGCGAGCAGGGCCTGGGCCTCGATCGGGTCGCCCAGCGGGGTGCCGGTGCCGTGGCCCTCGACGGCGTCCACGTCGGCGGGGGTGAGCCCGGCGCTCGCCAGGGCCTGGCGGATGACGCGCTGCTGCGAGGGACCGTTGGGGGCGGTCAGGCCGTTGGAGGCGCCGTCCTGGTTGATGGCCGAGCCCCGGACCACCGCGAGCACCTCGTGCCCGTTGCGGCGGGCGTCGGAGAGGCGCTCCACCACGATCAGGCCGACGCCCTCGGACCAGCCGGTGCCGTCGGCGGCGTCCGCGTACGCCTTGCAGTGGCCGTCGGTGGCGAGGCCGTTCTGCAGGGTGAAGCCGGAGAAGCCGGACGGGGTGCTCATGAGGGTGACGCCGCCCGCGACGGCGAGGTCGCACTCACCGGCCCGCAGCGCCTGGAGCGCCCAGTGCAGGGCGACCAGGGAGGAGGAGCAGGCGGTGTCGACGGTGACCGCGGGCCCCTCAAGGCCGAAGGTGTAGGCGAGCCGGCCGGAGACGACGCTGGCGGCGAGTCCGGTGCCGGCGTGGCCCTCCAGGTCCTCGCGGGAGTTCATGACGAGGGTGGAGTAGTCCTGGCCGTTGGTGCCGACGAACACGCCGGTGCGGCTGCCGCGCAGTCCGTCGGCGTCGATGCCGGCCCGTTCGAACGCCTCCCAGGTGGTCTCCAGGAGCAGGCGCTGCTGCGGATCCATGGCGATGGCCTCGCGCGGGGAGATCCCGAAGAAGCCGGCGTCGAACTCGGCGGCGCCGTCGACGAATCCGCCCCGGAGGGTGGCGCTGCGGCCGCGGCCGTCCGCGCCGCCGGTCGCCAGGGTGGCGAGGTCCCAGCCCCGGTCCTCGGGGAAGGCCTCGATGCCGTCGCGGCCCTCGCTGAGCATCCGCCACAGGTCCTCCGGGGAGCGCACGCCGCCGGGGAGGCGGCAGGCCATGCCGACGATGACGATCGGGTCGTCGGACGGTCCGGCGGCGTTCACCCGGTCGGGAGCGGACTCGGTGTCCTGCTCGCCGAGGAGTTCGGCGACCAGGTGCTCGGCCAGGGCCTGCGCGGTCGGGAAGTCGTAGACCGTGGTGGCGGGCAGGCGCAGACCGGTGGCGAGGGCGAGCCGGTTGGGCAGCTCGATCGCGGTCAGCGAGTCGAAGCCCAGGTCGCGGAAGGTGCGGTCGGGGGCGACGGCCTCCGGTCCCGGGTGGCCGAGGACGGCGGCGGCGTGGGTGCGGACCAGGTCGCCGAGGAGCGCGGTGCGGTCGGCGGCGGGAAGCCGCCGCAGCCGTGCGGCGAGCCCGGAGGCGGCCGTCTCGGTCTGCCGGCGCGCGGCGGCCGCGTCGGCCAGTGCCTGCCGGGCGTCCGGCAGGTCGCGCAGCAGGGCGCTGCCGCGGATACCGATGAGGGTGTCCAGGACCTGCGGCTGACGCGGGTCGAAGACCACGGGTGCCGGCTCCGGCCGGGTCACGGCCTGCCGCAGGGCGGCGAGCGCGAGGTCCGGGTGCACGGCCGGGTGACCGGCGGTGCGGGCCGGACGCCCGGCGCCGGCACCGGTGCCGGCGTCCGCCGCGTCGGTGACCGCGGTGTCCGCGCCCGGTTCCTCGTCGGTCCAGGCGCCCCAGGCGATGGAGGTCGCGGGCAGGCCCTCGTCCCGGCGGCGCCGGGCGAGCGCGTCCAGGACGGCGGTGGCGGCGGCGAGGCCGGCGCGCCCCGCGGTGCCGACCGTGCCGGCCACCGAGGAGCAGAGCACGAACGCCGTCAGGTCCCGGTCCCGGGTCAGTTCGTCCAGGTGGAGGGCGGGGGCGGTGCGGGCACGGTGCAGGGCGGCGAACCGCTCCGGCGTGAGGTCGTCGAGCACTCCGTCGTCGACGACGCCGGCGGCGTGCACCACCGCGGTCAGCGAGGTGTCCTCGGGGACGGCGGCGAGGACGGCGGCGAGGGCGTCGCGGTCGGCGGCGTCGCAGGCCGCGACGGTCACCTCGGCGCCCAGCTCCCGCAACTCGTCGGCGAGTTCGGCGGCGCCGGGCGCGTCCGGGCCGCGCCGGCTGACCAGCACCAGGCGGGCGGCCCCGGCGGCGGCGAGCCAGCGCGCCACGTGGGCGCCGCGGCCTCCGGTGCCCCCGGTGATCAGGACGGTGCCGCTGGGCTCCCATCCGGCGTCGGGGGCGGCCTTCGGCGCGGGCACGAGCCGGCGGCCGAAGACGGCCGAGTCGCGCACGGCCACCTGGTCCTCGCCGTCGTGTCCGGCGAGGACGGCGGCGAACCGCCTGGCGGCGCGGTCGTCCAGGGCGGCGGGCAGGTCGATCAGCCCGCCCCACCGCACGGGGAGTTCCAGTGCCGCGACCCGGCCGAGGCCCCACACCGCCGCCTGGCCGGGGGCGGTGAGCCGCTCCGTTCCGGCGACGGCGACGGCGCCGCGCGTCACGCACCACAGGGGCGCGGTGATCCCGGCGTCCAGCAGGGCCTGGAGCAGCACCGCCGTCGAGGCCGCCGGGGTCCCGGCGGTGTCCGTGAGGGCGAGCAGGGACAGCACTCCGGTGAGCGCGGCGCCCTCGGAGAGCAGGCCGCGCAGCCTTCCGGTGAGCGCGTCGCGGTCGGCGGTGCCGACGGTGAGCGGCACGACGTCGGCGCCCACGGCCGCCAGGACGGCGGCCACCCACGCGTCGTCGGCGAGCGCCTCGGGGACGACGGCCAGCCAGGTGCCGGTGGCGGTGGGCGCGGTGGACGGCAGCGACAGCGGCTTCCACGCCTCGTGGTGCCTGATGCCGTCGACCATCGCCTGGTCGCGCTGCCTGCGCCGCCAGGTGGACAGGGCGGGCAGGACCGCGCCCAGCGCGTCGGTGTCGACCGCGAGATCGGCGGCGAGCGTGGTCAGGTCCTCGCCCTCCACGGCCGTCCAGAACGCCGTGTCCAGGGGGTCGGCCCCGGCTCCGCCCGCCGTGGAGCGCTGGGCGTCGGGCCAGTGGCGGGACCGCTGGAAGGCGTAGGTCGGCAGCTCGGTGCGGCGGGCGCCGGTGCCGTCGAAGCAGGGCCGCCAGTCGACGCGCACCCCGGACACGTGGAGCCGGGCCAGCGACGTGAGCAGCGCGCTCTCCTCGGACCGGTCCCCCCGCAGGGCGGGGACGGCGACCGTGTCGGCGTCGGCGTCGAGGCACCGGCGGGTGAGCGCGGTCAGTACGCCGTCGGGGCCGACCTCGAGGAAGGCGTTCGCCCCGGCACCGGTGAGCGCCCCCACGCCGTCGGCGTAGCGGACGGTGCCGCGGACGTGGCGCACCCAGTAGTCGGCGGAGCACAGCAGGCCGGGGCCGGCGATCTCGCCGGTCACGTTGGACACGACGGGGATGCGCGGTTCGGCGTACGTCAGTCCTTCCGCGACGGCGCGGAAGGCGTCGAGCATCGGCTCCATCAGGGGCGAGTGGAAGGCGTGACTCACCGCGAGGCGCTGCGTCCTGCGGCCCTTCCCCGCGAACTCGTCGGCGAGCGAGACGACTTCGGCCTCGGCACCGGACACGACGACGGACTCGGGGCCGTTGACCGCGGCCAGGGCGGTCCCGTCCGTGAGGCGCGGGGTGATCTCCTCCTCGGTGGCCTCGATCGCCATCATGGCGCCATCGAGCGGGAGTTCCCGCATCAGCCGGGCACGCGCCGCGACCAGCGCGCAGGCGTCCTCCAGCGACAGGACCCCGGCGACATGCGCGGCCGCGATCTCGCCGACGGAGTGACCGGCCACGAACTCCGGCCGCACACCCCACGACTCCACCAACCGGAACAACGCCACCTCGACCGCGAACAGCGCCGGCTGCGTGAACCCGGTCGCGTCCAGGAGCTCCGCCTCCGGCGTGCCGGCTTCCGCGAACAGCACGTCGCGCAGCGGCCGTTCCAGCTCCGTGTCGAGCCGGTCCAGTACGGCGTCCAGCGCCTGCGCGAACACCGGGAACCGGTCGTACAGCTCACGCCCCATCCCCGCCCGCTGCGACCCCTGACCCGAGAACAGCACCGCCAGCGACCGCTCCACCGCACGACCACGCGCCACCTCCACGGGGGCACCGCCCTCCGCGTCGGCGAGGAACACCGCCCGGTACTCGAACACCGACCGCCCGGAGGCCAGGGAGAAGCCGACGTCCAGCGCGGACGCGGTGTCGGGGCCGAGGGAGGTGATCCGCTCCAGTTGGCCTTCCAGGGCCTCCTCGGACTTGGCCGACACCGGCCACGGCACGGTCCCGGGAACGCGCCCGGGCTCCACGGCCGGCGTGACCGGCTCGGTCTCCGGGGCCTGCTCGATGATGGTGTGCGCGTTGGTGCCGCTGATGCCGAAGGACGACACACCGGCACGGCGCGGACGCCCGGTCTCCGGCCAGTCGACGGTCTCGGTGAGCAGGCGCACCTCGCCCTCGGTCCAGTCCACGTGGGTCGACGGGGCGTCGATGTGCAGGGACTTGGGCAGCAGGCCGTGGCGGAGCGCCATGACGGTCTTGATGACGCCGGCGACGCCGGCGGCGGCCTGGGCGTGACCGATGTTCGACTTGATGGAGCCGAGCAGCAGCGGCCGGTCGGCGGGCCGGTCCTGGCCGTAGGTGGCCAGCAG
>NZ_JBEZBE010000082.1:0-8142 GCF_040646935.1 Streptomyces sp. NPDC044984
CACCTGCTGCTGACCAGCAGGCGCGGCCCGGACGCGCCCGGCGCCGCCGAACTCGCCGCCGAACTGCGCGAGCTGGGCGCCGAGGTGACCGTCGCCGCCTGCGACACCGCCGACCGCGACGCCACCGCCGCCCTCCTCGCCCGCGTCCCCGCCGCCCACCCGCTCACCGCGGTCGTGCACACGGCCGGCGTCCTCGACGACGGCGTCGTCGCCTCGCTCACCCCGGAACGGCTCGCCACCGTCCTGCGGCCCAAGGTCGACGCGGCCTGGCACCTGCACGAACTCACCCGCGACCTGGACCTGGCGGCGTTCCTGCCGTTCTCGTCCATCGCCGGTGTCATGGGCAGCCCCGGCCAGGGCAACTACGCCGCGGCCAACTCCTTCCTCGACGCCCTGACCGCGCACCGCCGCTCCCAGGGCCTGGCCGGCACCTCGCTCGCCTGGGGCCCCTGGTCCCACGACGGTGGCATGACCAGCACCCTCTCCGACACCGACATGCGCCGCATGCAGTCCGGAGGCCTCCCGCCGCTCTCCGTCGACCAGGGCTTCGGCCTCTTCGACATCGCACGCGGCTCCGACGAGTCGTTCCTGGTCCTGGTCGGCCTCGCCCCCGGCGCCATGCGCGGCGCCGCCCCCGAGGACCTGCCGCCGCTCTTCCGCGGCATGGTCAGGAGCAGCCGCCGCACCGCCGCCGCCACCGACGCGGCCGGAGCGGCCGCCGCCCTCGGCGCCAAGCTCGGCGAACTCCGCGCCGACGAACGCGTCCGGTACGTCACCGACCTGGTCCGCGAGCAGGCCGCCCGGGTCCTGGGCCACGCCACGCCGAAGGCCGTCGACGTGACCCAGGAGTTCCGGGAACTCGGCTTCGACTCGCTGACCGCCCTGGAACTGCGCAACCACCTCTCCACGGCGACCGGGCTGCGCCTGCCGGCCACCCTGGTCTTCGACTACCCGACCCCCACGGCACTCGCCGAACACTTCGTCTCCGAACTGGCCCCCGGCGACGAGGGCCCCCAGGGCCCCTCGCTGCTCGCCGAACTCGACCGCCTGGAAGCGCTCTTCGCGGCGGGCGAGCACGACGAGATCACCCGCGCGGGACTCGCCCTCCGGCTCGGCCAGCTACTGGACAAGGTGCGCGGCAGCGCGCCGGAGTCGACCGGCACCCCCGTGGACGACGCCTTCGAATCGGCCAGCGCCGACGAGGTGTTCGCCTTCATCGACAACGAGCTCGGCCGCATGGGCGACCACTGAGACGAGCCGATTCACCACAGGAAGGTTTTCCCGTCATGCCCGATGACAAAAAGCTCGTCGACTACCTGAAGTGGGTCACGGCCGACCTGCACAAGACCCGTCGGCGGCTGGAGGAGGCCGAGGCGAGCCGGCACGAGCCGATCGCCATCGTGGGCATGGCCTGCCGGCTGCCCGGCGAGGTCGCCTCCCCGGAGGACTTCTGGCGGCTGCTGGACGAGGGCCGCGACGGCATCACCCCGTTCCCCACCGACCGGGGCTGGGACCTCGACGCCCTGGGCGGTGAGGGAGCGGGCAGCAGCGCCGCCGCCGAGGGCGGCTTCGTCGACGCCGCCGCCTTCGACGCCGGGTTCTTCGGCATCTCGCCGCGCGAGGCCGTCGCCATGGACCCGCAGCAGCGCCTGCTCCTTGAGACCACCTGGGAAGCCGTGGAACGCGCCGGCCTCGACCCGGTGTCCCTGCGCGGCTCCCGCACCGGCGTGTTCGTCGGCACCGCCGGCGTCGACTACGTCGGCGTCGTGATGAACTCCCGTGAGGACGCCGAGGGCCACGCCACCACCGGCCTCACCGCCAGCGTCGTCTCCGGCCGCGTCGCCTACGCCTTCGACCTCGCCGGCCCGGCGGTCACCGTGGACACCGCCTGCTCCTCCTCCCTGGTCGCCGTCCACCTGGCCGCCCAGTCCCTGCGCCAGGGGGAGTGCGGCCTCGCCCTCGCGGGCGGCGTCACCGTCATGTCCACCCCCATGGGCTTCTCCGGCTTCACCCGCCAGGGCGGCATCTCCACCAGCGGCCGCTGCAAGGCCTTCGCCGACTCCGCGGACGGCACCGGCTGGTCCGAGGGCGCCGGCGTCCTGGTCCTGGAGCGCCTGTCCGACGCCCGCCGCAACGGGCACGAGGTGCTCGCCGTGGTCCGCGGCTCCGCCGTCAACCAGGACGGCGCCTCCAACGGGCTCACCGCGCCCAACGGGCCCTCGCAGCAGCGCGTCATCCGGCAGGCCCTGGCCGGCGCCGGACTCTCACCCGCCGACGTGGACGCCGTCGAGGCCCACGGCACCGGCACGCCCCTCGGCGACCCCATCGAGGCACAGGCGCTGCTGGCCACCTACGGCCAGGACCGGCCCGCCGACCGGCCGCTGCTGCTCGGCTCGGTGAAGTCCAACATCGGCCACTCCCAGGCCGCCGCCGGAGTCGCCGGCGTCATCAAGACCGTCCTGGCCATCCGCCACGGCGTGCTGCCCAAGACCCTCCACGTCGACGCGCCCTCCACCCACGTCGACTGGACCGCGGGCAACGTCCGCCTCCTCACCGAGCGCACCCCCTGGCCGGAGACCGGCCGGCCACGCCGCGCCGCCGTGTCCTCCTTCGGCATCAGCGGCACCAACGCCCACCTCGTCGTCGAGCAGGCCCCCGAACCGGAGGAGCCGGAGCAGACCACCGCACCGACGGCCCACCCGACGGTCGTGCCGTGGCCGGTCGCCGGCAAGACGAAGGGCGCCCTGGAGGCGCAGCTCGCAGGCGTGTCGGCGCTGACCGACGCCACCGCGCTGGACGTGGGCTTCTCCCTGGCATCGGGGCGGTCGGTGTTCGAGCACCGGGCGGTCCTCCTCGCGGGCGCGGAGGGCGAGCGGCCCGTCGAGGTCGCGCGCGGTCGCGCGGCACAGCGCTCGCTCGCCGTCCTGTTCTCGGGCCAGGGTTCGCAGCGGGCCGGCATGGGGCGTGAGTTGTACGCCGCCTTGCCCGTCTTCGCCGAGGCACTGGACGCCGTACTGGCGCGGATGGACGCGGAGTTGGAGCGTCCGCTGCGCGAGGTGCTGTTTGCGGAGGAGGGCACGCCCGAGGCGGAACTGCTCCACACCACCGGCTACACCCAGCCCGCGCTGTTCGCCGTCGAGGTCGCCCTGTACCGGCTGGTCGAGTCGTGGGGCGTGCGGCCGGAGTTCGTGGCCGGTCACTCCGTGGGTGAGATCTCGGCCGCGCACGTCGCCGGGGTGCTGTCCCTGGAGGACGCGTGCACGCTGGTCGCGGCGCGTGCCCGGCTGATGCAGGAACTCCCGGCGGGCGGCGCCATGATCGCCGTCCAGGCGACCGAGGAGGAGATCACCCCGCACTTGACCGAGGACATCGCCCTGGCGGCGGTGAACGGTCCGGACGCGGTGGTGATCTCGGGCGCTGAGCCCGAAGTCGTGTCTCTGGCGGAGGAGTTCGCCGCGCGGGGCCGCAAGACGCAGCGCCTGTCCGTCAGCCATGCCTTCCACTCACCGCTGATGGACCCGATGCTCGACGCCTTCCGCGAGGTCGCCGAGAAGCTGACCTACGCCGAACCGCGCATCCCCGTCGTGTCCAACGTGACCGGTGAGATCGCCGGCCCGGAGCTGCTGTGTTCGGCGGAGTACTGGGTGCGCCACGTCCGCGGCACCGTCTGCTACGCCGACGGCGTACGCGCCCTGGCCGACGGGGGAGCGGACGCCTTCCTGGAACTGGGACCCGGCGCCGTCCTCACCGCCCTGACCCGGCAGACCCTCGGGGACGAGGCGGACGCCGTGGCGGCGCCCGCCCTGCGCGCCCGGCGTGACGAACAGACCGCACTGCTCACCGGGCTGGCCGAACTGCACGTCGCGGGCGTCCGCGTCGACTGGACCGCCTTCTTCGAGGGAACCGGCGCCCGCCGCACCGACGTCCCCACCTACCCCTGGCAGCACCGCGCCTACTGGCCGCGGCCCCTCGCCTTCGCCGGGGACGTGGCCGGCGCCGGACTCACCCCCGCCGAACACCCCCTGCTCGGCGCGGCGGTGTCACTGGCCGGCACCGGCGGAGTGCTGCTCACCGGGCGGGTGTCCCTGCGCACCCACCCCTGGCTCACCGACCACACCATGGGCGGCATGGTCCTCTTCCCGGCGACCGGCTTCCTCGAACTGGCCGTGCGCGCCGGTGACCAGGTGGGCTGTGGCCGGGTGCAGGAACTCACCCTCACCACCCCGCTCGTGCTCGACGCCCGCGGCGCCGTCGCCGTCCAGGTGCGCGTCGGTGCCCCCGACGAGTCCGGCGGCCGGGGACTCGGCATCCACTCCCGGTCCGCCGACGCCCCCGATGAGCCGTGGACCCAGCACGCCACCGGTGTCCTCGTCCCCGACGAGCGGCAGGTCGAGTTCGACGCCGCCCAGTGGCCGCCGCAGGGCGCCGAACCCCTCGACCTGACCGGCTTCTACGAGCGCACCGAGTACGGTCCCCTCTTCCAGGGCCTGCGCGCCGCCTGGGCCCGCGGCGAGGAGGTCTTCGCCGAACTGGAGCTGCCCGGCCGCGCGGACGACGCCGAACTGTTCGCCCTGCATCCGGCCCTGCTCACCGCCGCACTGCACGCCGTGGAGTTCGTGGAACTGAAGGACGCCGACCAGGGCCTGCTGCCGTTCTCCTGGTCCGGGGTGTCCCTGCACGCCTCCGGCGCCGCCCGGCTGCGCGTGCGCCTGGCCAAGGCCGGGGAGGACACCGTGTCCATCGCCGCCGTCGACCCCGCCGGCCGGCCCGTCCTGTCGGTCGAGGCGCTGGCCCTGCGCCCGTCGTCCGCCGCCCGGCTGCTCGGGCCCGGCGCCGCCGACCGGCCCACCGCACCCGCCGCACGCACGGCCCGCCCGGCCGCGACCGTCTCCACGGTGCCGGTCCGCGCCGCCGACCCGGCCTCCTTCCGCGACCGGCTGACCACCCTCGGCGCCGCCGAACAGGAACAAGCCCTGCACGATCTGGTCGTCACCTGCGTCGCGGCGCTCCTCGGCCACCCCGACACCTCCGAGGTCGACCCCGAACGCGACTTCCTGGAACTCGGCTTCGACTCCCTCATCAGCATCGAACTGCGCCGCAGGCTCAGCGAGGCCACCGGCCTGCAGCTGCCCGCCAGCATCGTCTACGACAGCGGCTCCCCGAACGGCCTCACCACCTGGCTGCTCACCGAACTGGGCGCCCAGGGCGGCGGTTCCGTCCCCCGGGGCGGCGGCGTGCCGGGCGGCCCGGTCGAGAACGACTCGATGGAGCGGCTGTTCCTCGACGGCCTCGCCCAGGGCAAGACCCGGGAGGCGCAGCGCATGCTGGCCACCGTCGCCGCCCTGCGGCCCACCTTCGAGGCGACCGCCGAACTGGAGGACCTGCCCTGGCCGGTGACGCTCGCCGAGGGCCCGGCCGCCTCGCGACTGGTCTGCGTCAGCGCGCCCACCGCCAACGGCGGCGTCCACCAGTACGCCCAGCTCTCCGCGCACTTCCGGGGCAGCCGCGACGTGGCCGCACTGCCGCTGGTCGGCTTCGCCACCGGTGAGGCCCTGCCCGCCGGACCCGAGGCCGCCGCCCGGGTGATCGCCGAGAGCGCCCTGCAGGCCGCCGACGGCCGGCCCTTCGTCCTCGTCGGCCACTCCTCGGGCGGCTCCCTCGCCTACGCCGCCGCCGGCGTCCTGGAGACCACGTGGGGCATCCGCCCCGCCGCCGTGGTGTTGCTCGACACCCTGAGCATCCAGCACAAGAACGACGAGGGCGTGGACTTCTCGGGCATGATGCGGTTCAACTTCACCGCCGTCGACGACTCGCCCGTACGCCTCACCAACTCCCGGCTGTCCGCGATGGGCCGCTGGATGGTCCTGCTCAACGCCCTCGACGTGCACCCCACCACCGCGCCCGTACTCGAGATCAAGTGCACCCGCGCCCTCATCGAGGGCGTCCCCGCACCGGACACCGACACCCTGCACGAACCGCTGGTGCCGTCGGCCACCGTACGGCCCGTCGACGCCGACCACCTCTCCGTGATCCGCGAGGACTCCGCCAAGGCCGCCGCCCTCATCCAGGAGTGGCTGACCGAACTGGAGACGCCGACGGCCGCCGCCCGATGACCGACCGGGCGGCAGTGCGGAGATGACCGACCGGGCGGCCGCCCGATAACCGATCCAGCACCAGGGAATTCACCAATTCCCCTCCCCGGGCCGGGCGCACGTGGCACCCACCACGTCGCCCGGCCCCGCCTTTCCCCGAGGCTTTAGGGAAACCCGCAGTCCGGGACGGCCAGACTGACCACCGGACCGGGTCGGCCTGCGACCCGGACCGGAAGACCACCGGCCGGCGCTCCCCGCGCACCGCCGGTTCTTCCGACAGGGACGGGGCGTGGATCCGGGGATCGCCGCTCTCCGCGTTTTCCGGAATCCGAGTGAGAGGTGGGCACCTGATGTCGAACGAGGACAAGCTCCGCGCGTACCTCAAGCGGGCGATCGCCGACCTCCAGGAGGCCCGGCAGCAGCTCAGCGAGGCCGAGAACCGCGACCGCGAGCCCGTCGCCGTCGTCGCCATGGCCTGCCGCTACCCCGGCGGCGCCCGCTCGCCCGAGGAACTGTGGGAGCTGGCCCGGGACGGCGTGGACGCGATCTCCGCGTTCCCCGCCAACCGCGGCTGGGACCTCGACCGGCTGTTCCACCCCGACCCCGCCCACCACGGCACCACCTACACCCGCGAGGGCGGCTTCCTGCACGAGGCTGGCGAGTTCGACCCGGCGTTCTTCGGGATCTCCCCGCGCGAGGCCCTCGCCATGGACCCGCAGCAGCGCCTGCTCCTGGAGACCTCCTGGGAGGCCCTGGAACGCGCCGGGATCCTCCCGGACTCCCTCACCGGCAGCCCCACCGGCGTCTTCGTCGGCACCGGGCACGGCGACTACGACAGCGCCGCGCGCGGCCGTCAGGAGGAGGTCGCCGGACACCTCCTGACCGGCAACACGGTCGCCGTCGCCTCCGGCCGCCTGTCCTACACGTACGGCTTCGAGGGCCCCGCCGTCACCGTCGACACCGCCTGTTCCTCCTCCCTGGTCGCCCTCCACCTGGCCGTGCGTTCCCTGCGCCAGGGGGAGTGCTCCCTCGCCCTGGCCGGCGGTGCCACCGTCATGTCGACGCCGAAGATGTTCACCGAGTTCGCCCGCCAGCGCGGCCTGGCCGCGGACGGCCGCTGCAAGGCGTTCGCCGCCGCTGCCGACGGCACCGCCTGGTCCGAGGGCGTCGGCATGGTCCTGCTGGAGCGGCTCTCCGACGCCCGCCGCAACGGCCACCCCGTCCTCGCCGTCGTCCGCGGCTCCGCTGTCAACCAGGACGGCGCCTCCAACGGCCTCACCGCCCCCAACGGGCCCTCGCAGCAGCGCCTGATCCGCCAGGCCCTCATCGACGCCGGACTGTCCGCCGCCGAGGTCGACGTGGTCGAGGCGCACGGCACCGGCACGACCCTGGGCGACCCGATCGAGGCGCAGGCGCTGCTGGCCACCTACGGCCAGGACCGGCCCGCCGACCGGCCGCTGCTGCTCGGCTCGCTGAAGTCGAACATCGGCCACACCCAGGCCGCCTCCGGTGTCGGCGGCGTCATCAAGATGGTGCAGGCCATGCGGCACGGCACGCTGCCCAAGAGCCTCCACATCGACGCGCCCACCCCGCACGCCGACTGGGCCGACGGCGCCGTCGACCTGCTCACCGAGCACACGGACTGGCCGGAGACCGGCCGGCCACGCCGTGCCGCCGTGTCCTCCTTCGGCGTCAGCGGCACCAACGCCCACCTGGTGCTGGAGCAGGCCCCGGACCCCGAGCCCGCCGACGGCGCCGAGGACCCGGCCGCGGAGACGGACGGCGTGCTCACCGAAGCGGCCCAGGCCCCGGCGTGGTTGCCGTGGGTGGTGTCGGCGAAGTCGCGTGGGGCGGTGCGGGAGCAGGCGGCGCGGCTGGCGGCGTCCGTGCGTGACGGTGGTGCGGGTGCGCTGGACGTGGCGCACTCGCTGGTGTCGACGCGTGTCGCCATGGACCACCGTTCGGTCGTGGTCGGCAGCGGCCTCGACGACCTGCTCGCCGGCCTCGACGCGCTCGCCGCGGACGAGCCGTCCGTCCGCGTCGTGGACGG
>NZ_JBEZBE010000083.1:0-7917 GCF_040646935.1 Streptomyces sp. NPDC044984
CCGGGCCGGGTCGGGTGCCTCGGTGCGGAAGCGCAGGTCGACTCCGAGGGAGCGGCCGATCGGGCACGCCCTGCTCCACAGCGCTGTGTGTATGGGGGACCGGTCAGACGGAGATCGTCTTGTACTCGATGTACTGGGTCAGCCCTGCCGTGCCGAACTCCCGGCCGATGCCGCTGTCCTTGAACCCACCGAAGGGCCCGTCGAGGGAGGGCGGCGCCCCGTTGACGGAGAAGGTGCCGGTGCGGATGCGCCGGGCGATGGCCAGGGCCCGTGCCTCGTCGGCCGTCCAGACCCCGCCGCCGAGACCGTACGGGGAGTCGTTGGCGATGCGGACGGCGTCCTCGTCGTCCTCGAACGGGATGACCACGAGGACCGGGCCGAAGATCTCCTCCTGGGCGATGCGCATGGAGTTGTCGACGTCGGCGAAGAGGGTCGGGGTGACGTAGTAGCCGCCCTCCAGACCGGCCGGTACCTCGGGGCCACCGGTGACCAGCCGGGCGCCCTCGCGGATGCCGGTCTCGATGTAGGACCGGACGCGCTCCTGCTGGTCGGCCCGGACCATCGGCCCGATGAAGGTGTCCGGGTCGGCCGGGTCGCCGACGGTCAGCGACTCGACCAGCTCCTTCAGCCGGGCCACCGCCTCCTCGTAGCGGCTGCGGTGCACCAGGATCCGGGTGTGCGCGACGCAGGCCTCGCCGTTGTTCGCGAAGGAGAGGAACTTCAGCCCTTCCGCCATCGCGTCGAGGTCGGCGTCCTCCAGGACGATGGCGGCGGACTTGCCACCGAGCTCGAGGCTGACCCGCTTGAGCTGCCGGCCGGCGATCGCCGCGATGGTGCGTCCGGCGCCGGTGGACCCGGTGAAGGCGATTTTGTCGATGCCGGGATGGGAGATGAGGTATTCACTGGTGCGGCGGTCGGCCGGCAGGATGCTGACCACGCCCTCCGGCACGCCCGCCGCGCTGAAGATCTCCCCCAGCGCCAGGGTGACCAGCGCGTTCTCCGGTGAGGTCTTCAGCACCACGGTGCAGCCCGCCAGCAGTGCGGGGACGAGCTTGGTGAGCGCCGACTGGTGCGGGGCGTTCCAGGGGATGACGGCCGCGACCACGCCCACCGGTTCCCGGTGCACCAGGGTGCGGGCCGTGCTGCCCTCGGTCCGTGGCAGCTCCTCTTCCCACGGCAGGGCCGCGGCGGCCCGCAGATAGGCGTCGGTCTGCTCGGGCAGTGCGGCGGCGGTCCAGCCGGTGAACCAGCGGGCGCTGCCGTTCTCCGCGGTGGTGAGGTCGGCTATCTCCTCGGCGCGCTCGGCGTACAGGGCGTTGAAACGGGCGATGACCTCCTGCCGGGCGGCCGGGGCCAGCCGGGGCCAGGGTCCGTGGTCGAAAGCCTCGCGGGCGGTGGCCACGGCGAGGTCCACGTCGGGTTCGGTGGCCTCGGCGGCCCGGCCGACCAGGGACCGGTCGTGCGGGGAGCGGACCTCCAGCAGTTCCTTCTTGGCGGGCTCGGTCCAGCGTCCGCCGATGTACAGCTTCTCGTAATCGGTCATGCCGAGAACTTAAGGCAACGCTGTTCTCTAAGTCAAGAGAACGCTGTTCTGTTAATGTGGGGCGCATGGACAAGCTGCCTCCTCACGTACGACGCGCCCGCAGGCCGGAGCACAAGGAACTGCGGCTCGCCTCGATCGTCGACGCGGCGCGCTCCCTGGCCCTGGAGAAGGGCGTCCGCGAGGTGACGCTCACCGACATCGCCGCCCGGGCCGGCATCAACAAGTCCGCGGTGCTGCGCTACGTCGAGACCCGCGAGGAGATCTACCTGCGCCTGACCGCCGAGTGCTGGACCCGGTGGGCCGCCGCGCTGGCGGACGCGCTCGGCGGACGCACCGACGGCACCCCCGACGAACTGGCCGCGACCCTCGCCCGTACGGTCGTGGAGCAGCCCCTGCTGTGCGACCTCCTGGCCCACGCCCCGCTCCACCTGGAACGGCATGTCTCGGCCGACGCGGTCCTGACCTACAAGCTGGCCGCCCTCGGCGCCCTGGACGACATGGCGGACAGCGGCTCCGCCTTCCAGCCGGTCCTGGACCAGGCCGCCACCCGGGACCTCATCAGCACGGTCAGCCTGCTCGCCGGCTCCCTCTGGCAGATCTCCACCCCGCCGGAGGCCCTCGCCCGGCTGTACGCCGAGGAGCCGCGCCTCGCCCACGCGGTGGTCGACTTCCTGCCCCGCCTCACGCAGACCGCCCGCACCATGGCCGCCGGCCTGGCCGCCCGCGCCGGCCTCGGCTGAACCCGCCGGCGTTCCTCCCGCGCCGGGCCCGTCCACACACGTTCCACTGACGTTCCACAGAGCCGCGGCACAGTGGTGCCCCCGGACGACGGGACACCCACCGGACGACAGATGTGCGAGGGACGCCGTGCACTCGGACGCTTCCAACGACTCGGCCCAGAGTTTTTACCGCGCGATCGGCGCGCACTACGACGCGATCACCCGGGTCCAGGACTACACGAGGTGGGCCCGGCTCTACCGCGACCTCCTGGAGAAGCACGGGGTGCCCGGCCGCCGGCTGCTCGACGTGGGGTGCGGAACGGGCAGGTCCGCCCTCGAACTGGCCCGGCTGGGCTTCACCGTCACCGGGGTCGACCTGTCGCCGGAGATGATCGAGGCCGCGCGGCACAAGGACGGCGCCGACCAGGTGGTCTTCGTGACGGCCGACGCCCGTTCGCTGCCCGCGCTCGGCACCTTCGACGCGGTCGTCACCATGGGCGAACCGCTGACCTACCTGCCCGGTGAGGAAGAACTGGCGCGCGTCTTCCCGGGCGTACGGCGTTCCCTGCGGGCCGGTGGCCTGTTCCTGTTCGACCTGCCGACCGCGGGGTTCCAGGACCGCGCGGCGGCACGGCAGACCATCGACGAGACGGACGCGATGGTGGTCCTCACGCGGGGCCGGTCCGCCGACCCGGCCGCGCACACGACCGAGCTGACCGTGGACCTCTTCACGGCCACCGGGCGAGCGGGCACGTGGTCCCGCGTCCAGGAGCGGGCCCGGCTGCACTGGTTCGCGCCGCAGCGGGTGACGGAACTCCTCACCGCCCACGGTTTCGCCGTGGAGCACATCTACGGCCTGTACGACGGAGAGCTGACGGAACAGGCCGACCAGGACCTGCACCGCAAGTACTTCGTGCTGGCCCGCGCGCTTCCTTCGGCCGGTCACGCGGACGCGTGACGGACACCTGCCGAAGGCACGACGATCCGGAAGGAGGTGATCGGCATGATGCTCCCCGACTGGAAGGAGTAGTCACCGCGACCCCCGGCTCCCGGCCAGCACCGGGACTCGTCCCGGCCTGTTAGCCGGAGTGACGCCGGGTGGTGAGCGACCCGCCGGCGGCGGCCCACCCCCGGGGCCCGCCGCCGGCTCCGGCGCGCCCGCCCGCGCGGGTCGGCCGCGGTCAATCCCGCAACACCGCCGGGAGCTGCTTGCGGGACGTCACCCCGGCTTTCGCGAAGACGCGCGACAGGTGACTGGCGACCGTCCGGTGGGTCAGCCCGAGCTGCCACCCGATGCCCTGGTTGCTCAGCCCCTGCGCGGCCAGCCGGGCGACCTCCGCCTCACGCGGCGTCAGCCCCAGCCCTGCCGCGCCCCGCAGCGGGTCCGCCGCCGTCGCGTCCCCGGCGGCCAGCAGCTCGGAATCGGCCCGCCGCACCCACACCGCCGCACCGACCGACGCGAAGGCGTCACGGGCCCGCTGCAACTGGTCCCGTGCCTCCAGCACCCGCCGCCGTCGCCGCAGCCATTCCCCGAACGCCAGCCGCGTACGGGCCCGTTCGTACCGCAGCGCACCGGTTCCCGGTACGGCCAGCGCCCGGGTGAAGTGCTCCTCGGGCGCGTCGCCCTCACCGAGCAGCGCCAGCGACCGGGCCAGCAGGTGCTCCAGCGGAGCCGACCGCAGCGACCGGTTGGCCTCGGCCGCCCACCGCACCCGGTCCCGTACGGCGTCCCCCCTGCGGGAGGCGACCGCGGCGGCGACCAGATCGCCCAACGCCCAGGCGGCCACCACCGGGTGCCGCGCGTCACCGCCGGGGTCCGACAGCATCCGCAGCTCCTCGTACGCGTCCTCCGGCCGGCCGTGCGCGAGCGCCATCAAGCCCCTCGCCCAGCGGGCCCTGGACGCCAGCAGGAGAAGACCGCGGGGCAGCGCGAAGGCGAGGATGCCGTCGGTGAGCGCCGTATGCCCTTCCTCCGCGCCCTCCCACGCCCGCACCTGCGCCACACCGCACCGGAAGACGGCGGTGGCGTGCGGATCGTCCGCCGCTCGGCTCCAGCGCTCGCCGGTGACGCCGTCCCGCAGCACACCCTCCCGGTCACCGAGGTGCAACCGGGCGAGCTGACGGTGGGCCAGGACCGCCCGGGCGGTACCGAAGTACCCGGGGCCGGTCAGCGAGTCCAGCACGGCCCCGCCCAGGCGTTCGGCGGCGAGCGGGTCGTCCAGCGCCGTCGCCACCGAGACCAGCGCGGCGTCACGGAGCGGTTCCAGCGGGAACCGCCCCCGCGCGAGCGCGGCACCGGCCGTCTCCAGCAGGGCCCTGCCCCGGTCGGCGTGGGCCGTCCGGTCGGTCCAGCACAGCGCGGACAGCAGGGCGGGGCACCGGTCGCGGAGCGGGTCCGGCGGCCGGGCGTCGGTCGCGCGCGCGGCGGACGGCCCGCCGCGGGCGGGTCCGGCGGCCGGCTGCGGGAACGGCGGCCACGGTAGGGCCGGTTCACCGGTGGTCCCCGGCGCGCCGAGTGCGGCGACGGCCGCGGCGGTCTCGGGGCACCGGCCGGCGGAGAGGGCGGTGATACGGGCCACGAGCCGCCGCACTTCCCCCGTCTGGTCCCGCACCTGGGCCGCCCACGCGGCCCGGACCAGTCCGCGGGCCCGGTCCGCGGACCGCGGACTCAGGTCGGCGGCCAGTTCGTGCACCGCGGCGGCCTCGGGAAGGTCCTCGGGCACACTGTCCTCCAGCTCGCGGGCCGTGGCCTCGTCCGGGGCGGTGGAGGCGAGGGCCCGGTGCAGCGCTCGCCGGTACGTGCCCGGCTCGTCCCGTCCGGCCAGCGCCAGTTGCGCACGCCGCCGCCGGGCCCGGGACGCCTCCCAGTACACCGCGGAGTGCAGCAGCGGATGGCCGAAGCGGATCGTTCCGGATTCCGTCAGGAGCAGGCCACGATCCTCGGCCGCGTCCATGGCGCGGCCCGTTGGGTCCACGGCGCGGGCGGCCTCCCGCAGCAGCTCCGGCCGGCCGGTGTCCGCCACGGCGGCCAGCAGCAGGACGTCCCGCACGGGTTCCGGCACGCCGGCCAGCAGGCTGGTCACCCGCGTGTGCAGGGCGTCGCCGAGCGGGAGCCGCGGGGCGAGCAGCGCCTCGGCCGGCGGGGCGGCGGAGACGAGCAGTTCGGTGATGGACACCAGTCCGGCCGGATTGCCCCCGGTCTCCCGGAGCACCCGGCGCGCCAGCAGGGGCGGTACGTCCGGGCCGTACCGGCGCAGCAGCCGCTCGGCCTCGGTTCCGGCGAGCGGGCCGAGAACCAGGTCCGGCGCGGGCCCGGACGCGTGTCGCGCGTCCCCGCGCGGCACCGGGCGGCTCGCCATGAGCAGCGCCGTGCCGGCGGTCCCGCGGCAGGCCGTGAGCAGGGCATCGAGCGAGGGACCGTCGAACCACTGCGCGTCGTCCAGGACCACCAGCAGGGGCCGCCCGGCGCGGGTGTGCTGGCCGAGCGCCTCGGCGGCGACGCTCCTCGCGTCCGGACCGCAGGCCGGGACCGGTAGGAGCTGGGTGAGGCCGGCACCGGGCAGCCCGGCCTCGCTGCGGTGTCCCTGGAGGGGGACGACGGTCCGGCCCCGGGCCTCGGCGGCGCGCCGGACCTCCTGGAGCAGCGCGGACTTGCCGCTGCCCAGCTCGCCGTGGACCGTGAGGACGCCGCCTGACTCACCCGGCCGCTCCAGGAACGCCCCGATCGCGGCGAGTTCCGCACCGCGGCCGAACAAGGGGTGCGGCACCGCCGCGTCGTCCGGCGTCACAGAGTGTCACCGCCGCCGAGCAAGGCGTCCTGGAGTTCCCGGCGCGAGCTGATGCCCAGTCGGGGGAAGACCTTGTACAGGTGTGAGGCGACTGTCCGCGGCGAGACCAGCAGCCGCTCCGCGATCTCCCGGTTGGACAGGCCGGAGGCCGCCATGCGGACGATGCGCCGCTCGTGCGCCGACAGCGCCTGGCCCGCCGTGGTGGCGGTCCGCACCGTGCCCGGCGGGGGAGCCCCGATGGCCCGCAGTTCGGTGCGGGCCCGGTCCTGCCAGGGCGCCGCCCTGAGCCGGCCGAAGGTCTCGTAGGCGGTGCGCAGGCGGGTGCGCGCCGCCGCGGGGTGCCGCCGGCGGCGCAGCCACCTGCCGTAGTCCAGGGCCAGCAGCGCGCGGTCGAACGGGCGGGCCGACGCCGTCGCCGCGTCCTCGGCCAGGCCGAACAGCTCGGCGGTGTTGGACTCGTCGGTGTACGCGGCCAGCAGCGCCCGGCCGTGCCGTACCAGCAGGGTCGACCCGTCGGAGAAGCGCGTCAGCCCGGCCCGCTGCGCACGCGTCTGGTGCGCGCGGGCCGCCTCGGGGTCGTTCCGCAGCAGGGCACCGCGCACGAGGACGGCATGGGCCTGCCGGGTGACCGCGTCCCGGCACGGATCGGCGTCGGCCGGCCAGTCGACACCGTCCGCCGGCTCCGTGTCGTCGGCCTGGGCCAGCAGGAGCGCGGCGTACGCGGCCAGGCCCGCGTGGTGGGCCGAGCGGCGGTCGCGGGCCCATCGCCGGACCTCCCGCGCCAGCTCCCGCGCCTCCTCCCGGCGGCCCTGGTACGCGCAGACCAGCAGCAGCTGGGATTTCAGGGCGACGGCATGCCGGTCGGGCAGGCCGGCACCACCCTCGGCCGACCACCGCGTCACCAGGTCGCGCAGTTCCTCCCAGCGCCCTTCGGCGGTCAGGAGTTCGGCCCGCAGCTCCCGGCAGTGCGGGAGGTGTCCGCGCTCGGTGCCCGACCGTTGCAGGGCGGCGGACAGCAGCCGGCCGCTCGATGCCGGGTCGTCGACCTGCCACGCGGCGTCCGCGAGCCAGGTCAGCTCCCGGGGCCCGGCGCCGGGTGTCCGCAGGGCCCGCTCGGCCGCTCCGGCGAGCCCCTCCCGGATCTCCTGTGCCCGGGACACCGGGTCCAACCGGGCGGTCACGGCGATGCGCAGGGCATCGCCGGCGTCGTCCGGCAGCGCGTTCAGTGCCGTCCTGGCAGGGGCGGGGTCGTGGGTGAGGGACGTCAGGGCCGACAGCTGGAACGCGGCCCGGTCCCGCGCGTCGGCGCCGGCGACCGGTACCGTCTCCAACGCGGCGGAGAGGTCGCGGAAGCTGTCGTCCCCGTGGAAGGCGACGTCGAACAGCGCGGAGGCCCGGACGGCGCGCACCGCCTGCGCCGTGGTCCCGGCCGGGCGGGCGCCCGGTCCCCGGGTCAGGGTCAGCGCCAGCCGCGGCCGGCCGTCGCACAGGGCGGCGGACGCCGCGGCCGCATGCAGGCGGGAGCGCTCCCAAGAAGCCGGGCTGAGATCACCGGCCATCCGGAACGCCCTGATCGCCGTGGACCAGCGCCGGCCCGCCACGGCCGCGTGGCCGAGCGCCTCCAGCCGGGCCGCGTCCTCGTGGTGCGGTCCGGCCTCGCCGGGGTCCGGTGGCGCCTCGACGGGCGTGGTCGGGCCGTCGGGGCGGGGGCCAGCCGGGCCGGCCGGCCCGCCGCCGAGCCGGGTCAGGGCCAGCTCGGCCCAGGCGCGGCCCGCCATCAGCCATCGTCGGAGGCGGCCTGGCCGGCGCGAAGGCGGCCGAGACGCTGAGAGCGGAGGGCTTCACCGGCCGGGTGATACTGATCTGC
>NZ_JBEZBE010000084.1:0-7858 GCF_040646935.1 Streptomyces sp. NPDC044984
GGGTGGAGTTGAGCAGGCCGAACACCGAGTGGACGGCCGAGCGGGCGGCCGGTTCGGCCAGCTCCGGGTACCAGGGCCCCGTACCCGGTGTACGGGGCATCAGCGCGCCGGGAGGCGGTTCGTCCCGGGGGCGCGAAGAGAGCGGGAGGGTGCGTCCGGGCCGAACGGCTCATGGGCGTCCGGGGGCTTCGCAGTGCGTGGCCGCGTACGCGTAATCGGCGCCCCCCGCCTTCCTGACCGTCGCCCGCAGGGCCAGGTTGTCGCGCACCATGCGGTCCAGCAGTTCGGGCCGGCCGGGGGGTGCGGTGCGCTGGAGCCCGAAGACGACGGTCAGGGCGTCGCGCGCCTTCGGAACGTTCGGCGCGGCGAGGCGGGCGGTGGGGACGGGGTAGAGGAGAACGCTCCCTCCCGGTCCGATGTCCTCCTCGGTGAGGCCGGCCAGGGCCTGCGTCACGAGCGCTGCCGCTTGGCGTCCCGGCAGGAGCACGTTGCACCGCGGATGCGGATGGTGCTGCCACGAGCCGGTTGCTCTCAGCCTGGCTTCCAACGGCGCGACCCGGTTCAGAAAGTCGCGGTAGGAGGTGGTGCCGATCGTGTCGACGTGATGGTGTGCCAGGTCCTTGAGCAGCGCGGTGTCGTCGGGCTCGTGCGGTGCGTCGAAGGACTGCATCGCCTCCAGGACGAACCTCCAGCCCGACGTTCCCGAGCAGTGGGCGTGCCCCTCCACGTGTTCGAACCGTCCCTCGTGAACCAGCCGTTGCTGGTCCGCGAGGAGTGCGGCGGGATCGTGGTAGACGAGTCGGTACGTGCGCGCCGAACTCCTCGTGCCGGTGAGCGCGAGGGTGGCACCGGTGATGATTCCGTACCGGCCCAGGCTCCCCCTGACCGCGTCGAAGAGTTCGGGACGCCGGACGGGCGAGCAGGTGAGAAGGTCTCCGTTCGCGGTGACGACCTCGAGCTCGAGCACGTTGTCGGCGACGCTGCCGTGCCGGTGGCTGGTGCCGCCGATCCCGCCGACCGACAGTGTCCCGCCGACGGACAGCCCGAGGTGGTCGGGCACCACGAGAGGGGCACGGCCGCGGGGCAGGGTGGCGTCGAGGACCGCGCTCCACCGTGCGCCGCCGTCCACCCGCACGCGATCGGGGGCCGGCTCACCGACGGCGCAGAGCGCGGACAGGTCGACCACGATCCCGTCCGATGCCTGCGCCTGGCCGTCCACCGAGCAGCCCGCGCCCCGGGGGACCACCGCGAACCCGTTCTCCCGGCCGAAGCGCACGATCGCCGCGACGTCCTCGGCGTCGGCGGGGTGCAGCACGGCGACGGGCCGGAGGTGTACGCGGTTGCCGAAGTCCCGCGCCGCGGCGGCGAGGTCGCTGTCGCGTGTGCTGAGGACACCGCGCAGGAGTGGCGGACCAAGACGGCGGAAGAGCCCGGACCGGGGCGGGACGCCGGTCACGATGCGGCTCCCCACGGGCTCGGCCGCTTCCGCACGGTCCTTGGAGGTGCCGCGGGGCACATGACGAGTTCCTCGCTCATGACGACTCCATGAAGTCCGGTGGTACGGGGCTCGCACGTCCCCGTGCGACTCGACGTCCCGGGCTTCCGCCGGCGTGGGCCGGGGCCGCGAAACCGCTCCGCCCGCGCGGGAGTTTCCGTCCGCGTCGGCAGCCGCTCGTCCCGGGACCCGGTTCATGATCGTGACCGTGGGGCGGCCGGTACATACTCCCGCGTGCGCTGTTTCCCCTGCCGCGGGTCCGGCCGGCTGTCCGGGGCGCCGGATGCGAACGAGGACGCGTCGGCGGCCGTGGGCCGTCAGGTCCTGATCTCGCCGATGACGGTGTCCACGACGTGGACGGCGAGCCTGTCGACGACCGCGCGGTCCTGTCGGCGCAGCGGGCCGCGGATCGCCAGATCGGCGAATCCGTGGACCCCGGACCAGCAGACCCACTCGGCGTCCACCCGTCGCTCGGGAGTCAGTGCGTCGGCCTTGACCATGCCGTCGAGGGCGTCGACCAGGAGCTGGTAGGGCGGCGGCACACGCGCCTCCGAATCACCGCCGGGTTCGTCCTGGAGCAGGATCGCAAGCTCGAACCAGCCGGGTTCGGACAGTGCGAAGTGGATGTAGCCGAGGCCGACTCCCCGCAGCTGCTGCACCGCGTGGGCAACGGGGTCCGTCTGATCCGCGACGTCCTGCATGCGGTCGAGCATGGCCTGCGCCAGCTTGTCCTGGGCCCGGGCGGCGACGGCGAGCACGAGTTCGCGCCGGTCGGCGAAATGCCGGTAGGCGGCGTTCGGCGTGACGCCCACGGACCGGGTGATCTCCCGGAGCCCGAGCGCGTCGGCTCCGTCCTTGCGGGCACGCTTCAGGCCGGCTTCGATGAGCGCGGACCTCAGACCGCCCCGGTGATAGGGATGCGCGTCACGGACCATGGTGTGCCCCTGCCTCCCGGCCGCGGTGCGGACAGCCGGAACCGGCGGTGACAGCCCGGGCCGGGCGGTGGCGCGCACCGCGCGGACAGGTCCCGCACGGATGTCTTCCGATCTGTGCAGCGTGCCCGATTCCGCATTTTCCAGAATTCCGGAGATGGTTGATGTGGACAGTGTACGCGTTCGGCCGGTTCTGCACCAAACGCCGGATAGTCGCGCGCATCGAGCAATCCGGAAGAAGGCGCCACCCGCCCCGGTGTGGAAGCGTGGAAGCCTGGACGGGACAGGCCTCCGGCTGCGGCGTGCGCCCTGCGCCGTGCGCAGAAGTCCGTTCTGCGGGGACCGGGTTGCGAGCGGCCGGCACCGTGGTGCCGGACCGCGGGTCTTCATCCGGTATTCCGCCGTCCGTGGCCCCCTTGGGCCGTGAAAAGTATATGGTGTGAACAACCTGATGTGCACAGCGTATACATCAGGACGGTCGATCAGGTGGGACGAGGAGGCGGCACCGGTTGCGCGGGGGGATCCCGCCCGCTCCCGGCGGCCCTCGATCACTCGGCACCGGGCCGACTTCACGGCATCTACGACCAAGGGAGACAGACGCGTGACCACGGTGAACCCGGATGTGGCCGCGGACGGCGCCGAGGACGCCCCTCGGGCGAAGGCGGATCCTCGGCGCTGGTGGGTACTGGCCCTGCTCTCCGGGCTGCAGTTCATGATCCTTCTGGACATGACCGTCGTGAACGTGGCGCTGCCGCTCGTCCAGGACGGCCTCGGCTTCTCGGAGGCAGGCCTGACCTGGGTGGTCAACGGGTACGTGCTGGCGGCCGGGGGGCTGCTGATCCTCGGCGGCCGCCTGGCCGACGTCTTCGGCCGGCGGCGCCTGCTGCTGATCGGCGTCGGCATCTTCGCGGTGTCCTCGGCCGTGTGCGGGGCGGCCGTCGTTCCCGGGATGATGGTCGTGGGCCGGTTCGCCCAGGGGACGGCCGAGGCCATCGCGGCTCCCGCGTCACTGGGACTGATCGCACTGCTCTTCACCGATCCCAAGGAACGGAACAAGGCCCTGGGGATCTGGGGCGGACTCGTGGCGCTCGGCGGGACCCTGGGGTACATCGTCTCGGGAGTGCTGACCGACCTGACGTCCTGGCGCTGGATCTTCTACATCAACCTGCCGGTGGCGCTGGCCGTGCTGCTGGTCATTCCGCGCATGGTCACCGAGAGCCGGATGGAGCGCGAGAAGGACCAGGGGCTCGACATCGCCGGCGCGGTCACCTCGACCGCGGGGCTCGTGGCCATCGTCTACGGACTGCTGCAGGCCGCCGAGCACCCCTGGGAGTCGGCCTCGGTGGTGCTGCCGCTCGCCGGCGGCATCGCCCTGCTGCTCGCCATGGTCATCATCGAGCGCCGCGTCGAGAACCCGCTCATCCCGCTGGAGTTCTTCGCCAACCGGACCAGGTCGGTCATCAACTTGACCTCCCTGTTCTTCATGGCGGCGTTCATCTCGTACACCTTCATCCTGACCCTGTTCGAGCAGCACGTGCTGGAGTACTCGCCGCTCGAGACCGGCCTGGCGTACCTCCCCCTCGGATTCGCCATCGGCATCGGCATCGGGGTGGGGACCGCGCTGACCCCGCGCATCGGAGTGCGGGCGGTCGTGGCGATGGGCTTCATCGGGGCCGGGATCGGGCTTCTGCTGACGAGCACGGTCGACGTCGGCACCCGTTACGCCGGAGGGATCCTGCCGGGGATGATCGTGTTCGGCGTGTTCGCGGGCGTCACCATGCCGGCCGCGACGAGTGCCGCCCTGCACCAGGTCACCGACCAGAACTCGAGTCTCGCCTCGGGCGTACAGAACACCATGCAGCAGATCGGAGGAGCCCTCGGGCTCGCCGTCCTGGTGCCCCTGGCCATCCGGTACACCGCCGGTGAGATCCAGGCGGGTGTCCCGGTCGACACCGCGGTGACGTCGGGATACGTCCTGGCCTTCCGGGTGGGAGCGGCGCTGATGATCACCGGCGGCCTCCTGATCGTGGCGCTCTTCGAACGGGTGGATCCCGAGCTGCGCGACCCGACCTCCGAAATAGTCGCCCAGACCCGCTGACACGAGCCTCCGGCAGCCCATCGGCCCCGATTCCCCGAACCGACCCGGCACAGCGAATCAAAAAAGGGCTCCGCCGGGCGGACCCCGGAGGGAATTCGAGTATTCCTCTCCACTTCGGCAAGTCCGGTTGCCCGGCGGACCCCGGATTGTGTACGGTGTAAACATGGCAGACGAAAAAGAAAAGACCAGCGAATCCTCCTCCTTTCCCGCCGTTCCTGGCTGGTTCGATATATCCACCCCGGACTCCTCCCGGGCGCGGGCTTTCTACCAGGAAATCTTCGGCTGGACGATCAGCGCCCTGGACGACACCTACGCCATGGTGAGTTCCGGGGACGGCCCGCCCTCCGGCGGAATCGGTCAGGCCGGCCCCGAAAGCCCGTACGTCGGGGTCGTCCCCTATTTCCCGGTCGCCGACGTGGAGGCAGCCCTCGCTCAGGCGGAGAAGCTCGGCGGCTCCGTGAAGATGCCGCCGCAGGACACCCCCACCGGCCGTATCGCCGTCTTCACCGACCCCGACGGCAACAACGTCGGAGTCATGAGTTCCTGAACCCCCACGTGCCTGGGCCCCGCACGGTGTTCCTCCGTGCGGGGCCCAGGCGCGTCCCGGCGCCGGCGACGCCCCGTCGGGGCGCCCCCCGGGGACACCCGGCCCCCCGCCCGGCCCCGGCCCCGGCGCCCCGCGTCCCGGCTCCCCTCCCGCACGGCCGCGCGCACGGGTGGGCGGCTCCCGCTCTCCGCAATCAGGAAGACGCCGCGGACGGGCCGTGAGACTAGCGTGAACAACGATCGAGCCGCCCGCACCGGCATGCACCGGTGCCTGCCGCGCGCCCCGTGGTGGCCCTCCCGCGTCCTCATCCGCCGAAAGCCGCCTGGCGCCTGTTCCGCTACAACAGACCCTGCTGGAGGTTGTGTCCATGACCGAGGCTGTGTGCCCTTACCGTCTTGACCCCGAGGGCGCCGACACGCACGGGGAGACCACCCGTCTGCGCGAGCAGGGCCCGATCGCGCGGGTCGAACTCCAGGACGGCGTGCTCGCGTGGTCGGTGCACGACTACGCGGTCGCCAAGCAGATCATGGCCGACGAGCGCTTCTCCAAGAACCCCCGCAAGAACTGGCCCGCGTACATCAACGGGGAGATATCGAACGGCTGGCCCCTGATCACCTGGGTGGCCATGGACACCATGGCCACCCAGGACGGCGCCGACCACGCCCGTCTGCGCAAGCTGCTCCTGAAGGCCTTCACCGAGCGGCGTGTCGAGTCCATGAGGCCGCACATCGAGAAGACGGTGAACGAGCTCCTCGACACCATGGCCGCCAAGGCCGACGACGAGATCGTGGACATCAAGGCGATGTTCCACGCCGAACTGCCCACGCGGCTGATGTGCGACCTCTTCGGTGTGCCGGAGGAGAGGCGCGCCGAGGTGCTGGCCGGGGGGCACAAGAACATCGACACCCGGATCTCCTCCGAGGCGGCGGAGGCCAATCTCGGGCAGTGGCAGGAGGCCATCTCCGATCTCGTGGCGTACAAGCGCCATCACCCCGGTGACGACCTCACGAGCGCGCTGATCGAGGCCAGGGACGAGGGTTCGCGGCTGACCGACTCGGAGCTGATCGGCACGCTGCACCTGCTGCTCGGCGCCGGCTCCGAGACCCTGGTGAACGCCCTCGCCCACGCCTCCCTCGCCCTGCTCACCGACGCCGGCCTGCGCGAGAAGGTGACCTCCGGCGAGATCCCCTGGGGGAACGTGTGGGAGGAGACGCTGCGGGTGGAGTCGCCCGTGGCGCACCTGCCCTTCCGCTATGCGACCCAGGACTTCGAGATCGGCGGTGTGCGGATCTCGAAGGGCGATCCCCTGCTGGTCGACTTCGCGGGCATCGGCCGGGACCCCGCCGTGCACGGCGACACCGCCGACGAGTTCGACGCCCTCCGGCCCGACAAGACACACCTTTCGTTCGGGCACGGCGTCCACTACTGCCTCGGCGCGCGGCTCGCGAAGCACGCCTGGATGATCGGCATCCCCGCGCTGTTCGAGCGCTTCCCCGACATGGAACTGGCCGTCCGCCGCGACGAGCTCAAGGGGCAGGGAAGCTTCGTGGTCAACGGTCATGCCGGTCTGCCGGTGCACCTGAAGGGCAGGGCCGCGGCCCTCGCCCGGTGAGGCCCGCGCCGACGACTCGACCACGCCCGTCGCGCCGCGCCGTTCGCCGGTGCGCGCGGACGCGCCGGGCGACGTGAACCCTCGGACAAGGAGACTGTCGATGGTGGATCCAGCAGCAACGGCCGAAGCCGGGGTCGTGGGGGACGGACTGCCCCTGGGCGAGGACTACGCGGGACCGCGGGACCTCCCGGTCGAGACCGTGGTGTCGGCCGACGGCACCACGATCGCCTACGAGAAGTCGGGAAGCGGCCCGCCCGTCGTCATCATCGGGGGCGGACTCAACGACAAGGCCATGTTCACGCCGCTCGCCCAGAGCCTGTCCCGGCGGTTCACGGTGTTCAACTACGATCGCCGCGGCCGTGGGGGCAGCGATCACGGGGACCCGGAGCAGTACACGATCGACCGTGAGGTGGAGGATCTGGTCGCGGTGCTCGACGCCGTCGGGGAACCCGGCCACGTCTTCGCCAACTGCAGCGGCGGCATGATCGCCATCCATGCGGCGGCGGCCGGCGTCCCCATGGCGAAGCTGGGCCTCTACGAACCGCCGTACTCCTCTCCCCCGCTCAACGGCGACGAGGTCGACCGGCTGAAACGGCTCGTCGCCGAGGACCGCCGGGAAGAGGCGGTGACCCTCTTCGGCAAGGAGATCGTCAAGTTCATGACGGACGAGACGCTGGAGAGGTTCAAGCAGCACCCTGCCTGGCAGGCGTTCGAGTCCATGGCACCCTCGTGCGTCTACGACGCGATCATCAACGACCGGTACGGTTCCATCCCTCACACGCTGCTGCCGAAGATCGCTGTCGAGACGCTGGTCCTCAGCGGCTCCGAGAGCGCTCCGTGGATCCAGGAGGCCTGTGTGACGCTCTCCGAGGAGATCCCCCGGGCCCGTCTGCTGCGCATCGAAGGCGAGGGGCACCTGTTCAACCAGCAGACGGGCGCGCCGTTGCTGGTGGAGTTCTTCGGGGGGTGACCCCACCGGTGCGGTCCTTCGCGAGGGGCCTGCGGCGGCGGTGACGGCGGACCGGGTGCGGCCGCACCCGCCGGGGCTCGACGGAGGCCGGGGGCCTGCGGGCGTCGTACGACTCCTTCGGCTCCTTCGGCTCCTTCCTCCGGTGGACCCGTTCCGCCGCTGCCGGGGGCGACTCCGCCGCCGCACGCGCCCGCGCCGGGGGCG
>NZ_JBEZBE010000085.1:0-6666 GCF_040646935.1 Streptomyces sp. NPDC044984
CGAGCTGATCGCCGAGCGTGCATGGCTGACGGTGTTCCTGCTGCCCGCCTGCTCACCCGACCTCAACCCGGTCGAGGGGTGTGGGCCCACGTCAAGCACAGCCTGGCCAACCTCACCGTCGTCGCCCTGGACCGGCTCGAAGCCCTCGTACGCAACCGGCTCAAGCGCCTGCAGCACCGGCCCGGCACCCTCGACGGCTTCATAGCCGGCACCGGCCTGCCCCCGACGAACCAGCCTCACCCCGACAAGCCGAAGTCAGTAGGGCGGGGTGGTGCAGAGTGCCGTCGGGGTTCGCGCTCGAGTCGGCCAGTAGGTCGCGGTCGACGAACCGCCGTACCATGAACGCCGTCACGTTCGCCTCCTCTCCGATGATGTTCGGGGTGCTGAGTGCGTCGGCGATCCGGTTGGCCGGCTCTGTTCACGAGTCGTGGGTGCTGGCGCAGATCCCGGGGAGTGGCCGGGGGCTGTTTCGAGTATCGATGCAGCGGTTCCCGGCCATCGCCGTGATGGTTGGGGCGACTGCTGTCGGCCCCATCGAGGCGACTCCAACCGGACAGCGGGCCGGACGGGGAAGCACCGCGTTCCGGCGGGTTACTTCTGGGTGACGTCGGTGCAGTGGACGTCCTTGTCCGGCAGGCGGCCGGTGGTCAGGAAACCGACGGTGGCCTTGTCGGCGCAGGCGGAGCCTTCGCCGTAGACGTAGTGCCCGCCGTTGTCGACGCCGACGAAGGCAGAGCCGCCGCCGAGGGACTTGTGCAGCCCGACGCCGCTTTCCCACGGGGTGGCGTTGTCCCGGCGGTTCTGCAGGATCAGGGTGTTGCGCGGGCCGCCCTTCACGACCTTGACCGTCGCCTCAGCGGGCTTGTCCCAGTAGGCGCATGCCCAGATGTTGGCGGGCATGCCCGCGGTGAGCGGCCACTTCTCGCGGTCGGCGGTGGTGCGGGCGGCATAGCCGTCGACGTCGTGCGGCCATTCGGCGTCGCCACAGGTGAGAGCCATGAACATGGTGGCCTGGTTGTCCGCGGGGATGCCCGGGGACGTCGGTGTGGCGGCGAACACCTCCTTGAGAACCGCGGTGTCGGCGGCCGTGGTGCTGCCGTGGGTCAGGTTGTCGGCGGCCTTCCAGAACTTGGCGAGCACGGGAAGGGTGTCGTTGTGCAGAAGCAGGGCGTAGGTCATGTTCCGCAGCAGCGCCCCGTCCAGCGACACCGAGGTGCCGGGAATCGCTGCGGGCGTGCGGTCGAGCCGGTCGGCGAGGGTGAGGTAGGTGTGGGTTACCTGCGCGACGTTCGTGCCCAGCTTGAGGGTGCCGGCCTGCGCCGCGGCGACGCGGGCGGCATCGGGGAACCGGTCGGCCGTGCCCTTGCCCCAGGTGTCCGCCACCTGGTCGGCCCATACCTTGGTGGGGTCGACGTTGCCTTCCAGGATCATTCGGTCGGTGTGGTGCTGGAAGAGGGAGCGGTAGACGGCGCCGAGGTAGGTGCCGTAGGACTGGCCCCAGTAGGAGATCTTCTTCTCGCCGAGCGCCTGGCGGATGCGGTCCATGTCGCGGGCGGTGTTGGCGGTGTTGTAGTACCGCAGGTTCTTGCCCACTGTGTCGGCGCACTGCTTGGCGTCGGCTTTGGCGAGGGCCACGTTCTTGGTGATCGAGCCGTCCGCGGCAGGATAGGGGAACAGCCCGGACACGCTGGGGTCCTGCAGACCGCAACTCTGTGGGGTGCTGTGTTCGACGCCGCGCGGGTCGAAACCGATCAGGTCGTAGCGGTCCAGCACGGATTTCGGAAGCGTGGACGCCATGGTTCCGGGCATGTCGAGACCGCCCAGGGCCGGCCCGCCAGGGTTCAGCAGCAGAACGCCGTGTCGCTTCCCGGGCTGTGCGGTGGACAGCCGGGAGACCGCCACGTCGATTTTCGTGCCGCCCGGGTTCTGGTAGTCGAGTGGCACCTCCAACGTTCCACAGGCCAGGTGGGGGTCACGGGTTTGCCCCTCGGCCAGGGCCGGGCACTTGCCCCAGGTGATCCTGGCGTCGCCCGCGTTCTCGCCGACGCTCTTGCCGGAAACCTTGGCCGGTTGCGAGCCCTTCGCGCCGGCACCACACGCGACCAGCGCGGTTCCTGTCAGCGTGGAAACCAGCAGAGCTGCGGCGATTCGGCGGCCTCTGGGGAAACCGTGCTGCGCGGAACTGCGTGTCGTGGTCATGGTGTTGTCCTTAGCTACTGGGCCGGTCGGCCTTGCTCGGCCGTTGTGTTGACGATTCGAGTCAACAAGAGACCACCGGTGGCGCGCGTCACCCCAGAGAGGACAAAACAGGTAGCTCGCTCGGGGGATCCTGGGCCGACCCTGAGAACGGAGCGGCCGCCGTGGGGCGTATCGGATGAGCTGTGGGCGGGAACGAGCCGCTGCTGCCGGCTTGCCGCGCCGCACGGCGTCACAGGGCCGTCAGGCTCGGTTGCCGGGCCCTCCACCTTGATCGTGGACACCTCGACACTGGATCTTGAGTCCAGGGAGAGGAGTCCCAGGTGGGAACCCATAAGAGGTCATCTCAATTGGTGAGTCCGCGGTAGCGGATGAGGGTGCAGGCGATGCTGGTGAAGGCCGGGAGATGTTCCGCCTTGCGTTCCTGGCGGCGGTGCGGTCGACGGCAGCCGGCGAGCCAGGCCATGGTCCGCTCGATCACCCGACGGTGGCGGCCCAGCCGCTTGGAGGACTCGATGCCCTTGCGGGCGGTGCGGTGCCGGATGCCGCGCTCGCGGAGCCGTTTCCGCAGATGGGCGTAGTCGTATCCCTTGTCGCCGTGGAGCTTGGCGGGTTTGCGTCGGCGTGGGCCGCGGCGGGAGCGGACGGGCGGGATGCCGCGCACGAGCGGCTCCAGGGCCTGGCCGTCGTGGAGGTTGGCGCCAAAGATTCCGATGGACAGGGGCAGTCCGGTCCGCTCGGTGATCAAGTGGATCGGGCCGTCAGGCGGCCGCTGTGTAGGTCGTCCTGGCAGGACGGACCAGGTGGTCACTGTCCGTCCACACCGAGCCGACCGCGAAGGGCTGACCGTCGAGGCGCAGGGTGTCGCGGACGATGACTGCCCAGCGGGCGCTGGCGCGGTGCAGGAGCCGCGCGGCCTCGGCCGGGTCGGTGACCAGTGCCAGGACTTCGAAGCGGCCGTCGACGTTCTGGTAGATCGCGCCCGGCCGACGGGGGCCGATCTCGTCGGTGACGCTGGACAGCGGGAGAGCGGTGATGGCGTTCATGCTGCGGCTCCGATCATCTGGGCGAGACGGTGTGAGGCGAGGGCGTCGGTGAAGTCGGTGGACGACTTACACCGGACCCGGGCCAACCGGTAGTAATCGACTGCCCGGCACCGAGCCCTCCTCACTAGGAAACGGGCCGGGAAATGCAAGGAATTGCCGTGCAGCAACTGCTGCGGGGATCGGCCAGCATGGGCATGAAGTCCTCTTGAGCGATGGGGAGACTGCTGTACGAGCAGCTACGGCCCCGGCCACCCTGTGCGGACGGCCGGGGCCGTGGTCGTTCGTCGCGGCTTGTGAATCATGCGGTGATTTGAAGTTCCTGGTGACGGTGGTCGATTTCGGCGCCACACCGGAGGGCGTTGCGGTCCTGAAGGCGTTGAGGTCGCCGCCGGACCTGACGGGACGCAAGATGGTCGGCCCGGCGGAGATCGACACCGGCCTGCTCACCGGGTCGTGGCGGCGCCTGGTGCTCTCCGCGCCGCGCCTGGAGCCGGGCACGGTCGGCTGGAAGGCGTACACGTTCTGCGTGCTGGAGCAGCTGCACCGGATGCTGCGGAGCAAGCAGGTGTTCGCGGAGAACTCCTCCAAGTGGAGCGACCCACGCGCGGGACTGCTGGACGGAGACGCATGGGAGCAGGCCAAGCCGACCGTGCTCGCCTCGCTCAACCTGCCTGCCGAGGCGGGTGAGCACCTGGCAGCGCGGGCCGCGCCGCTGGACGGTACCTGCCGCGAGGTCGCCGCGCGGGTGCCGGCGACCTCCCAGCTCGTGCTCGACGACGCCGGCCGCCCGCACTGCCGCCCTGGAGCCGGAGCCCGAACCCGCCTCCCTGCGCCGGCTGCGCGAGGCAGTGGAAGCGGTGCCGCCCCCGTGTCGACCTGTCGGAGGCCCTGTTGGGGGTGTTCTCCTGGACCGGTGCCGACCAGACGTTGACCTCGGTCACCTGTGGCGAGGCAAGACTGAAGGACCTGCACGTGACGACCACCGCGCCCCTGGTCGCGCACAGCCGCAACGTCGGCTGCACCCCGGTCATCGGGCGCCGGGGCGGAGCCACCTGGCTGAACTGATCAACGATTCCGCATGTTGTCCCGCGACCGGCGGCCGACCCCGCTCGGTGACGCGATCGCCCGCTATGGGTGGATCTCCAGGACCCTGCACATCCTGCGTCTGGTCGACGAGTCCGGCTACCGGTGGCAGATCAAGAGCCAGGCCAACCTCCAGGAGGGCCGCCACTCCCCCGCCCGGAAGACCTTTCATGGCAGGCACGGGCAGCTCTACCAGCGCTATCAGGACGGGATGGAGGACCAGATCGGGGCGCTGGGGTACGTCCTGAACGCACTTGTCCTGTTCAACACCCGGTACAGGGACGCCGCGGTGAACCAGCTGCGCGCGGACGGCTTCGACGTCCGCGACGAGGACGTGGCCCGCCTCTCCCCGTTCGTCCGGCACCACATCAACATGCTGGGCCGGTATTCCTCCCAGCTCCCCGCCTTGCCCGACGGGCTGCGGCCCCTGCGCGCCCGGGACACGGCCGAGGAGGAGTGAGCGCGAGCCCGCGGCACAGAGACGGGGCCGGCCGATACCGGCGGGTGCCGGGTGAGAAGACGATCACCTCTCGGGAAGGGACGCACCGTTCACGGTGCTGCACTGCCGAAAGCTGACTGGCCGGCCCCGCCCTTCCATGCTGATGCATGAAGCTTGTTGTTGCAACTAGCTCGCAATAAGGGTCATGCTTGCTTCTGACGATCATCGCCTGGAAAGGGGCTGAGCCACATGGGCGCCTACGCGCTTCCGGACCTGCCATACGACTACTCCGCGCTCGCTCCGGCCATCACGCCGGAGATCCTGGAGCTGCACCACGCCAAGCACCACGCCGCTTACGTCAAGGGCGCCAACGACACCCTGGAGCAGATCGCCGAGACCCGCGACAAGGACCAGATCACCCCGATCGGCCTGGTCGGACTGGAGAAGACCTTCGCCTTCAACCTCTCCGGCCACGTCCTGCACTCGATCTTCTGGCAGAACCTCTCCCCGGACGGCGGCGACCGCCCCGACGGAGCCCTGGCCACCGCCATCGACGAGCACCTTGGCGGCTTCGAGGCGTTCAAGAAGCAGCTCACCGTGGCCACCACGAGCGTCCAGGGATCCGGCTGGGGCGTGCTGGCCTGGGAGCCGCTGGGACGCCGCCTGATCGTGGAGCAGGTCTACGACCACCACGGCAACGTCGGCCAGGGGAGCGTCCCGCTGCTGGTCTTCGACGCCTGGGAACACGCCTACTACCTGCAGTACAAGAACGTCCGCCCTGACTACGTCACCAAGCTCTGGGACCTGGTCAACTGGGAGGACGTCGCCGCCCGCTACACCGTCGCCGCCGGTGCCTGACACCCGGTGAGCGCACCCTCACCGGTGGGCCGGGAAGCCGAGCTTCCCGGCCCACCCCGTTCCCCACGCCCGCACCTGATCTCCGCCTCGGCCCAGAACCTCCTGGCCCGCCGCGCGGCCGGAGAGGAGGCGCCGATCAACCTCGCCGTCCGCCGGCCCACGCGGGTTCGGCTGACACCGTACCTGCCCCAGGAGCTCGGGTTCGGCTCGGGCATGACGTGCCGGCGGCACCTGGCGGCCTGGAACGAGGCGGGCGTCTGGGACCAGCTGCACCAGCTGCTGAACACGCCGCGGTCGAAGAACCAGTTGGACTGGTCGCGGGCGGCGATCGACTCTCCCCCTGGCTTCGCCGGGGGCACCCCCACCCACGTCGGAGCGGCTCGGCGGGGCCCAGAAGCGGACCCAGCCCGGTCGGCCGCGCACGGCCGGGCAGCAAGCATCACATCATCACCGGCGGCCAGGGCATCCCGCTCGCGGTGTCGCCGACCGGCGGCAACCACAACGACGTCACCCAGCCCCTGCCCCTGCCCCTGCCCGACAGGATTCCAGCGGTCGCGGGAGTCTTCGGCCGGCCGCGCAGGCGGCCCGACCTGCTCTTCGCCGACCACGGCTACGACCACGACACGTACCGCCGACTCCTTCGGCAGCGCGGGATTCGCCCGGTGATCGCCGAGCGTGGCCAGCCGCACGGCACCGGCCTGGGCACCTTCCCCCGGGTCGTCGAGCGGACCATCTCCTGGCTGCACGGCTCCCACCGCCTGCGCATCCACTGGGAAAGACACGACGACATCCACGAAGCCTTCCTCGGACTCACCGTCTGCCTGATCCCCCACCGCCACGTCCAGAGGCTTTGTCAGGACCGGTGAGCCGTCGCCCGGACGCGCAGAGGTCGACGTCGCCCTAAAAGTTGTTGCAGAAGGTCGGGCTCGGGCAGGTCGGAGTTGTGCCTGACCTGCTGTTTCACCCAGCCAGGGCGAGGTTGTGCATGGTGGCGACGGCTTGGACGGCGTGGTGGAGGCCGTCGCCTTTCTGTCGGCAGTCGCG
>NZ_JBEZBE010000086.1:0-6613 GCF_040646935.1 Streptomyces sp. NPDC044984
GTAAGCCCGTGAACGTCTCCACCCACACCGGCTCAGCCCGCAACACCCCACCCATACAGGGTAAATGCCCGGAGCTGAGCCTTCTGCAACAACTTTTAGGCCGTGTGTCGGAAGTGCTCTAGGTTTGTTCAAGTGGCGGGCGGGGCCGCGTTACCGATACGTCGGCCCGGTCGAGCCGAAGGCAGTGGTCCGGTCTGGCAGTGGCGGGTGCCGGATCATTTTGGTGGCTGGATTGCTGGGCGATTGGTGGTGGAACGGGCCGTACTGTTCACCTTCCTGGTCGACACGGACGGGTGTGCTTCGGCTGGTGCCGCGGCGAAGCGAGTACGTGGCCTGTGCCGACGGAGGCGTGGTTCTGAGTGCCAGCGAGATCACCTTCGGGCGTAAAGGCGGACTGGCGGGCCTGGGGCGCGGTCAGCGGCGATCCGCCGGCTGCTGCCCGGACGTGGCCTTCTGGTCGGCAGTCGCCCGTGCTCTGGACCCTGTGGGGCGCGGGCGGCCCTCCGGTTTCGCCCACGAGATGGTGTTCCGGTGATGTCCGGACTGCCAGGAGTTCAACATCGTGCGCGAGGACGACTTCGTCTGTGATTCTGCCGCGGCGATCTCCCGGAAGCGTGGAACGTGGTGGATCCATTAGGTTCCGGCACCGATCGACCTCGGTCATGAAATCCGCAGGCGGTCACCGTGCGCCCCTCGCAGGCAGCACCCTTCCCGCGATGTCCATCGCCTCGATGTAACGCGTGAGCGCGTCGCGGTTCTGCTCCAGGAAAGCGATGCGCTCGGTCATCTTGTCGCGCTGCGCGAGCAGCATCTCGCGCAGCTTCGGGTCCGGATCGGCCACTATGATCTCCGGACCCTGGTTGAGGCAGGGCAGCATGTCGCCGATGATGCGCGTAGGGACGCCCGCGTCGAGCAGCCCGCGGATCTTGTGTACGCGGTCGATCAGGTACTCGTCATACTCGCGGTACCCATTGCCGAGACGACGCGGTGTGATGAGCCCCTGCTCCTCGTAGTACCGGAGCATCCGAGTGGGGACTCCGGTTCTCTTGGACAATTCCCCGATACGCATGCCTCCTCCTCACCGAGATGGTCGTCGACGCCACTGCGTCCCGACTGCCGTGCACCTCAGGCACCCGTTCTCCGGGCCGTGGCCGTCGGCTGCGCCGGGTCGGTGGCGAGCGTCACTGTGACGGCTCCCATTTGACATTAACATGGGTGTGAAGGTTGGAGCATGCGTCTCATGACGCAGACAACCACACCGTCCGTGACGCCGGCGGCGATGAGGCGCACGCTCGCGGGATTCGCGACGGGCCTGTCCGTCGTCGCCGCCGAGATCGACGGACAGATCGTCGGCATGCCGGCCAACTCGCTCACCTCGGTGTCGCTGGACCCCCCACTCGTGTCCCTCGCGTTCGCGCACACGTCGACGACCTGGCCCGTCCTGCGCCGCGCACCGCACTGGGGCATCAGCGTTCTTGGTGAAGCGCAGGCACAGGTGCTCCAGGACCTTCGGCGGCCCGCCGCTGAACGTTTCGGCGGTATCGGGATGAACATCGACGACGGTGCCGCGTTCGTCCCGGGCGCTCTCGCGACGATCACCGTCACTCCCCGTACAGCCGTGGAGGCCGGTGACCACACGCTCGTGCTGCTCGAGGTGAAAGACCTGCACAGGGACGAGACGCAGCGTCCGCTGGTGTTCTTCGGCAGCACGACCCACACGCTCTCCCACTGAAAGGAACGCCCGCATGGCAGGCAAGAAGATGATCCTCGGCATGGGACTGACCGACGGCTACGGCAACCTCGCCGGAGCCTGGCGCGCACCCCATGTCGACGCCGACAACTACGCCAGGATCGAGGCGAACATCCGCTACGCGCAGGCCGCCGAGCGAGGAGGATTCGCCTTCCTGTTCACCCCGGACTTCCCCGCCGTGCGCGGGGATGTCGAGCGCTCGACGCTCGGCCACACCTTGGATCCGATGATGCAGTTGGCCGCCATCTCGCAGGCCACCTCCCGGATCGGCTTCGTCGCGACGGGTTCCACCACCTTCCAGGAGCCGTTCAACACCGCACGCCAGTTCAAGGCGCTCGACGTGATGAGCCACGGCCGCGCCGGCTGGAACGCCGTCACGACGAGCGATCCCGCCGTGTCGGCGAACTACGGCAGGCGCGTCGCGGACCGCGCCATGCGCTACCAGCGCGCACATGAGTCCATCCAGGTCGTCCAGGCGCTCTGGGGCAGCTGGCAGGAGGACGCCTGGATCAAGGACCAGACCTCCGGCCGCTTCATCGACGCCTCGAAGCTCCGGCCCATCAACCTGGAAGGCGAGTACGTCGCCTCGCGCGGGCCTCTCGCGATCCCGCCGTCGGAGCAGGGCCAGCCGGTGATCTTCACCTCCGGGGGCCCCAGCCCCCACCTGCTCCAGCTCGCCGGCCGCTACGCGAGCGGCTTCATCGCCGAGGTGTGGACGATCGAGGAGGCCCGCGCACAACGGGAGATGGTGCGCAACGCCGCGCGGGAGGCCGGACGCGACCCCGACGACATCAAGTACTTCGCGGGGCTGATGACGACGGTCACCCCGACGGTGCGCGAAGGACTCGACCGCCGCCTCGCCCTGTCCGGCGACGTCATCGAGGCGCGCCTGCCGCACCTTGGCGCGTTGCTGGGACTGCACATCGAACCGAGCCGATACGACGAGCCCCTCTCCCCCGAGCAGCTGGCCGCCGCTCACGCGTCCCCGATGGATCCGCGTTCCGGAATCGCCTTGGACGTCGCACGCGAGGGCTGGTCGCCCCGCGACATCCTCGCCCACGGGGTGATCGACTACCACCCCACGACGGTCGGCCCCGCAGAGGTGCACGCCGATCACCTGCAGGAATGGTTCGAGGCGGGCGCCGTCGACGGGTTCTGGGTCCTCCCCGACATCTACGAGGACGGCGTCGACGCATTCGTCGACGAGGTCGTGCCGATCCTGCGTGCACGCGGCATCTACCCCACCGAGTATCCCGGGACCACCCTGCGGGAGAACCTCGGCGTACCCAGACAGTACGGCCCCGATCCCCGCATCACGAAGGCTACGGCGAGGTGACGACCAGCCACCAGGGTCCGTCTGCGGACTGAGGTTGTTCCGCTTCCGAGGGCGGATCTCAACTTCCCGCTGACCGGGGAAGCGATCCGCCCTCGGCGCGTTGCATCAAGACACATTCCAAGCATTTCCGTATTTTTCTGCAGTATCTGGAGGCCCCACCATGACGACCTTCGTGGACCGCGTCGAGCTGCATGTCTCCGCGGGTGACGGAGGCCACGGCGTGGCCTCCGTGCACCGTGAGAAGTTCAAGCCGCTGGGCGGCCCCGACGGGGGCAACGGCGGACGGGGCGGCGATGTGATCCTCGTCGTCGAGCAGGCCGTCACCACGCTGCTGGACTACCACCACCACCCCCACCGCAAGGCCACGAACGGCCGGCCCGGCGCCGGTGACAACCGGTCCGGCAAGGACGGCCAGGACCTCGTACTCCCCGTCCCGGACGGCACCGTCGTCCTCGACAAGGCCGGGAACGTCCTCGCCGACCTGGTCGGCCAGGGCACCACCTTCGTCGCGGGCCAAGGCGGCCGCGGCGGCCTCGGCAACGCCGCGCTGGCCTCCGCTCGCCGCAAGGCGCCCGGCTTCGCGCTGCTCGGCGAGCCGGGGGAGAGCCGGGACATCGTCCTGGAGCTCAAGACCGTCGCCGACGTCGCGCTCGTGGGCTACCCGAGCACGGGCAAGTCCTCGCTGATCTCGGTGCTCTCCGCCGCCAAGCCGAAGATCGCGGACTACCCGTTCACGACCCTCGTGCCCCACCTGGGCGTCGTCACCGCCGGTTCGACCGTCTACACCATCGCCGACGTCCCCGGGCTCATCCCCGGCGCCGGCCAGGGCAAGGGCCTCGGCCTGGAGTTCCTGCGGCACGTCGAGCGCTGCTCCGTCCTGGTGCACGTCCTGGACACCGCGACGCTGGAGTCGGGCCGCGACCCCGTCTCGGACCTCACCGTGATCGAGGAGGAACTGCGGCTGTACGGCGGCCTCGAGAACCGCCCGCGCATCGTCGCCCTCAACAAGGTCGACGTCCCGGACGGCCAGGACCTCGCCGACATGATCCGCCCGGACCTGGAGGCACGCGGCTACCGCGTCTTCGAGGTCTCGGCCATCGCGCACAAGGGCCTCAGCGACCTCTCGTACGCCCTCGCCGGGATCATCGCCGAGGCGCGGGCCACCCGGCCGAAGGAGGAGTCGACCCGGATCGTCATCCGCCCCAGGGCCGTCGACGACGCCGGCTTCACGGTGACCGCGCAGGAGGACGGCGTCTACCGCGTGCGGGGCGAGAAGCCCGAGCGCTGGGTCCGCCAGACCGACTTCAACAACGACGAGGCCGTCGGCTACCTCGCCGACCGTCTCAACCGTCTCGGTGTCGAGGACGAGCTGCGCAAGGCGGGTGCCCAGGCCGGCGACGGCGTGGCCATCGGCGCCGAGGACAACGCTGTCGTCTTCGACTGGGAGCCGACCATGGCCGCCGGCGCGGAGATGCTGGGCCGGCGTGGCAAGGACCACCGCCTGGCGGCACCGCGCCCTGCTGCGGCACGGCGCCGCGAGCGCGATGTCGCGCAGCGCGAGTACGACGAGTTCGACCCCTTCTAGACTAGGACGTCTCTTCCGGATCACCTCGCCGACCAGATGAAGATCGCAGCGAGTAAGAGAGCGGGGCATTCCGTTCAAAGCCACTCGTTGATGGCCGCGACAAGTACGGTCGCCTCGTAGCGGACGGCAAGCTTGTCGTAGCGGGTGGCGACGGCGCGATGTCTCTTCAGGCGGTTGATCCCGCACTCGACCGCATGGCGTTTGCGGTAGTCGGCCGGGTCGAAATGCGGCGGCCGGCCGCCGTGGGAACCCAGTTTCCGGCGGTTGCGCGCCTGGTCAGCTTTCTCGGGAATGGTGCAGCGGATCCCTCGGCGGCGCAGGTAGGCGCGGTTTCGGCGGGAGGCGTATGCCTCGTCAGCCCGCACACGGTTGGGGCGGACGCGCGGTCGGCCCGGCCCGATGCGGGGCACGCGCACCTTCTCCAGCACCGGTTCGAACTGCGGCGAGTCTCCGCGCTGTCCGGCGGTCACCAGGATCGACATGGGCTTCTGGCCTTGCTCGACGGCCAAGTGAAGCTTGGTGGTGAACCCGCCACGCAACCGTCCCAGCCCATGATCATGGGGCTCGGTGAACATGCCGCCTGGTGGCTCCTTCTGCAGCTCACTCTGCCTTCGGGCCCCAGCCGCGTACTGGTGGGCGCGGCACACGGTGGAGTCGACGCTCAGGTCCCAGACGATTGCACCCTTCGCATCGGCCGGAGACTGGAGACGGGTGAGGATCCGCTGCCAGGTATCGTTCCGCTGCCACCGGCGAAACAGGTCGTAGACCCGGCCTCACGGCCCGTATTCGACGGGGATACCCCGCCATGGAACGCCAGTCCGAACCCGGAACCGTATGCCATCGATCATCTGCCGACGAGGCCAGACGGGCGGCCGCCCTGCCCTGGCACCCTTTGGCAACAACGGCTCCAGCATCGCCCACTGCTCATCCGTGAGATCTCCCCGCCCCATGAACCGTGATCATTCACAGCTCAGGATCCACTTTCGGTACACGGCCTAAGACGTCGTCTCATTTGGCGAGTCTGCGGTGACAGATGAGGGTGCAGGCGATGGCGGTGAAGGCCAGGAAGTGTTCGGCCTTGCGTTCGTAGCGGCAGTGCAGGCGGCGGCAGCCGGCCAGCCAGGACATGGTCCGTTCGATGGTTCAGCGGTGCCGACCGAGCCGGGTAAAGAACTCGATGCCCTTACGGGCGATGCGGTGCCGGATGCCCGCTTGCGCAGCCATCGTCGCAGGTAGTCGTAGTCGTAGCCCTTGTCGCCGTGGAGCTTGGCGGGCCGGCGTCTGCGCGGGCCGCGCCGGGAGCGGATCGGCGGTATCCCGCGGACGAGGGGCTTGAGGGACTGGCTGTCGTGAAGGTTCGCGCCGGAGATCCCGACGGAAATGGGCAGACCGGTCCGCTCGGTGATCAAATGGATCTTCGAGCCCTTCTTGCCCCGGTCGACAGGATTCGGACCCGTCAGGTCCCCCCTTTCACGGCCCGCATGTTCACCGAGTCGATCGCGCACCGCGACCAGTCCAGCTCCCCGCGCGAGCCCAGTTCGTCCAGGACCAGACGGTGCAGCTTCGCCCAGACCCGGGCGGCACTCCACTCGGTGAAACGCCGGTGCGCGGTCGGCCCCGACGGGCCGAAGACCGGCGGCAACTGCCGCCACGTGCAGCCCGTCGTAGCCACGAAGATGATCGCCGCCAGCACCTCACGGTCACCGTACCGGCGCCGCCCACCGCCCTGCGGACGCGTCGGCGCGGGTGGCACCACCCGCTGGAACAACTCCCACAACCCGTCCGGGACCAGCCGCTCCACGATCGTCATTCCTCAAGATTACGAACCCAAATGAGACAACGTCTAGAAGTTGTTGCAGAAGGCTCAGCTCCGGGCATTTACCCTGTATGGGTGGGGTGTTGCGGGCTGAGCCGGTGTGGGTGGAGACGTTCACGGGCTTAC
>NZ_JBEZBE010000087.1:0-5255 GCF_040646935.1 Streptomyces sp. NPDC044984
TGGTGCCGTGGGTTCTCTCCGGAAAGAGTGAGGCCGCGCTGCGTGCGCAGGCCGAGCGGCTGCGGGAGTTCGTGGTGGCGGACGGCTCGGTGGTCCGTGGCGTGGACCTCGGGTTCGCGCTGTCCACGCAGCGCTCCCTCTTCGACCACCGGGCTGTGGTGCTGGCGCAGGACAAGACCACTGCCCTGGAGGCGCTCGCGGCGGGTCTCCCGGACGCGGGTGTCGTGGAGGGCGTGGCCGATGGAGGTCGCACGGCGTTCCTGTTCTCGGGCCAGGGTGCGCAGCGGCTCGGTATGGGCCGTGAACTGTACGGCCGTTTCCCGGTGTTCGCGGAGGCGTTCGACGCGGTGTGCGCGGGCCTGGACGAGCACCTCGACCGGCCGCTGCGCGACGTGATCTGGGGCGATGACGAGGACGCGCTGAACCGGACCGCCTACGCCCAGGCAGGGCTGTTCGCCCTGGAAGTGGCGCTGTACCGCCTGCTCGACGCCTGGGGCGTGCGCCCCGACTACGTCGCCGGGCACTCCATCGGTGAAATCGCGGCCGCGCACGTGGCGGGTGTGTTCTCCCTGGCGGACGCGTGTGCGTTGGTGGCCGCTCGTGGTCGCCTGATGCAGGCGCTGCCCGCCGGTGGTGCGATGGTCGCCGTGGAGGCGGCGGAGGCGGAGGTGCTGCCGCATCTGACGGGTGAGGTGTCGGTCGCGGCCGTCAACGGCCCGTTCTCCCTCGTGATTTCCGGTGCCGAGGCCGCTGTGGAGGCCGTGGCGGAGGTGTTCCGCGGGCTGGGGCGTCGTACGTCCCGGCTGCGGGTGTCGCACGCCTTCCACTCGCCGCTGATGGAACCGATGCTGGACGACTTCCGCACGGTCGTGGAAGGGCTGTCGTTCGCCGCGCCCCGTATCCCCGTGGTCTCGAACGTGACGGGCATGCTGGCCGGTGACGAACAGCTCGCTTCCGCCGCGTACTGGGTGACCCATGTCCGTGAGGCCGTACGCTTCGACGACGGAGTCCGTGTCCTGGCTGAGCAGGGCGTCACACGGTTCGTCGAGCTCGGCCCGGACGGTGTGCTCAGCGGCATGGCGCGTGAGAGCGCCGGCGACGAGGCACACCTGATCCCGCTGCTGCGCAAGGACCGCGACGAGGAGACGGCGGCACTGACCGCGCTCGCCCGGCTGCACGTGGCCGGGACCCGGGTGGACTGGGCCGCCTACCTCACCGGCACCGACGTACGGGCCGGGACCGTCGACCTGCCGACCTACGCCTTCCAGCGGCAGCGCTACTGGCCCGCCGGTGCGCTGACCCGGGCCGGGGACGTGCGGTTCGCCGGGCTCGGAGCGGCAGAGCACCCGCTGCTGGGCGCAGCCGTCGAACTGGCCGGCACCGAGGGCTCGGACGGGGTGGTGTTCACGGGACGGCTGTCGGTGCAGTCCCACCCGTGGCTGGCCGACCACGCGGTGCGGGGCTCGGTGCTGGTGCCGGGCACGGCCCTGCTGGAGCTGGCGATCCGCGCGGCCGACGAGGTCGGCTGCGACATGGTCGAGGAACTGACCCTCTCCGCACCGCTGGTGCTGCCCGACCACGGAGGCACCCGCATCCAGGTGCGGATCGGCACGCCCGACGCCGACGGCCGGTGCGCGCTGGGCATACACGCGCGCGGCGACGACGACGCCCAGGCCCCGTGGACCGTCCACGCCACCGGAACCCTGGCTCCCGCGAAATCCCCGAACGACATACGGCCCGACTTCGACGCGTCCGTGTGGCCCCCGAAGGACGCCCACGCGGTCGATGTGACGGACTGCTACGAGCGCTTGGCCGACTCCGGGTTCGCCTACGGCCCCGCGTTCCGCGGCCTTCGTGCCGCATGGCGCCGAGGCGACGAGCTGTTCGCCGAGGTCGCCCTTGACGAAGCAACGGACGGCAGCGCCTTCGGTCTCCACCCGGCCCTGTTCGACGCCGCCCTGCACGCCTTCGCGCTCGACGACGACGGTCGCGGGGGAGTGCCGTTCTCCTGGACCGGAGTGACACTGCACGCCTCCGGCGCCTCGGCCCTGCGCGTCAAACTGACCCGGGACGCCGACGGCACCATGGCCCTGGAGCTGGCCGACCCGGCCGGCGCTCCCGTCGCCTCGGTGGAATCCCTGGCCGTCCGGCCCCTGGTGGCAGGACAGCTGAGCGCTACGACCCATGACTCCCTCTACCAGGTGGACTGGGTGCAGGCGCGGGTCACGCGGGCCGCCGAAGTGTCCTCCGAACCGGTCACGGTCTCGGGGGCGGCCGAACTCGAGGCGCTGGTTCAGGGCGAGGTGCCGGCAACGGTGCTGGCCACCGTGCCCGGCACCGCGGACGGTGTCGTCGGACCCGTGCACGATGCGGCCGTATGGGCGCTGGAGCTGGTGCGGTCGTGGCTCGCGGACGAGCGGTGCGCGCAGTCGCGTCTGGTGTTCGTGACGCGCGGTGCCACGGAGGGCGGTGACCTGGCGGGTGCCGCAGTCTGGGGTCTGGTGAGGTCGGCTGTCTCGGAGCATCCTGGCCGGTTCGGTCTGCTGGACGTCGAACCTGACACCGGGCTCCCCGCCGAGTTGCTGGGTGTGGCGTTGGCGGTGGGTGAGGCCGAGGTCGAGGTCGCGGTGCGTGGTGGTGAGGTGTTGGTGCCTCGTCTGGCGCGGGTGGCGTCCGGGTCCGGTGCGGCTGTGTCCGTGTGGGATGGGGTTGAGGGCACGGTTTTGGTGACGGGGGGTACGGGTGGTCTGGGTCGTGTGGTGGCCCGGCATCTGGTGGTCGAGCACGGTGTGCGGGATCTGTTGCTGGTGAGTCGTCGTGGTGCGGCTGCCGAGGGTGCGGACACGCTGGTGGGCGAGTTGTCCGGGCTGGGTGCCCGGGTGTCGGTGGAGGCCTGCGATGTGGCCGACGGGGCTGCGGTGGCGGGTCTGGTGGGCCGGTATCGGGTGCGGGCGGTGGTGCACGCGGCGGGTGTGCTGGACGACGGTGTGGTGGAGTCGCTGACGGGGGAGCGGCTGGCGGGTGTGCTGCGTCCGAAGGTGGACGCGGCCTGGCATCTGCACGAGGCGACCAAGGACCTCGACCTCACGGCCTTCGTGGTGTTCTCGTCGGTGGCGGGGACGTTCGGCAGTGCCGGTCAGTCGGCTTATGCGGCCGGTAACGCGTTCCTGGACGGTCTGGTGCGTCGGCGTCGTGCGCTGGGGCTGCCGGCGGTGTCGCTGGTGTGGGGTCCGTGGTCACAGGACGCGGGCATGACCCGGACACTGTCGGAGACCGACCACCGCCGCATCACCCGCTCCGGCCTTCCCTCGGTGACGGTGGAGCAGGGCGTCGCCCTGTTCGACGTCGCGATGGCCGCCGACGCGGTGGTCGTCCTCCCCGTGCGCCTCGACTTCCCGGCGCTCCGAGCGCAGGGAGAGATTCCGCCGCTGCTCAGCGGGCTGATCCGGTCGTCCACTCGTCGCGCGGCGGCCACGGGGTCCGCCGAGACCACCGGGCTGGCCGAACGGCTGACCGTGCTCGGCGAGACCGAGCGCCACGAGGCGATGCTGGACCTGGTGCGCGGACACATCGCCCTCGTCCTCGGCCACTCGGGCGCACAGACGGTCAACCCCAACCGGGCCTTCCAGGACCTGGGCTTCGACTCCCTGACGGCCGTGGAACTGCGGAACCGGCTGGGCAAGGCGACCGGACTGCGCCTGCCCGCCACCGTCGTCTTCGACTACCCGACCGCGGAACTCCTCGCCGGCCACCTCCTCGACACCGTGCTCGGAACCGTGCGCGACGTGGCTGTGCCGGTCGGGTCGCTGCCGTCGGTGGCGGACGACCCGGTCGTGATCGTGGGGATGGCGTGCCGTTATCCGGGCGGTGTGTCCTCCCCTGAGGATCTGTGGCGGCTGGTGTCCGAAGGCGCCGACGCCGTGTCGGACTTCCCGGCCGACCGTGGATGGGACGTCGAGTCCCTCTACAACCCGGACCGGAGTGTGTCCGGGACGTCGTACACGCGCTCGGGCGGCTTCCTGCACGACGCGGGTGCCTTCGACGCGGAGTTCTTCGGGATGAGCCCGCGGGAGGCGGTGGCGACGGACGCGCAGCAGCGTCTGCTGCTGGAGACGACCTGGGAGGCGATCGAGCGGGCCGGGATGGACCCGGTGTCGCTGCGGGGCAGCCAGACCGGCGTCTTCGCCGGCGTCATGTACAGCGATTACGGAAGCATCCTCGCCGACGAGCAGTACGAGGGCTACCGCGGCAACGGCAGCGCGGGCAGCATTGCTTCCGGCCGTGTGTCGTACACGTTCGGGTTCGAGGGTCCGGCGGTGACGGTGGACACGGCGTGTTCGTCGTCGCTGGTGGCGTTGCACTGGGCGGCGCAGGCACTGCGCTCGGGCGAGTGCTCGCTGGCGGTGGCCGGGGGTGTCACCGTCATGGCCACGCCCACCGCCTTCGTCGAGTTCTCCCGCCAGGGAGCCCTCTCCGCCGACGGCCGCTGCAAGGCCTTCTCCGACACCGCCGACGGAGCCGGCTGGTCCGAAGGCGCCGGTGTACTGGTGTTGGAGCGGTTGTCGGACGCGCGGCGTCATGGTCATCGGGTGCTGGCCGTGGTGCGGGGCAGTGCGGTGAACCAGGATGGTGCGTCGAACGGTCTGACGGCGCCGAACGGTCCGTCGCAGCAGCGGGTGATCCGGCAGGCGCTGGCCAGTGGTGGGCTGTCCGCCGGTGACGTGGACGTGGTCGAGGCGCATGGTACGGGGACGACGTTGGGTGACCCGATCGAGGCGCAGGCGCTGATCGCCACCTACGGTCAGGACCGGCCGCAGGAGCGGCCGTTGCGGCTGGGTTCGGTGAAGTCGAACCTGGGTCACACGCAGGCGGCCGCGGGTGTGGCCGGTGTGATCAAGATGGTGATGGCGATGCGGCACGGTGTGCTGCCGCGCACGCTGCATGTGGATGCGCCGTCGTCGCACGTCGACTGGTCGGCGGGCGCGGTGGAGCTGCTGACCGAACCGGTGGAGTGGGCGCAGGGTCCGGGGCCGCGCCGTGCGGGTGTGTCCTCGTTCGGCATCAGCGGCACCAACGCACACGTCATCCTCGAACAACCCGAATTCACGGGCGAAGGCGTCCCGGCGGCAATCGACGCCGACGACACCGATACGGCTGTTGTGGTGCCGTGGGTTCTCTCCGGAAAGAGTGAGGCCGCGCTGCGTGCGCAGGCCGAGCGGCTGCGGGAGTTCGTGGTGGCGGACGGCTCGGTGGTC
>NZ_JBEZBE010000088.1:1462-4844 GCF_040646935.1 Streptomyces sp. NPDC044984
ATGGGTGGTTGGTCGTTGTTTGAGAACTGCACAGTGGACGCGAGCATCTGTGGCCAAGTTTTTAAGGGCGCACGGTGGATGCCTTGGCACCAGGAACCGATGAAGGACGTGGGAGGCCACGATAGGCCCCGGGGAGTCGTCAACCAGGCTTTGATCCGGGGGTGTCCGAATGGGGAAACCCGGCAGTCGTCATGGGCTGTCACCCTTGCCTGAACACATAGGGCAAGTGGAGGGAACGCGGGGAAGTGAAACATCTCAGTACCCGCAGGAAGAGAAAACAACCGTGATTCCGGGAGTAGTGGCGAGCGAAACCGGATGAGGCCAAACCGTATGCGTGTGAGACCCGGCAGGGGTTGCGCATGCGGGGTTGTGGGATTTCTCTTGACCGGTCTGCCGGCCGGTCGGCGAGTCAGAAACCGTATGGATAGGCGAAGGGCATGCGAAAGGCCCGGCGTAGAGGGTAAGACCCCCGTAGTCGAAATCTGTACGGCTCGTTTGAGAAACACCCAAGTAGCACGGGGCCCGAGAAATCCCGTGTGAATCTGGCGGGACCACCCGCTAAGCCTAAATATTCCCTGGTGACCGATAGCGGATAGTACCGTGAGGGAATGGTGAAAAGTACCGCGGGAGCGGAGTGAAATAGTACCTGAAACCGTGTGCCTACAAGCCGTGGGAGCGTCGGACGGAGAGCTTGCTCTTCGTCTCGTGACTGCGTGCCTTTTGAAGAATGAGCCTGCGAGTTTGCGGTGTGTTGCGAGGTTAACCCGGGTGGGGTAGCCGTAGCGAAAGCGAGTCCGAACAGGGCGCCTTTAGTAGCACGCTCAAGACCCGAAGCGGAGTGATCTAGCCATGGGCAGGTTGAAGCGGAGGTAAGACTTCGTGGAGGACCGAACCCACCAGGGTTGAAAACCTGGGGGATGACCTGTGGTTAGGGGTGAAAGGCCAATCAAACTCCGTGATAGCTGGTTCTCCCCGAAATGCATTTAGGTGCAGCGTCGTGTGTTTCTTGCCGGAGGTAGAGCACTGGATAGGCGATGGGCCCTACCGGGTTACTGACCTTAGCCAAACTCCGAATGCCGGTAAGTGAGAGCGCGGCAGTGAGACTGTGGGGGATAAGCTCCATGGTCGAGAGGGAAACAGCCCAGAGCATCGACTAAGGCCCCTAAGCGTACGCTAAGTGGGAAAGGATGTGGAGTCGCAGAGACAACCAGGAGGTTGGCTTAGAAGCAGCCACCCTTGAAAGAGTGCGTAATAGCTCACTGGTCTAGTGATTCCGCGCCGACAATGTAGCGGGGCTCAAGCGTACCGCCGAAGTCGTGTCATTGCGATATGTACCCCCAACGGGGATCGTGATGGGTAGGGGAGCGTCGTGTGCCGGGTGAAGCAGCGCCGGAAGGCAGTTGTGGACGGTTCACGAGTGAGAATGCAGGCATGAGTAGCGATTCACACGTGAGAAACGTGTGCGCCGATTGACTAAGGGTTCCTGGGTCAAGCTGATCTGCCCAGGGTAAGTCGGGACCTAAGGCGAGGCCGACAGGCGTAGTCGATGGATAACCGGTTGATATTCCGGTACCCGCTGTGAAGCGTCAAACATCGAGCATCGTGATGCTAAGGCCGTGAAGCCGCCCCTGATCTCTTCGGAGTGAGGGGGAGTGGTGGAGCCGCCGGCCCAAGCGGTTAGTAGGTGAGTGATGGGGTGACGCAGGAAGGTAGTCCATCCCGGGCGGTGGTTGTCCCGGGGTAAGGGTGTAGGCCGTGCGATAGGCAAATCCGTCGCACATGGGGCTGAGACCTGATGCCGAGCCGATTGTGGTGAAGTGGATGATCCTATGCTGTCGAGAAAAGCCTCTAGCGAGTTTCATGGCGGCCCGTACCCTAAACCGACTCAGGTGGTCAGGTAGAGAATACCGAGGCGTTCGGGTGAACTATGGTTAAGGAACTCGGCAAAATGCCCCCGTAACTTCGGGAGAAGGGGGGCCACACCCGGTGATCCGATTTACTCGGTGAGCTGGGGGTGGCCGCAGAGACCAGCGAGAAGCGACTGTTTACTAAAAACACAGGTCCGTGCGAAGCCGTAAGGCGATGTATACGGACTGACGCCTGCCCGGTGCTGGAACGTTAAGGGGACCGGTTAGCTCACCTTCGGGTGGGCGAAGCTGAGAACTTAAGCGCCAGTAAACGGCGGTGGTAACTATAACCATCCTAAGGTAGCGAAATTCCTTGTCGGGTAAGTTCCGACCTGCACGAATGGCGTAACGACTTCTCGACTGTCTCAACCATAGGCCCGGTGAAATTGCACTACGAGTAAAGATGCTCGTTTCGCGCAGCAGGACGGAAAGACCCCGGGACCTTTACTACAGTTTGATATTGGTGTTCGGTTCGGCTTGTGTAGGATAGCTGGGAGACTGTGAAAGCCATACGCCAGTATGGTGGGAGTCGTCGTTGAAATACCAGTCTGGTCGTGCTGGATGTCTAACCTGGGTCCGTGATCCGGATCAGGGACAGTGTCTGATGGGTAGTTTAACTGGGGCGGTTGCCTCCTAAAGGGTAACGGAGGCGCCCAAAGGTTCCCTCAGCCTGGTTGGCAATCAGGTGTTGAGTGTAAGTGCACAAGGGAGCTTGACTGTGAGACCGACGGGTCGAGCAGGGACGAAAGTCGGGACTAGTGATCCGGCGGTGGCTTGTGGAAGCGCCGTCGCTCAACGGATAAAAGGTACCCCGGGGATAACAGGCTGATCTTCCCCAAGAGTCCATATCGACGGGATGGTTTGGCACCTCGATGTCGGCTCGTCGCATCCTGGGGCTGGAGTCGGTCCCAAGGGTTGGGCTGTTCGCCCATTAAAGCGGTACGCGAGCTGGGTTTAGAACGTCGTGAGACAGTTCGGTCCCTATCCGCTGTGCGCGTAGGAGTCTTGAGAAGGGCTGTCCCTAGTACGAGAGGACCGGGACGGACGAACCTCTGGTGTGCCAGTTGTTCTGCCAAGGGCATGGCTGGTTGGCTACGTTCGGGAGGGATAACCGCTGAAAGCATCTAAGCGGGAAGCCTGCTTCGAGATGAGGACTCCCACCTCCTAGAGAGGGTAAGGCTCCCAGTAGACGACTGGGTTGATAGGCCGGATATGGAAGCACGGTAACGTGTGGAGTTGACCGGTACTAATAGGCCGAGGGCTTGTCCTCAGTTGCTCGCGTCCACTGTGTTGGTTCTGAAACCACGAACAACCCCACGCCCGGAAACGGTGTGGTGCGGTTGTCAGTTTCATAGTGTTTCGGTGGTCATAGCGTAGGGGAAACGCCCGGTTACATTCCGAACCCGGAAGCTAAGCCTTACAGCGCCGATGGTACTGCAGGGGGGACCCTGTGGGAGAGTAGGACGCCGCCGAAC
>NZ_JBEZBE010000089.1:0-4135 GCF_040646935.1 Streptomyces sp. NPDC044984
CGGCGATCAGCTCGCGCATGGCGAGGGAGACGTGGGTGTTCAGCCGGTCCCAGACCAGCACGATGGGCGCCTTGACGAGCTGGTGGACGCCGTCGATCAGTGCGATGAAGTCCCGCTCGCCCATGCTGCGGCGCGTGCCCCTGCCCGCTCGGTGGGTGCGCAGGCGGTGGCAGAGCCGGGTGCGGGAATCCGGCCGCATGGCGATCAGCCCGGCCACCGGCAGGCGTCCCGAGCGTCGGCCGCTGACGGTCACGACCGGGGTGTGTCCGCGCCGGCCCCAGGTGCGTCCCCGGGGCGGCCGGCGGGTGAAGCCCGCCTCGTCCTCGAAACAGACGTAACCTCCGCAGGCCGCCCGGGCTCTTTCACCTCCGCCCAGGCCGCCCCCTTCCAGACGGTGACGGCCCGCTCGTCGCGTTCGACAACCCTGTGTGCGAGGACCTATGGGCTGAAGCCGAGCCGGTGCATCAGCCTCGTCGCGCCGGAGACGCTGTAGACGTGTAGGCGTCCATCCGCCGCCCACGCGGCCGTCACCACCATCAAAGCCGGGACCACCCACCCATGCGCGGAAAGGCTTCGGGAGTTTGGATGGAGCCAGCCGCCACGGTCTCGGTGTTTTCGAACGGCTCTTCCGCGTTACCGATCCGGCAGACCGTCCTTACCCACGGATTAGGAGACGTGGAACTTCCTGCCGATCAGTGTGACCACCCGTGCCGCGGTCCACACCTGGTCTTCCACCCAGCCGTGCGCTGCCGGACCCTGCCCGAGATACCCGGCGAGCTTCTCCAGGCAGCGCGCGGACAGACGGCACCGCGACCCGCTCGGGCCACGGGAGGCCAGAGCTTCACGACCGCCTTCCCGCCACCACTGATGCCAGTGGTAAACCGGCTTCAGGCTCATCCGCAGCCGCCGTGCCATCTCCGGCGGCTTGTTCTTCTGCTCGAACAGCTCGGCCGCCTGCATCCGCACCGTCTCCCAGCGCCAGCGTCCCTCAGCGGTAAGCCCGCCCCATCCGCATACCTCACACACCACGGGATACAGCCACCGCACCAGCCCCATCAGGGACTTCGCCAAAATTCGCCCTGACGAGCTGAAGTCAGTAACGCGCAGTACCACTGCGAGTCCACGCGCACGCTGCCCGGGGGCTTCAAGCTGTCCGCAGACAATCAGAGGACGGTGGTGGGTAACATCAACGAAAAGGGCCTTCGCTGGTGGCGTAACGGCTCGTTCGCCGGCCAGAGTGCCCCGCACTCCGTTCCGCCGAACTACCAGATCCATGGCACGATGAAGCCCCTCTACGCCAAAAATCGGATCGAGTACCAGGACTACATCACCTGGCGCTGCAATATCGGTCCGGGCGGCACCGTCCCCTGACCTTCGCCGGTTGGCTCAACATCACGAACTAGGACAATGCCCGTACCCGAAGAAGAAATCCGCCGGCTGGCCCGAGCAATCCTCGACCGCTTGGGCCAGTCCGGTCAGTCCTGGCACGTCACGGAGATCGCACCCGTCGGTCGCACCTCCTTCAGGGTGCCGGAGGAAGCTCTGGACGGCGTGGTCGCCGTCGAATCCGAGGTCGTGTTCATCGCCGACAGCGCAGCCGAGCAGCCGGAGACCCTCGCGGCGCATTTCACGCTGGGAGTGGACCGTGCGGAGGCCATCATGTCTCTCGCCTCCCAACTGCAGGACCACCTCATCGAAGCCGCAAGCGGTGATCCGATTCCCCCTTGCCCTGGGCACCCGCACCCTCTGGTGGCCCATGTCGTCGCCGGAGAGCCTGTCTGGGAATGCCCGCAGTCCCCGGTTCATCATCGAGAACTCATCGTTCCGCTCGACTGAGCGGCATATGGTTCGGCGATTCCCGCCGAACTGGCCGCCGCAGCTCTGCCCTTCATCGGGCCCTGACCGGACGCGCAGGGGTGCCGCACCCCAGGGTTCAGAAGGGCTGACGCAGGTGGCGATGGTCGCGCTGTCCGCCGAGGCGTCGAGGGCTTCGGAGGACGGCAGGGCGGTGAGCGGGTGGGTCACGGCTCACTCGAAGGCGGGCGCACTCTTCTCACGGCTGGCTGTTACCCATGGGCCGAGGGCGAACCTGTCACTGTCCCGTCGTATTTCCAGGGCCCCTGCGCCGCCGAAGTGCGCGGGAACAAGCAACTCCCGTTCATCGGCAGCCCGCCCGAGAATCCGACGGCGGCTGGCCACCGCTTGTTCCGGGGCCAGGCAGGCGCTGCTGTTGCAGCAGGGGTGCAAGATCTGCACCGGGCTGTGCAGCAGATCTCCGACGAAGACTGCCCGGTCGCTGCCGGATGCGAGTCGCAGCACGGACGAGCCGGGAGTGTGACCGGGTGCGGACTCCAGGGTGAGGTGTTCGTCGATGCGGTGGAGACCGTCCCACAGCACGGCCTGTCCGGCCTGGTGGATGGGCGCGATGCTGTCTTCGTAGACCAGGCGGTCGACCTCCTGCGCGCCGTTCCCGTACGCGTTGTCCGGACCGTAGTGGAAGTCGTCGGCGGCCGGAATGAGGTATTGGGCGTTGGGAAACGCAGGTACCCACTGCCCGTCCGCGTCGACGGTGTTCCAGCCGACGTGGTCGACGTGGAGGTGGGTGTTGACGACGACGTCGACATCCTGCGGGCGGACACCGGCCCTCGCCAGAAGGCCGAGGAAATCACTGTGGGAGTGGTGGAACGGCCCCATGCCCGGTCGCTCGCGCCCGTTCCCCGCTCCGGTGTCAACCAGGACGGTCCGGCCCGCGCTGCGCAGCACCCAGCTCTGCAAAGCGAGCACCGCCAAGCCGCTGTCCGGCTCCCAGTGGTCCGGTGCCAGCCAGTCCTCGTTGTCCTTCCACACATGGGTGGCAGCTCCGGGGAACATGCCGGAGGTGGGCAAAAACGGCTCGTGCCACTCGATGACCCGTATGACCTCGACGTCTCCCAGCACCATGCTCTGCACACTCTCGCTCTTGTTCATCACGTGGTCGACCTTAAGAAAGGTCGCATGAGCGTCTCGATATTTATCCAGCTCAAAAAAATACGCATGCGTCTCATCCTTCATACGGCACATATCCTGGGTGGATGGATGTGGTGAGCGATGCGATATCCGCCGTGCACCTCGGGCACCCCTGGTTCCACCGACTGCGGGCAAGCGGGAACTGGTGCGCGCGACTGGACCCGTACGACGGCGCGGGCTTCTACGTCGTTCTCAAGGGCCACTGCTGGCTACTGACCGACGGCAGCGCCCCCCTACCTCTCGGCGTGGGTGACGCGGTGCTGCTGCCCCATGGCACAGGCCATGTGATCGCCGATTTCCCGGTCGATGCGACGGTCGCGAAGAAGAAGGCGGTGCCGTTCGAGCAATGGCTCGGGGAGACAGAGTCGCGAACCCAGCCCGACAGCTACGAGACAGAGGTGCTCTGCGGCAAGTACTGGCTCGACTGCAGCCGCATGCATCCCCTCATGGCCGAGCTGCCTGAGGTCGTCCACCTTCCCAGCCGAGTGGGCAGCCACCTCGAACTCCGTGCCGCCATCGATCTGCTCGCCGGTGAGCTGGATGAGATGCGACCCGGCTCCTGCGTGGTGCTCCCGAGCCTGCTCGACCTCCTCCTCGTCTACATGATCCGCGCCTGGATGACCGAGGCCCCCAGCGGAGCCTGGCCCCGCGTACTGGGCGACCCGGTGACGGCCGCCGCCCTGCGGGCACTGCATTCGGACCCGGCCGCGCCGTGGAGCAATGACCGTCTGGCGGCGGAGGCGGGCGTCTCCCGTCCCACCCTGGCGCGCCGGTTCACCACCCTGGTCGGCCGCCCTCCGATGGCGTACCTCACCTGGTGGCGCGTGATCCGCGCCGCCACCCTGCTCCGCGACACCCCGGACACCCTGGCCACCATCGCCGGCCGAGTCGGCTACGGCAGCCCGTACGCGCTCTCACACGCCTTCCAACGGGAGTTCGGCACCACACCGGGGCGGTATCGAGCGCAGGCCGCGGAGCGAGCCGCTGACGTCGAAACAGATTGACAGCAGAACCCGGTCAGGCAGTGATTCCTAAGAAGCCGTATCTCAACCGAACGTGATCCCTTGATTTCTGCTGGTCAGGCATGGTTTCGCTCGGGTTGAGGGAGGCATGCCGACGTCTTGTATCC
>NZ_JBEZBE010000090.1:0-3813 GCF_040646935.1 Streptomyces sp. NPDC044984
CCTCCGGATACGGAGACTTGCGTCCCACCTGGACATCCCTCCCTGGACCATCAAGATCCATTGTCAGGGTGTCCACTCCAAAGGATCAGCCTCAGTCAGCGGTTGCGTGTATTCGTGGGCTTGCGCCTAGCGGCACCGCCCGTCCGGTCCGACCGGGGAAGGAGCGGAGGTTGCTGCCACCGCAGCAGGCGCGATGCCGGCCGTGTCATCCATGGGTGGCAGCGATGTGTGAGAGTTCCTTGCTGAACTCGACGAGCTCGGGCGACGGGCGGGGTGCCGAGCGGGTCAGTTGTTCCAGTGACCGGGCCTGATGGACCACGCAAGCGGGATCCATCAGCCCGCCGGTGAGTCCGGGGCCGGGGTTGACCGCGTGTTCGGCCTGCGCGAGAAAGCCCTTGGTAAGGGTCAGGGGAGACAAGTAGGTGACCTCCGGCACCACGACCGTCGATCCGTCATCCATGTGCAGGCTGATGGTGAACGTGTAGACCAGTGGTACCGACCCTTCCCCGTAACGCTGAGGCCCGATGGTAAAGGCCACGCGCTCCTGGGCGTGCGGAGGGAGGGTGTACTTCATCTTCCTCGAGACCGTCGACCCCTTGGCCGCGTCGTCCGGCACCTTGAAGTCGTACCGCGCTTTGATGTCGGTCGCGCCCGCCCCCGAGGGGCAGTCCACGGCGTCCACCGCGGTGATGCGCGCCACGGCGTGCGTGACGAGCACCGGGTCGTCCCCCCTGTTCCTGAGCGTGGCACTCACCACCGAGGCCCGGTCGTGGAAACGGTCGGTGACCTGACCGTCGAAGACGACATCGGCGACGACGTTCTCCTCCCGGTCGACATCGGAATCGACCAGCTCCACAGGGGGCGGCGGGTCGGGCTCGGGCTTGGGCTGGGCGTCGGGCCACAGCACGAACACCAGCCCCACGAGTCCGCCGAGGAGGGCCACCATACCTCCGGCGACTTCCAGGATCCTTGTCCGTGTCTGCCGCGCGCCGCTCCCTGGCTGCAGGTCAGCAGGAGTCTCGGACTGGTGGTGCGCAGGTCTGTTCGGTGAAGGCTCAGGCGGTTCCTCGGGTAAGGCGTTGCTGCTCTCGGTGCGCATTCCCCAACCTCCGTCGCCCTGCTCGGATCGCTCGCGCGGCGTGTCTCCTGGGTCGGTGCCGGTGGAAGGCCCGACGGCGGAGCCGTTCGACCACGGTACGACGCGAGAAACCGTGAGCCAACACCATGACCAAAAAAATTGACGTAGCGTTGAAAACCTGATGGCAGAACAGGAGAGCGCCGATGACCCTCCTCCCCGTCCGAGGTGTGTGCTACGACGCCGGTGTCCGCTACGCGAAGACCTTCCACTCGCGCCCACACTGGCGCCTGGACGATGTGCGTCGCGACATGGCCGTCATCCGGCACGACCTGTCCTGCAACGCCGTCTCCGTCATGGCCACGGATCCGCGACGACTGATCGAAGCGGCGAGCATCGCCGCCGAGTACGACCTGTTCGTCTGGCTCCAGCCCCGGCTCGTCGAGGCCCGCCCCAAGACGATCGAGTCCGCCCTGCGCGGTCTGGGGCCGGCCGCGCGACGACTGAGCGTCCAGGGCGCCCGCGTCGGGGTCAACGTCGGCTGCGAACTGACCCTCACCAGCCGGGGGATCGTGCCGGGCCGATCGTTCGCCCAGCGCGGCCGCCGGCTTCCCCGGCTCATCCACCAGCGGAAGACCAGGTACGACCGAGCCCTCGACGGGCTCCTCGACCGTCTGGTGACCGCCGTACGGGCAACCTTCCACGGCCCGGTCACGTACAGCGCGGGAGACTGGGAGTCGGTCGACTGGTCCCGGTTCGACTACGTCGGCCTGGACACCTACCGCGACGCGCGGAACTCATCGGTCTACGCCGATCAGATCCGGCGGCACATCAAGGGCCAGAAGCCGGTGCTGGTCACCGAGTTCGGCTGCTGCGCCCATCGCGGGGCGGCCGGGCTCGGAGCATCGGGGTACGACATCTTCGATCACCGCACCGACCCTCCGGCCATCGCCGCCGACGTGGTCCGTGACGAGCAGGTGCAGGCCGACTACCTGACCGAGTCGATCGATACGCTCGCCTCCGTCGGCGTCCATGGGGCGTTCGTGTTCGCCTTCAGTGAGCCCATGCTGATCCACACCGCCGATCGTGCCACTGACGCCGACATGGGCGGATTCGGCATCGTCAAGGTCACGCGGCCCGCTGCCCCCGGGCCGAATGCCGGCGAGCAGTGGGCACCCAAGACCGCCTTCCACGCCGTCGCACGACGATACGAGGCGCTGGCAGCCGGCGGCGACGCCGAACCCCCTCCTCCGTCGACGGGGTGACCTCGACGCCGGCCGGTCTGGTGATCTCGACGGTGGCCGGTCTCGGGAAGACGGTCCGGAGAGCATTCCCCCGGCGAGACGGCGTCTCCCGCGCGCCGCCGACGCGGTCACGGCGGCGGACAGCAGGACTGCCGATCACTCGATCCGGGCGGCGATGGTCCGCGCGCACTCCATCGCCTCCGTGCGCGTGGTGTCCACCTCCAGGTCGTAGGTCACGCCCCGGTGGACCACCGGGGAGGCCGCCATCCCGACAGTCCGATCGCCACGTGCGACCTCACGCGCCGCGGCCACCGCAGCGTCACACCGGACACCGACCACAGCACACCCAGTTCACCCAAGGAGTTCTGCTATCGCTGCTGGGAGACCGTTCCGCTCGCCAGTGGAGCAGGGACTGGTCGCCCTCCAGCCACACCAGAGACTCGGGTCGGTAGACCCGGGTGAGCAGGAACGCCACGATGTCGCGGCGTCGCGCAGGCTGGAGAAGTGCAGCAGCGCCGCTTCGGCAGCGGCCTGCGTGTCGTCCTCCTGGTCCTCGCCGGAACGGGTCAGTTACTGACTTCGGCTCGTTAGGGTGAACCGCCTCGAAGTCCCTGACGGGATCGGTGTGGTGGCTGTACTTCGTGGTGTGTGAGGTATGCGGATGGGGGCGGGCTGACCCCTGCGGGTCGGCAGCGCCGTGAGACAGTGCGGATGCAGGCGGCCGAGCTGTTCGAGCAGGAGATCAAGCCGCCGGAGGTGGCACGGCGGCTGCGGGTGAGCCTGAAATCGGCCTATCAGTGGCACCAGTTGTGGCGGGACGGCGGTGTACAGGCTCTGGCCTCCCGTGGCCCGAGCGGGTCGCGGTGCCGTCTGTCCCCGCGCTGCCTGGAGAAGCTCGCCGGGTATCTGGAGCAGGGTCCGGCCGCGCACGGCTGGGTGGAGGACCAGGTGTGGACCGCGGCGCGGGTGGCCACGCTGATCGGCCGGAAGTTCCACGTCTCCTACAGCGTCTCCGGGGCGACGCGGCTGATGCACCGGCTCGGCTTCAGCCCGCAGGTCCCCGCACGCAGGGTCGCCGAGCGCGACGAGCAGGCCGTCACCGTCTGGAAGGAGGCGACCTGGGCGGAGGTAAAAGAGCCCGGGCGGCCTGCGGAGGCTACATCTGCTTCGAGGACGAGGCAGGCTTCACCCGCCGGCCGCCCAAAGGACGCACCTGGGGCCGGCGCGGCCGCACCCCGGTCGTGACCGTCAGCGGCCGACGCTCGGGACGCCTGTCGGTGGCCGGGCTGATCGCCATGCGGCCGGATTCCCGCACCCGGCTGTGCCACCGCCTGCGCACCCACCGAGCGGGCAGGGGCACGCGCCGCAGCATGGGCGAGCGGGACTTCATCGCACTGACCGACGGCGTCCACCAGCTCGTCAAGGCGCCCATCGTGCTGGTCTGGGACCGGCTGAACACCCACGTCTCCCTCGCCATGCGCGAGCTGATCGCCG
>NZ_JBEZBE010000091.1:0-3731 GCF_040646935.1 Streptomyces sp. NPDC044984
CGCCCACCGGCGGCGGCACGGTCGAGGACGGTCTGAAGGTCGGCCTTCTCGGTCACCGGCGTCCCTTTCGGAGGGGTTGTGGACGGACCGATCCACGGCGGCAGCCGTGGTGCGGTCCGGGAGCGATGCGCCGCGGGGAGCCGGCGGCCGGGACGTGCGGGAGCGCGAGCGCTCCCGCACACCGGCGGTGCCGGCCGCTGTGGAACCGGCCGCGCCGACGGCGGGCCGGGCCCGCCGATCACTTGAAGGAGATCGGCACACCCTCCGGGCCGTTACCGACAGCGTCCGAGAGGCCGACCTGGCACTGCACGACGGTGCAGTCCACGGTGCCCCAGCGGGTGCCGTCGAAGAGGAAGCCCTCGAAGGAGCGGCGCACCGTCAGCGACGTGCTCGCGGAGCCGCCGGCGTCCGCGGTCACGGAGGAGAAGTCCGCCGGGTTGCACGCCAGAACGCCGGTGCCCACCCACGCGCACTGCCCGACGTCGTAGGCGGTTCCGGCGTCGAGGCCCGCACTGTCGACCCTGACCACGGTGCCGTCGGACAGGCCGGACGACGGGGTCACCGTGGCCGTCGGCGCCGTGACGGCCACGGCGGGGTTCTGGAACCCCACGGCGAGCCCCAGCACCGCCGCCGAGCCGACGACGACCTTGGCTGCACGATTTCTGATGATGGAAATGGGGACCACTCCTTCGTCGATACAGGGGGGAATTCGAAGGCTAAAGCGGAATGCCTTCGAAAGCTGCATCAATGACGATTGCATGACACTCGCATTGATGTCAATGAATATAAATGGCATTCTGGGAGAAGCGCTCGAAGTGGCGCCTGTGTACAATCCGGCCCTCTCGGTGGGGGGAAGCATTGAATTGCGAATCCTCTTTCCTGTTCCGGCCATCGTGGTCGACTGTCGCGCCGGGCCGAGGGGCGGCCGGGACCGCTTCCCGGGAAGCGGCCCCACGGGTGGCCGTATGGGCAGCTCAGGGGAGTGGAGGGGCGTCGGGGGCGGGTGGGGCCCTCGGCCCCGCGCGACGGGCACCGGGTGCCCCCCCCGGGCCCGTGCGGTGCTTGCCCGGCGGCGCGGGGGAGCCGGCGGCGGGGTGCGGGAAAAATCGCTTCCGAAATTCCTGGCGCTGGTGCCGGATACCGCCGGCGTGCGGATTTCGGGTGTGCCGGGGAGCGTTCGGAAGACCTTCCCGGCGGCTGCTCCCGAATGGACCGCGCAGATGCGCTGCCGACGGGAAGGGCCAACCAGTATACACTGTGAACATTCAATATATATGCCCTATGTGAAGCGAGTGGCCGCGGGGCGGCGGATGCCGTGCGCACCGAGGCCGCCGTGCGGCGGGAGACGGCGGCGCGGTCGACCGCACCCGCGCACGCCGACCGGGCCGCGCGGCTGCACGCGGAGGCCGCCGTGCGGACCGCCGGCCGGCCGGCTTCTCCGGTATTGCGGGGCCTCACCGAGGATCTTGCTGAGCTCCGAAGGCGGCCACTAGCGTGACGGCGAGTTCGAGGCCCGAGTCCTCGACCGCCCTGGCCGACGCCGATCGCAGCGCCGCGGAAACCGCCCTGACGGCCGCGGCGCCGCTCAGCCGGCCGGCCCGTGCCCCGGCACGACGCCGCCAGGGTGGCAGTCGCTCATCGGTCCGTCCCTCCCCCTCACGGCAGCCAGGCGCCCGTGCCGCGCTGCCGACCGGCGCGGCGCGGCACGCCGGCCGCGGTCATCACGGCGTTCGACCAGACGAAGGAGCTTCCCCATGCGGCCGTTCCAGGTCCACATCCCCCAGACCAACATCGACGACCTCAAGCGCCGGCTGAGCGCGACCCGCTGGCCCGAGCTCGTCGACGTCGGCTGGTCCCGTGGCGCCCCGCTGCACTACATCAAGGAGCTGGCCGAGTACTGGCGGGACGGTTTCGACTGGCGCGCCGCCGAACGCCGCATCAACCAGTACCCGCAGTTCACCACGGAGATCGACGGGGCCACCATCCACTTCCTGCACGTCCGCTCGCCCGAGCCGGACGCCACGCCGATGGTGATCACGCACGGCTGGCCCGGCACGCCGGTGGAGTTCCTGGACATCATCGGCCCCCTGACCGACCCGCGGGCCCACGGCGGCGACCCCGCCGACGCCTTCCACCTGGTCATCCCCTCGCTGCCGGGCTTCGGCCTCTCCGGCCCGCTCAAGACCGCCGGCTGGGACCTGGGGCGGATCGCCATGGCCTGGTCCCGGCTGATGGCGAGCCTCGGCTACGAGCGCTACATCGCCCAGGGCGGCGACATCGGCGCCTTCACGTCGTTGCTGCTCAGCGCGATCGACCCCGGCCACCTGGCCGGCATCCACGTCAACCTCCTGCAGACCAACCTCAGCGGGGAACCCGGCGAGCTGGAAACCCTGAGCGACGCGGACAAGGCCCGTCTCGCCGTTTCCGAGCGCTTCCTCGACGAGCTGTCCGGGCCGATGAAGATGCAGTCGACCCGGCCGCACACCATCGGCTACATGCTGAACGACTCGCCGGTCGCGCAACTGGCGTACCTGCTCGAGATGTTCAAGCACTGGGCCCAGACGGAGAACGTCCCCGAGGACGCGATCGACCGCGACCTGATGCTGACCCACATCTCGCTCTTCTGGTTCACCGCGACCGGCGGTTCCGCGGCGCAGGCGCACTACGAGCTGAAGCCGTTCCTTCCGATCACCAGCCTGATCGGGCGGTCCCCGACCATCGACGTCCCCATGGGCGTCGCGGTCTACCCCGGGGCGCTCTTCCAGCCGGTCCGCAGCCTGGCCGAGCGCGACTTCAAGCAGATCGTGCACTGGGCGGAGCTCGACCGCGGCGGCCACTTCTCGGCCATGGAGGAGCCGGACCTGTTCGTCGAGGACCTGCGCACCTTCAACCGGACGCTGAAGAAGCTCTGACCCGGCGCAAGGGCGGGCGGGCCGGGGAATCCTCGAACAGGAGGCCCCGGCCCGCTTCGGCGATTCCGCGTGACGGCTCGGGACTCCCCGCGGAACACGCGCGACGGCACCCCGAGGGCATGCCGGGAGCGTCTTTCGCGCGGGCGCAGGCGTACGGGGCCGTTCGGTCACGGCACGGGGCCGCCGCGGCGGCACAGGACCGCGGCGGGCCCGGGGAAGGCCGGGCGCCTCATCGCGGGGCCACCGAGAAGGCAATGGGGGGCGGGCCGGCGGCAGCCGGACGGCCGGCACACGGGGCACCCCCTCACCGGCCGTCCGGCGCCGAAGCCGCTCCTTGGCGCTCCGGGGGACACGGCGGGCACACGGGAGGGGGCCCGCACCCGAACGCGACTTCCACAGCCGGGCCGCCCTCCTCCGCGGCCGGGCCCGCGCGGTCCCCGCGGGCGGCTTCTCCGCCGCCACCGCGCCCGGGCGGCGCGCACCCACCCGATCCCCCCGCCCCCGCCGGCAGGACCGACCCGGCGGCGTCCCGCACCGGTGTGCACCCGCCGCCCGATCCACGAGGACGTGCCCCTCGGCACCCTCGGACGCGCACCATGGCGCCCGAGTCCGCCAGCCCTTTGGCCGGCCCGGTGCCCGACGCCGGCCCCGGTGAGGGCGCCGCCGACGCCGTTGCCGAGCCGCGAAAGCACGCGGGAAGCGGCCTGCACGCACAAGGCCGGGGGCCTGCGGGCGTCGTACGGTTGAACACGGAAACACTTGAGCACCAGTCGCAACGGAATCGCCGATCACGTGAACATCACCCGAGGCTTCACCGGC
>NZ_JBEZBE010000092.1:0-3525 GCF_040646935.1 Streptomyces sp. NPDC044984
GCACCACCGTCACGCACGGACGCCGCCAGCCGCGCCGCCTGCTCCCGCACCGCCCCACGCGACTTCGCCGACACCACCCACGGCAACCACGCCGGAGCCCGGACCGGCTCGCCGTCGGCCCCGTCGGCCGGCTCCGGCTCCGGGGCCTGTTCGAGGATGAGGTGGCCGTTGGTGCCGCTGATGCCGAAGGAGGAGATGCCGGCACGGCGTGGCCGGCCGGCGTCCGGCCAGGGGGTGGCCTCGGTGACCAGGCGGACGGCACCGCCGGACCAGTCGACGACCGAGGTGGGTTCGGTGATGTGCAGGCTCCTGGGCACCATGCCGTGCCGCATCGCGAGCACCATCTTCATCATGCCGCCGACACCCGCGGCGGCCTGGGTGTGGCCGATGTTCGACTTCAGCGAGCCGAGCAGCAGCGGCCGCTCCGCCGGACGGTCCTGGCCGTAGGTGGCGAGGATGGCCTGCGCCTCGATGGGGTCGCCGAGCGGGGTGCCGGTGCCGTGCGCCTCGACCACGTCGACCTCGGCGGCGGACAGTCCGGCGTTGGCGAGGGCCTGGCGGATGACGCGCTGCTGCGAGGGCCCGTTGGGGGCGGTGAGGCCGTTGGAGGCGCCGTCCTGGTTGATGGCGGAGCCGCGCACCACGGCGAGGACGGGGTGGCCGTTGCGGCGGGCGTCGGAGAGCCGCTCCAGCAGGACGAGGCCGACGCCCTCGGCGAAGCCCATGCCGTCGGCGCCCTCGGCGAACGCCTTGCAGCGGCCGTCGGGGGCGAGGCCGCGCTGCCGGGAGAACTCCACGTAGGGCTCGGGGGTGGACATGATGGTGACGCCGCCGGCCAGGGCCATGGTGCACTCGCCGGTGCGCAGCGACTGCAGGGCCAGGTGCAGGGCGACCATGGAGGACGAGCAGCCGGTGTCCATGGTGACGGCGGGGCCCTCGAAGCCGTACGTGTAGGACAGGCGGCCGGAGGCGATGCTGGAGGCGTTGCCGGTCATGAGGTGGCCGGCCAGCTGCTCCTGGGCGGCGGCACCGCCGAGGCGGACCTGGTAGTCGGTGTTGATGGTCCCGACGAAGACCCCGGTGGCGGTGGAGCGCAGGGTCTCCGGGTCGATGCCGGCGCGTTCGAACACCTCCCAGGACGTCTCCAGGAGCAGGCGCTGCTGCGGGTCCATGGCGAGGGCCTCGCGCGGGGAGATCCCGAAGAACGCCGGGTCGAATCCGGCGACGTCCTGGATGAAGCCGCCCTCACGGCTGTAGGTGGTGCCCTGCCGTTCGGAGTCGGGGTCGTACATCGAGTCGAGGTCCCAGCCGCGGTCGGCGGGCGGGGTGGACACCGCGTCGACCTCGGCGACCATCAGGTCCCAGAGTTCCTCGGGGCTGGTGACCCCTCCGGGGAAGCGGCAGGCCATGGCGACCACGGCCATCGGCTCGTCGGTGACGCCGGCCGCGACGACCACGGGTGCGGTGGCGGGCCGCTGTCCGCCGAGCAGCCGGTCCTTGAGGTGGTCGACGACGGCGGCGGTGTTGGGGTGGTCGAACAGGAGCGTCGTGGGCAGCTTGACGTCGGTGGCGGCGGTGATGCGGTTGCGCACCTCGACGGCGGTGAGCGAGTCGAAGCCCAGGTCCTTGAAGGCGCGGTGCACGTCGACGGCCTCGGGCGAGGCGTGGCGCAGGGCGGTGGCGACCTCGGCGCGGACCAGGTCGGTGAGCAGGCGGTCCTGGTCGGCGGGGGCGAGGCCGCGCAGCCGGTCGCGCAGGGCGTGGGTGTCGGGCGCGGCGGCCTTGGCGGCCTCCAGGGCGCGGCGGACCTCGGGCAGGTCGCCGATGAGGGGGCTGGGCCTGGCGGCGGTCAGGACACCGGCGTACGACGGCCAGTCGACGTCGACGACGGTGGTGTGCGAGGCGCCCTCGGCGACGGCGGCGCGCAGTGCTGCGACGGCGGTGTCGGGCGTCATCGGGGTGAGTCCGTCGTGGCGCATGCGGTCGGTGAGGACGTCGGCGGTGGCCATGCCGGCGTCGGCCCAGGGGCCCCAGGCGACGGAGGTGACGGGCAGGCCGGCGGCGCGGCGCTGCTCGGCGACGGCGTCGAGGTAGGCGTTGGCGGCGGCGTAGTTGGCCTGTCCGGCGTTGCCGAGGACGCCGACGATGGAGGAGAACAGCACGAACATCGACAGGTCGTGCTCGCGGGTGAGGTCGTGCAGGTGGGCGGTGCCGAGGGTCTTGGGGCGCAGGACGGCGTCGAAGCGGTCCGGGGTGAGGGCGTCGAGGACGCCGTCGTCGAGGACGCCCGCGGCGTGGACGACGCCGGTGAGCGGCAGGTCGGCGGGGAGGGAGCCGAGGAGCGCGGCGAGCTGGTCGCGGTCGGCGACGTCGCAGTCGGCGACGGTGACGCGGGCGCCGTGCGCTGTGAGTTCGGCGGTGAGGTCGGCGACGCCGGGCGCGTCGGGGCCGCGGCGGCTGGTGAGGACCAGGTGCCGGGTGCCGGCGGCGGCCAGGGAGCGGGCGACGTGGGCGCCGAGGGCGCCGGTGCCGCCGGTGATCAGGACGGTGTCGTGCGCCGCCCAGGTGCCGGTGGGGTCGGCGTCGCCGGCGGGTTCGGGCAGCGGCATCCGGGCGAGTCGGCGGGCGTAGGAGCCGGCGGCGCGGACGGCGAGCTGGTCCTCGGCGCCGCCGAGGAGGCCGGGCAGGCGGTCGAGGGCGCGCGGGTCGGGGGTGGGCGGCAGGTCGACGAGCCCGCCCCAGGTGTCCGGGAGTTCGAAGGCGACGGCGCGGCCGAAGCCCCAGGTCTCGGCCTGGACGGGCGAGGTCAGCGGGTCCCGGCTGTCGACGGAGACGGCGCCGCGGGTGAGCGCCCACAGGCGGGTGCCGGTTCCGGCGAGGGCGTGCGTCAGCTCCTTGACGGCGGCGAGGCCGCGCGGGAGGGCGGGGTGGTCGGGGTGCGGCCGCTCGTCGAGGGCGAGCAGCGACAGCACTCCGGCGGGGTCCTCGCCGTCGGGGGTGGTGAGCAGGGCGGTGAGGGCGGTGGTGTCCTCGTCGCCGGTGAGGTCGTGGCGTTCGACGCGCAGGCCGCGGGTGGTGAGGGCGGTGAGGACGTCGTCGACCCAGGGGTCGTCGGCGTGCCCGGCCGGGACGAGCGCGGGCCAGCGGCCGGCGGGGACGGGGCCGGCGGCGCCGGTCAGCGGGGTCCAGTGGACGCGGTGGCGCCAGGAGTCGAGGGTGGTGCGCAGGGTGCGGCGGCGACGCCAGGAGGCGAGGGCGGGCAGCAGGCTGCTGAAGGCCTCGGTGTCGTCGCCGGTGATGTCCAGGACGGTGGACAGACGGGTGACGTCACCGCTCTCGACGGCGGACCAGAACTCGCCGTCGGCGGGGTCGCCGCCGGTGCCGGCGGGCCGGTCGGTCTCGTCGGGGGTGAGCCAGTACCAGTCGCGGCGGAAGGGGTAGGTGGGGAGGTCGACGCGGCGGGGGCGGGTCCCGTCGTAGAAGACGTCCCAGTCGACGTCCGCGCCGTACGCCCACGCCTCACCG
>NZ_JBEZBE010000093.1:0-3108 GCF_040646935.1 Streptomyces sp. NPDC044984
TCACGCCAGCTGAGTACGAACAGCAATTGATCACGTCACGTAGGCTGTCACTCGTCGCGTGAAACCCGGTGTCCACCCCCGGGGATCAACCTCAGTCGGGTTCTCGCCCCTCAGCGCAGTCCCGATCCGATCCATCCGCCAGTCACCAGTCATGGCCAAAACCTACATTCTGGTGATCAAGGACCGCTCTTCGATCCTCATCCTCCCCACTCAGTTCAAAGACCAAGCAAGTGAGGTGAGGAGCGGTCCCGGCCGTTTTCAAAGATCCCCATCACCGAGAAGTCATCCGCTGCCTCAAACGCTACATCGCACGGGAGATCTACCGGCTTCTCGCCACTCCGAGCCCTGCAGCCAGCCGCGCACATACCGCAACCGCTACTTGACATCCATAGGGGCATCAATGCTCACACGACTACCGTGCCGAGATGACCGTCCGCTTCGCCATCTGGGACCAGGTCACCGGCGTCGTCGGCCGGCCCGCCGAGGCCTGAGCCCGGAACCGGACCCCGGCTCCACCACCCACGACACGCCGACAGGCACTCGCACACCCAACAACGTGACAGAGCCCCGGCCACACATGACCGTAGGAGTTGCCGCAACGGAAAGCGCAAGCCCGAAGCCCTGTTGGACAGGCATCAGGGCCTGACCCGTCGGACAGGCCCTGGCCACGGGGGTGGAGCGGGTCGGTGTCATGATCGCAGCCCCTGGACAGGTCGGGCATTCACGCCCCGCTGGACACCCACCGCACCACCGCCGCCACCCCCAGCACCACAGCCGGTACCGCCCACGGCCACCGCATTACCCGCCGCACCGAGGGCGCCAGCCATAGTGCTCCCACCGCGCCTGCCAAGACGACGGCCAAGGCGCAGGCCAGCTCGATCCCGCCGTACGCGGCTTGGTCCCAGTCGCCGTCCGGACGGGTGTTGACCGCCAGCCAGAGGAAGAATGCCGCCGCCAAGGTCAATAGCACCACCGGCACGGCGAGGATCACGCGGAGCGGGCGGCGGTCGTCGTCGGGGTGGTGCGGGCGGTCGTCCACCGGGTGACGGAAGTGACCGGTCTTCTGCCTGTCTTTGGTGTGAGAGGGTTTCGAGGACTGCATCAGCGGATCGCGTTCCTTGCCTGATCCAGGTGATGGGCGAAGTCTCGGCCATAACGCTGAGCCTGATCGTTCCCCCAGTACGGTCCCCCGTTGTACCGCGCGGCAAGCTCCTGTTGCTGCTCCACCGTCATTTCCTCCGGGGGTACGTCGGCGAAGTCGCTCTCCGCCTTGAGCTGAGCCAGGTACTCGGCGGCGATGAAAATGTTCTGTCCCGGCTCCTGGAGCGATTCCTCCACCGTGGTTCGCTGTTGGTCGGTGAGGTTCTCCGGGTTGTAGCCGAGCACCTCGGCGCCACGCCGTACCTGGATGGCGATCGGCCCGAAGGACGTCTCGTCGGGGTCACCGCCCAGTCGTGACGGCAGGTTCTCCGGCCCGACAGGGCTCAACGGGGAGTCCGCCTGCTCCCGAATGGTGTCGGTGATGTCGTCGAGTGGGCCGGGCTGGCCGGCGATCTCTTTCCAGGCGATGCCCGCCACCATCGACGGCGGCAGCCCAGAGTTCTGCGCAGCGGCCTTGATGATGTCCTTGTTGGCCCGAATCCACTCGGTCTTCTCCTGGTCACTGGAGGGCGGAATCCAGTAGCTGTCCGTCGCGCCCGGCAATGAAGCGAGCTGCATCCGGATGTTCTGGAGCGTCGGGGAGACCAGCTTGTCCCCGGCCGTCGGGTAGTAGTCCTGCTTGGGACCGCTGCCCGACAACCGGGTCACCGGGTTACCGCTCGCCTCGGCCGCCTCGCGCCGGAGGTCGGGCATGGCGGCGGCGACGTCCACCCGCTCGGTGAGGAATACCTGAAAGTCCGGCACCAGGTCGTACGCCTGTTTGAGTTCATGGATGCAGAGGGCGCGGGCCTCCCCCTCGGTGGTCCGTGCCAGGTCGAAGTCGCCGCCCGCCGCGTTGTGCAGCCGGTTGGCCTCATCCCGGATGTCGTCGACGTCCATGGTCAGCTCCGCGAAGAAGTCCAGGACGCCGGTGGTATCGCGAATGTCCTCCCACTGCCGCATCGGCTCGGCCTCCTGAGCCGTGCGGGTGATCGCGGTGCCCTTGGTGTGGATCAGGTCCGCGAGCGCCTGCTCGCTGACCAGGCCACTGGAGTAGTACACCTTCGCCAGCGTCAGTGCCTCCGCGTAACGACGCAGCGCGCCCGCGGCGTGCCCGTAGGCTTCGGCGAGTTCGTCCACCAAGCGGCGGCCCTCGGTGAGCCTGGCCGTGTAGTGCGCGCTGCCCTTGCTGCGCCACTCGGTGTGCTTCTCTGCCCGCTCCGCCGCAGGAGCGACAGCCGTCAGGAGAGCCTGGATACGGTGGAACTCATCCGCGTTGCGCTCCACCAGCGGCGGGTTGCAGTTCTCCAAGAAATCGACGTCCTTGCGGTAGCTCAGTCCGTCGCTCATCGCGTTCCCGGCGAGACGTAACGGCCGTCGAGCACGGCCTCCAGGAACCGGCGGGCGGTCTCGTCCTCGATCTCCGCGAATTTCCCGCCAGCCATCCGCAGACGGGTTGACAGCGCTGCAAACAGGGCCATGGTGTCCAGGAACTGGTCACCCGCGAACTCGGCGAAACGCTCCACCTGACGTGCCACGTCTCCGTGCGTCCTGGGATTCCGTGCCATGGTGGTCAGCTCGGCGTCCGGGCGGCCTTCGTGGAGAAGCCCAGCGATCTCCACCAGCAGGTTGGCGTTCCCGTTGATGGAGTCCGCCTTCGCCACCAGATCCGGCGCGCCTCCGCCGGAGTCTGCCGGCAGCTGGTTGAGCCGCATGCCGCCCTCAGCCTGCCGCGCCAACGCCATCGGCTTTCAGCTGCGCCCATTCCTGCTCGAAGGACACCCCGTCTCCTTCTGTTCCATCTGTATCTCGTCGTGTTTATTGACGCCCTGTGGGCCGAAATGGTTCAGGAGAAGTGGGAGAACCTGTACCGTGTGCCGCTTGGGAAGTCATCGCTGCTGGTCAAGCCGCATATCGGTACTCGTTGATCACTCCGCCGAGGATGCGGGTGCGTAGGAGTTTGCCGGG
>NZ_JBEZBE010000094.1:0-2935 GCF_040646935.1 Streptomyces sp. NPDC044984
CGCCGGAAGGAGACCACCATGTCCGTTCAACGTTTCACCCCTGAGGGCTTGTTGCAGCCCGCGCCTTACCATCACGTCGCTGTCGGTACCGGCAGCAGGCACGTCCACGTCAGTGGGCAGACTTCCAGCCTCGCGGACGGGACCCCCGTCGCGCCAGGAGATCTCTCCGGGCAGGTCGCGCAGGCGCTGCGGAACACCGCCCGCGGTCTCGCCGGGGCTGGCGCGACGTTCGACGACGTGGTGCGACTGACCGTCTACGTCACCCAATGGAAGCCGGAGAAGATGGGCGCCTTCATGGCGGGCATCGAAAGCGTCGCGGACGAGATCGGGCTGCCACAGCCCCTTCCCCCGTCGTCACTCATCGGCGTCGACTGCCTCTTCGACCCTGGCGTCCTCGTCGAAATCGAAGCCACCGCCCTCATCGACTGACCGACCGCTCGCACAGGCCCGTTCCCCGGTGGCAGGTACAGTCACGCACCCAACAACGTGACAACGCCCGCGTCCGCCTTGAACTCGGCGGGGTAGTGCTTCATCCCCACGGGGACTCCGTTCTCCTGGACCAGCAAGATCCAAGTCTCTCCGGTGTCCAAAAACCAGGGTCAAGGTCCCACCGTCATAGTCCCGCACCACCTCACTGTGCGGGGCCGGTCAGGCGGCCGGCACGGTGCCGGGCTGGTCATGCACGTTTGCTACCGCGTTGATCTGATCTGTGCCCGCCTGGGTGAGGAAGACCCACGTCCCGTAGACGCCCCACATGAGGCCGAGCAGCGAACTCGCGGCGTAGAAGCCCATTCCGTTGGTGGAGCCGACGGTGGCGAACAGTCCGGCGGCGGCGATACCTGCCGCGAACACGACGAGCGCGACGACGAGGATGGGCCGCGCATGCTGGGACGTGCCACGGCGGGCTGCGTGGTCGAGCACCGAGAGCAGACTTGCGCTTGCTGCTGCGGCGACCAACAGTTCGATCCCGAGCGCCCAGGTCGGTTGCGGCAGGGTGACCAGCGATGCGGTGACTGTGGTTGTCAGGAACAGGGAGACGGTTTGCGCGGCGCGGTTGCGGTATTCCTGGGAGGTGGCGACGACGTCGAAGCGGAAGGCGACAACGATGAAGGTGAGGCCGGTGAGGCCGGCGGCGCTTCCGCCGACGGTTGCAGCGAACGTGGTCCACACGGCGGTTGCTCCTGTGCGATCCGTGCTGGGGTGGAAGGTCTCGGTGCGATGAAGTGCGGTGGGCGGCGGCCGTCGCGCCGCCGCCCACCTCGCGGAACTACCTCGTCTCGACCTTGGCCATCGGGTCTTCACCGTTCTCCAGGGCGTTCACCGCGTTCTTCCAGGACGGGTCGGCCGAGTAGAGCTGGCTGCGCAAGTAGGCCCACACGAGAGCCCGCAGAGTCGCCACGCGCTCGGGATTTTCGTCGTCCGTCTCTGCCGCGTCGTATCCGGATATGCCACCGAAGATGTGACCAGCGCCGTACATGGTCACCATGGTTTTGTTGCCGCCGGGGCTGGCCGAGTAAGCGTCAGCACGGTAGCTGAGCTGATTGGAGAAGTTGGGGTTGAGGTCCTGATCGCCCACGATGATCAGGCTGGTGCCTGTCATCTGCTCGAAGTCGGTGTAATACAGCACCGGGTAGTTCGTCTTGGCCCACTCGGCGAAGTGCTCGTCGTTGCCGATGCCTGGAGCTCCGATGAGCACTCCCGCCTTGACACGAGAGTCGGAGAGGTCCTTCGGCCGGTCGTCGTCCGGGTCCAGCATCTGGGCTCCGAGGAGGAGGGAGACGGTGTTGCCGCCCAGGGAGTGTCCTACGGCACCGACACGGTCCCTGTCGATCCGCCGTTCGGCAAGACCAGGGGCGGCGGCCTCGATGTCGTCGAGGCGGTCGAGGATGTTATGCATGTCGGTGGCGCGGTCACGCCAGAACAGGGGCGCGTCCTTGAGGTCGGTGTCGCGCAGACCGAGGGCCGTCGAGTCCAGGTGGGTCGGCTGGATGACCGCGAACCCGTGGGCGGCGAAGAAGTTCGCCAGCGGCCCGTAGCCGTTGTAGGAAGACAGAAAGTTCGCCAGCCCGTGCCCGTGGGACAGGAGGATGAGCGGCAGGTCGGTGCCGGTCGCGGGGATCGACACCTTGACTTCCAGCGGCACGGGCCGGCCGGGAACGTCGAGGGTGACCGGGTGGTAGGTGAGGACGGGTTGCGACGCGTTGACCGGGATGTTGGCGGCGTCGCTGTACGGCTTGCTCATCGGAGCCCTTTCGAGATCAGTGTTGACATAGCGCCTGTCGTAACTGGCGGTAGGCATGGAACTGGCGGTCGTGGCCGCGAGCCTGATGGGCCAGGAACGGCCGCCCGGCACCTGGGTTGGTGTGGACGGTGATCTCCGCAGCGGTGCACAGATCTCGTCAGGTGTTCGTCCCACGGTCTGACGGCAGGGGAGGGCGACTGCCTCAACCATCGACTGTCATACCTCCCTGGCCCGACGAATGCGCTTGTCTTGCCGGGAACTGTAAGATCAATCGAACAAGCCGAACTAGGGCGAAAATGACATGGCTGAGTCCGCAATCGAAGGGCGTCGCAGAAGAGCACGGTTCGGAGTCGAGAGCCTGGCTGTGCGCGTTGCCGATGGTGACTTCCCGACCGTTGTGAACAGCGGGTACACCGTCAAGATCACGCATGGCGGCTCTGCACCCCCTTTTCAGTACCTCGGGCGAACCCAGGGCCCCCCTGTTCCTGGCACGGTGACGGTGATCGAGCCCCATGAGGTCGTAAGCTGCCTCGATCAGGACAAAGCCGCCGCTGACGGCCAGGCCCTCGTGCAACTGATGTTCATCGACGCCGATCTCAGAAGCCGTATCTCAACCGAACGTGATCCCTTGATTTCTGCTGGTCAGGCATGGTTTCGCTCGGGTTGAGGGAGGCATGCCGACGTCTTGTATCC
>NZ_JBEZBE010000095.1:0-2884 GCF_040646935.1 Streptomyces sp. NPDC044984
TCACCGGTCACGTTGGACACGACCGGGATGCGCGGTTCGGCGTACGTCAGTCCCTCCGCGACGGCGCGGAAGGCGTCGAGCATCGGCTCCATCAGCGGCGAGTGGAAGGCGTGACTCACCGACAGGCGCTGCGTCCTGCGGCCCTTCCCCGCGAACTCCTCGGCCAGCGCGAGGACTTCCCGCTCCACGCCCGCGATGACGACCGCATCCGGTCCGTTGACCGCCGCGAGGGCGGTGCCGTCCGTCAGCCTCGGAGCGATCTCCTCCTCGCTCGCCCGCACCGCCACCATCGCGCCGCCCGCCGGGAGTTCCTGCATCAACCGGGCACGCGCCGCGACCAGCGCGCACGCGTCCTCCAGCGACAGCACCCCGGCCACGTGCGCGGCCGCGATCTCGCCCACGGAGTGACCGGCCACGAACTCCGGCCGCACACCCCAGCTTTCCACCAGCCGGAACAACGCCACCTCGACCGCGAACAACGCCGGCTGCGTGTAACCGGTCGTGTCGAGGAGCTCCGCCTCCGGCGTGCCCTCCTCCGCGAACAGCACCTCCCGCAACGGACGCTCCAACTCCACGTCGAGACGCGCCAGTACGGCGTCCAGCGCCTGCGCGAACACCGGGAACCGGGCATACAGCTCACGCCCCATCCCCGCCCGCTGCGACCCCTGACCCGAGAACAGGACCGCCAGCGACCGCTCGGCGGCACGACCACGCGCCACCTCCACGGGGGCACCGCCCTCCAGGCCGGTGCCCGCGAGCAGCACCGTGCGGTGCTCGAACAGGGACCGCCCGGAGGCCAGCGAGTAGCCCACGTCCAGGACGGACCCGGCGTCGAAGGACGTCACCCGGTCGATCTGTCCCGGCAGGGCGTCCTCGGAACGCGCCGAGACCGGCCACGGCACCAGGAGCGGCGAGACGGACGGCTCGGTGGCCGGCTCAGGGTCCTGCGCGGCCGGTTCGGGTTGTTCGAGGATGACGTGGGCGTTGGTGCCGCTGAGGCCGAAGGACGACACACCGGCGCGCCACGGCCGGTCCGTGTCCGGCCACTCGGTCGACTCGGTGAGGAGGCGCACCGCGCCGGCCTCCCAGTCGACGTGCGTGGAGGGACGGTCGACGTGGAGGGTCCTCGGCAGGGCGCCGTGGCGCATGGCGAGCACCATCTTGATGACGCCCGCGACGCCGGCGGCGGCCTGGGTGTGGCCGATGTTCGACTTGATGGAGCCGAGCAGCAGCGGCCGGTCGGCGGGCCGGTCCTGGCCGTAGGTGGCGAGCAGGGCCTGGGCCTCGATCGGGTCGCCCAGCGGGGTGCCGGTGCCGTGCGCCTCGACGGCGTCCACGTCGGCGGGGGTGAGCCCGGCGCTCGCCAGGGCCTGGCGGATGACGCGCTGCTGCGAGGGACCGTTGGGGGCGGTCAGGCCGTTGGAGGCGCCGTCCTGGTTGATGGCCGAGCCGCGGACCACCGCGAGCACCTCGTGCCCGTTGCGGCGGGCGTCGGAAAGGCGTTCCAGGACGAGCATGCCGACGCCCTCGGACCAGCCGGTGCCGTCGGCGGCGTCCGCGAACGCCTTGCACAGGCCGTCGCCGGCGAGGCCGCCCTGCCGGGTGAAACCGGAGAAGTTCATCGGGGTCGACAGCACGGTGACACCGCCCGCGAGGGCGAGGGAGCTCTCGCCGCTGCGCAGGGACTGGGCGGCGAGGTGCAGGGCGACCAGGGAGGAGGAGCAGGCGGTGTCGACGGTGAGCGCCGGGCCCTCCAGGCCGAGGGCGTAGGAGACCCGGCCGGAGATGACACTGGTGGCGAGGCCGGTGCTGGCGTGGCCCTCGACGTCCTCACGGGAGGTCATCACCAGGGTCGCGTAGTCCTGGCCGGTGGTGCCGACGAAGACGCCGGTGGCGCTGGAGCGCAGGCTCTGCGGGTCGATGCCGGCGCGTTCGAACGCCTCCCAGGACGTCTCGAGCAGCAGGCGCTGCTGCGGGTCCATGGCGAGGGCCTCGCGCGGGGAGATCCCGAAGAAGCCGGCGTCGAAACCGCCCACGTCGTGCAGGAAGCCGCCGCGGCGGGTGGCGCTGACGCCCCGGTTGTCGTGGCCTCCGCCGAACAGGGCGTCCAGGTCCCAGCCTCGGTCGGTCGGGAAGGCGGAGATGCGGTCCTCGCCGTCGGCGAGCATCCGCCACAGTTCGTCGGGGGTGGTGATGCCGCCGGGCATGCGGCAGGCCATGCCGACGATGACCACGGGGTCGTCGGCGACGTCGGCGGCCACGAGGGGGGCGCCCGGGTCGTCGTGTTCGTCGAGGAGTTCGGCGACCAGGTGCTCGGCGAGACCCTGCGGGGTCGGGTAGTCGAAGACGAGGGTGGCGGTCAGCCGCAGGCCGGTGGCGGTGGTGAGGCGGTTGCGCAGTTCGACGGCGGTGAGCGAGTCGAAGCCGAGTTCGCGGAACTCTCGGCCGGGTTCGATGGCCTTGGGCGAGGAGTGGCCGAGCACGGCGGCGGCCTCGACCCGCACCAGGTCGACGAGGTGGCGGACGCGCTCGTCCTCGGGGAGGGCCAGCAGGCGGCGGGTCAGATCGGCGGCGGTGCTCGCGCCGCCGACGGCGGTGGCGGCGGCGCGCCGGGTGCCGCGCACCAGGTTGCGCAGCAGCGGCGGCACCTCACCCGGGATGCGCAGGTCGCCGCCGGTGGAGCCGATGGGGACCACGAGGGGCTCGGCGGAGCCGGTGGCGGTGTCGAAGAGGGCGAGGCCGCGCTCGACGGGGATGGGGGCGGCGCCGGAGGCGGCGATGCGCTGCATGTCGGCGTCGGAGAGGGTGCCGGTCATGCCGCCGTCCTGGACCCAGGCGCCCCAGGCCAGGGACAGGGCGGGCAGGCCGGCGGCGGCCCGCTGCT
>NZ_JBEZBE010000096.1:0-2741 GCF_040646935.1 Streptomyces sp. NPDC044984
TCCTCGACCTCGCGGAAGCTGAGCGGGAAGCGGAAGTACAGCCACACGCAGTGCGCGATCACCTCGACCGGGTACCGGTACCCCTTGTACGACGGCGGTGCGCTGCCCACGGACGACCCCTCCCAGCACGACCAACCAGAAGATCATCCCACCCGGTCAGCCAACGTGACAGCGCCCGCACGCCGGTTCCGGGCGGAACTGCGGGCGAGCGGCGCGCTCGTGGACGCCCCGGCCGGCCCCGGGGCGCGCTGGGTGGCGGCCCGGGACATCGAGTGCAACTCCTCCTCGGCCGCCGCCGCGTTGGTGTACGGCTACGACGCGTACACCGCTGACACCGCCGAGAATCGCATCCTGCGCGCCGCCGGCGAGCGGCTGCTGCGGCTGCCGGGCGTCCCCGGCCCCGTCCGGCGGCGCCTGGCCCACCAGCGGTCCGGCTCGCCGACACCCTGCCGCTGGTGCGGGGACAGGAACTGCCGCACTGACAGCCGTCCCGCCTCGGCTCCCACCACCAGTCCGCGCTGCGGCTCGCCGAGGCCGCCGCGACGGAAGCCGGCGTCCTCCCGGCCTTCACGGCCGCCGAGGACGCCGGGCGGGCCCTGGCACGGGCCGCGAGGACGGATCTACCTGTTGATCCAGATGCCGAAGTCCCGCGTGGCCGTGTAGAAGTCCTGGAAGCCCAGGCGCGCCCCCGCACTACGGGTCACCGTGCCCTTGGCGATCGCGCCGCCGGCGGCCGAGGCGGTGTAGATCGGGCCGCCGCTGTCACCGCTGCGGGCCGCCTCCCGGCCGTCCATCTGCTCCGCCTCCACCAGGTCTTCGGAGTCGTTGTAGAAGAAGAGGACCTTCATGTTGCAGACCGGGCCGCCCGTGGCCCGTGCGCTGGTGATTCCGGACTGGCACAGGTACTCACCCGGGAAGACGTGGTCCCAGCCGTCGACCCGCACGCCCGCGTCGCTGTCGGGTCCCCCGGTGTACATGAAGTTGTCGGAGTTCGTGGGGATGAGCATCACGTCATGGGCGTCACTGGACTTGGTGGAGGTGCCGATGTAGGTGCCCTGCGGGTTGGTGAACCGATTGCCGCTCCGACCGCAGTGCTCAGCGGTGAGCAGGTAGGTCGCGCTTGCGTCACGCACACCGAACCCGGCCGTGCACGCCCCGCCATTGAAGTTTATCTGTGCTCCGCCCGACCACGGCGCACCGTCGTTCACACGCGAGCGTTCCTGGAGAGGCTCCTCGCTGATCGTCTTCACGGACACGCCGGCGATCCGGTCGACCGTGCTGTGGTCCTGCGCGACGGAGGCGGTGCGTGCTGCGCGGGTGGTGTCCTGTGCCAGGACCAGTCCGCTGCCGTCAGTGGGGATCTTGACGCTGTGGCCGAGCGAGGGGTCCTTCTCCAGCCGGGCTTGTAACAGCTCGGAGGCGTCCTTGAGTTCGGCCAGCGAGTGGTCCGCGGCAACGATGTGCACGGGGGCGGTTCTGCGGGCCCGCTCCGCGGCCCGCTGTACGGGCTCGGGCAGGTCGCCCTTCCACCACAGGGTGACGTGGTCTTCCTGAAGGCCGATGCCCGTGTAGCCCTCGTAGTGGCCCCGCTCCTGGGCCTTGGCCAGGATGCTCGCAGCGGCGACGAGGGGTCGCTGCTCGTTCATCTTCCGCAGGTTGTCGGCGCCGACAACCTGTGAGATCGGGACGCTCTTCTCGCTGTTACCGTCGCGCTGCTGCTCGGCGCTGGCGCCCGGGGCGAGGGTGCCGACGAGCGCCATCGCCGCGGCCAGGGCCGAACCCGCAGCCCACAGGCTGGTTCTGCCGTATCTCATGAGTATGCCTTTCCTCTTGGCGTAGCAGTCTGTGATCAGACGGCACAGGCATCCTCATGGGCCCCGATTTACATTCGATCTACAAATGATTAATGCCAACCAGATACTCGGGTGTCGAAAGTGAAACACGGAGTCGCACGTGCAGCCGGGTGCGGCGCCGGGAGAGCCACCTTCTCGACGGACTCCGTGGAGACATACCGCTCGACGTCCACGCACGGTTGGACGCCGACCGGACCGTCGAACCGAGTGCCGTACCGGCTCCGGTGCGACCGGCAGGGAGCCCGGCTCCACCGCAGCGTGCTCTCCACCGCCGTCGGCCGGAAGACGGCCGGACCCCACGCCCGTCATGCCGACTTCCTGCGCACCTGAAGGACGGACTGCCGCACTCGGCCCGCGACACCCCAGGTGGGCGCCCCCGCCGGCACCTTCACCCAGCCGCTGTCGTCCACGCGGCGCCCGGCTCGCCCGGCTTCTCGCGGTCTCCGGCTGTAGTGGAGATCGCGGCAGCCGATGACGAAACCGCGCCCGCGGTCCAGGAGTTGCCCGCCGCTCCGTGCGATCGCACCGGCGGACCGTACGAGCCTGGAGCCCGGCGAGCCCGGTGTACGGCCGCACTGCTTCCTTGGACTTGCGCCACGCTCGTGGCGCCGGGGGCGGCCGGCCAGGTTCCACTGACCAGCCATGGCCGGGTTCATGGTCAGGGTTGGCGGCAGCCGTCGGTGACCCGCTCTAAGGGGGCGTTAAGTCCCGTTTTTGGTGATGTGGTGTCGCTCGTTCGTGGGTGATGGAATGGTTCTGCCATCGCCTCATGTCGTGTGCATGATGGGGTCGTGGCATGGAACGGATGCCGTACGCAACCGACTTGTCCGACGAGCAGTGGGCGCTGATCGAGCCGCTGGTCACCGCGTGGAAGCAGGAGCGGGTGGC
>NZ_JBEZBE010000097.1:0-2696 GCF_040646935.1 Streptomyces sp. NPDC044984
GCCCCGCCCACCGCAGCGTAATCCAAACCCCGCCCGCCCCCTCTACGCCCTGACACGCCCTCAACCGATCAACACCCCACCAACGTGACAACGCCGCGCATAGCCCTCCCAGGACCGCGGGCCCGCCTCCTGCTCCTCCAGCCTGCGCACCCGCACATCAGCCGCCACAACGTCGGCCGCTGCCCGCCACAGCGCCTCCTCGCCCGGTTCCACCCCCACCACAGAGGCACAGTGACGGCACACCTGCTCACAGACATCCAGCAAAGCGAGCGGACTACCCGTCAGGCGCTCCGCATACCGGCAATGACTCCGCCACCTTGACGCCTCAGCGGGAACATGCCATTTCCCGCCGCCCGCACGCCCCAGCACCACGGTGATCCGCCGCAGCGGCCCGACGTCCACCCCGGCAGCCACCAGCTCCTTCTCCCGCAGCACCGGAAGCCCTCGGTCACGTCGCACGACAGCCCGCCCCCCCCCTTGTTGCCCATTCGCTCTCGTCGCTCACTGTGACACAGGGGCCTGACCGGCATGCCCGGTTGTCCAAGGACGTCACTCCTTCCTGCAAGGACCGTCCATGACGCGGCGTGCGGGTCTGCATTGACGCCGCTTCCATGGGCACCCCGCGAGGTTCTTCCCGCCCCTGGCTGACCCGCCCCCGCAGAAAGGAGAGAAAGAAAGCCCGCTGTCGGGCCGCACAAAAGATTCCAGCGGATGCAGCGGCCGCGGTCGTACACCTGTCACAGGCAAGAAGGTGAGATGGTGTCTCGTACACCTCAGAGGGTGGCCGACCACCGGCCGCGGCTGAGGGTGGTCTGCCCGTCGGGGGTGATCGTGACGCGGGCCCCGGTCACCGGCAGCTCCCCACCGGTGATGAGGCGGTCCAGAACGTCGGTGAGCAGATCCCACAGGCGGCGGGGACCACCCTGGTGGACCGTCGGCAGATCACGAGGGTTCTCGGCGCGGGCGGGGGCCCAGGAGCCGTCGTGGTGGGCCATCCACACGGTGCGTCCGCCGCTCGCTGCGGTGTTCGATGCCGGGAACCTCCAGCTCCAGGGTGGCGTGCACGGTCCAGGAGTCGGGGACGTAGGTGAGCGGGTAGCGGCTGACGGACCTCTCCCCGTCCTCGTGCGCGGCCTGCCACACCTGGGCGGCCGGTGAGGTGTCGTCGTGGTCGTCGCCATGGCGGACGCGCATGAACGCGGCATGGTCGCAGGAGATGAAGCCGCGGGCGCCGCCGTCCGGTGTTTTGTCGGCGACGAGGGCCATCGCGGTGCCGGTGATGGTGGTGACCAGCCGGCCCCCGGGGGCGCAGCGCGTCCAGCCACGATGCGGGGACGGGGCGGACGGAGACGGTGGACACGATGCGGTCGACGTCGGCGGGCAGCGTGTCGGTGATGTCACAGACGGCGGTGCGCGGATGCAGGCCGATGCCGGCCAGCCGGTCGGTCGCGGCCTGGACCAGGTAGGGGTCGACGTCCACGCTCGTCACGAGTTCGTCGTCCAGGCGCCGGCAGGCCAGGGCGGTACCGTATCCGGTGCCGGTGGTCACCAGGGTGCGGGAGTATGGCGTCCGGGCCGCGCGGCCGGTCAGCTCCGCCAGGGCGGCGGCGTGGGCAGGGGGCCGGGCGGTCGGACGGACAGAGCCCTGCCGTCGGTCCGCCCGGTGAGCCAGCCCAGCAGCTCCGCCGCCGACCCCGTCACCTGCGGCCCCGACCCGTCGCCGACGACCTGCAGGCCCAGATCCTCGTTGGCGCACAGGGCCATGGGCGGGGCGACGGGATTCTCGCGCAGCTTCGTCACGGTCGTCTCCAGCTCGCGGGCTACGAAGAACGCGGGCCAGTCCGCCGGGCCGTGACCGGTCGCCAAGTCGGTGTGGTGCACCTCCACCTCGCGCAGCATGCTCCCGACTGCGCCGCGCACCGGGCGCAGGCCGCCGCCGAGCCAGTGCACCGGCACCTCCCAGGCATCGTCGGGGTGCTCACCGACCGCGGTCAGGAAGCGGTGCAGCGAGCTGTCCAGGTCGTCGAGGAGGACGGCGGCGGGCCGGTCGGCACCGTCCTCGATCTCCCGCTGGCGCTGGTCGTCGTCGGCGTACTGCGGAAGGTCGGCGTCCGAGCGGGCGGAGACGAGCAACCGGTAGCGGGAGTCGGCACTGCGGGCCAGGTGCGTCAGTACATGGGCGCGAGTCCAACCGGGCAACAGGGAAGGCGCCCGCACCTCCTCGTCCGACAGTGCCGCCGCGGTCGCGAACAGCCGGTCGGCCGAGGTGTGCAGCAGAGGCAGGATCGAGGCTGGGCTGTCGTGTCCTTCATCGTGTGGCATGGGTCTCCGATCGGTGACGACGCGTCGCCTCACCTGTTCCCAGCCTGTGCCGTTCTGCACCGCACCGATCGCGCGTCCGGCATGTCACGCCCCGCCGTGTCGACGATCAAGTTTTTCGGCTCTGGCGACGATCACGTGACGTGGTCAAGGCGTGAGCAGTATCCGAAGTCTGAAGAGGTCGAAGTTGGCTCGCCCGTAGCACTGGCGTTTGAGGGCCTTGATGCGCGTCACGGCACCCTCGACAGCACCTGAGTTGTGTTCCAGGGTCAGCCCGTTGATTGAGGCTGATCCTTTGGAGTGGACACCCTGACAATGGATCTTGATGGTCCAGGGAGGGATGTCCAGGTGGGACGCAAGTCTCCGTATCCGGAGGA
>NZ_JBEZBE010000098.1:0-2477 GCF_040646935.1 Streptomyces sp. NPDC044984
GTCATCGACGGCCTCACCCCACCCGACGCCGGAACGGCCCCCGCGGAGACCGCCACCGCGACCGTCTACCAGCGCATCGTGACCACGTTCAACGACCACCCCGAGAAGGTGTTCCGTGTCCGCGATCTGCACGAGCACCTCGGCCTGCCCGCCGACGAGCCCTCGGTCAACGTCACCCGCTCCCGCCTGGGACGACTCGTCCGCCAGGGACTCCTTGAACAACCCGGACGCGGCCGCTATCAGAAACGGACTTGACGCCCTCTAAGAGGGCATCTGATCTAGATAGTGAGTGTTCTGGGATGTTTGTGTGACCGGTGGCGTTGGCGGTCGTTGCACCGTGTGTGAGTGCTCGCCGTCCATACCGCAGTGATGTGTCCGATGCCCGCTGGGCTCTGAACGAGCCGGTCTTCACCGCCTGGCGGGCGAGACGGACCGGCCCGGGTGCACGACCTGCGAGAGATCGTCAACGCGATCCTCTACCTCAACCGCACCGGCATCCCCTGGGAGTACCTGCCTCATGTCTTCCCGCCGTACAAAACCGTCTACGACTACTACGCAAAGTGGGAAGCGGACGGCACGACCCAGCAGGTCCACGACCTGTTACGTGACAAGACCCGCCGAGCCCACGGCCGCAGTGCCGAGCCGACCGCGGCCGTGGTCGACGCCCAGAGCGTGAAGACCTCGACAAACGTGGCCGAGACCAGCCAGGGCATCGACGCCGGCAAGAAGATCAAAGGACGCAAACGGCACCTGATCACCGACACGCTCGGTCTCGTGCTGGCCGTCCTCATCACTGCCGCGAACGTGCACGACACCACCGGCGGCAAGCTCCTGCTCGACGACGTGGCTGCGAACCACCCCAGTGTCTCCAAGGTCTGGGCCGACGGCGGATACCAGAACAGCATCTTCCATCACGGTGCCCTTGCGCCTGCCGAAAAGCTCATCCGCCCAGTTCAGGCGGCATGTCGATACTCGTGGAGGATGCCGCCGAGTCGTTGGCGTCGTCGTATGTCGAGGTGGATGATCTGCTCCGGATCGCTGATCGGCCTCGGCAAGGGGCGTGGCGGGCGGGCGTTGGCGATGCCTTGATGGGGCCGGTGGGAGTGGTAGAAGTCTTCGAGCTCGCGTAGCGCGTGGAGCAGGTGTCGCTGGTTCCGGATCAGGGTGCGGTCCAGCAGCTCGCGCCGACAGGTCTGCACCCACCGTTCCATGATCGAGTTCATGCGCGGCATCCGTACTGCGCTGAGTACTGCCTCGATCCCTGCATCGTTGAGGACGGTGTCGAACAGGGCGGGAAACTTCCCGGTCCCGGTCCCGGTCCCAGTCCCGGATCAGGAACCTGACCCGGCAGCCGGCTCTTCGAGGTCCATGACGAGATTCTTCGCGACGTGCGTCACCCGGGATGCGGTGGGGTGCGCAGTGGCGCCGAGGATCCGGATCCGGCGGCCGGCATGCTCGATCACCGCGAACACCTACAGGCGCGCCCCGGACAGTGTGACCGTCTCCAGGAAGTCGCACGCCGGCAGGGCGTCGGCCCGGGAACGCGGGAAGTTTGCCCACGTGCTGGAAGCGCGCTCCGGTGCCGGGTCGATCCCACCCTCCTGGAGGATCTCCCAGACGGTGGAGGCGGCCACCTTGATCCCAGGAACGAGGAGTTCGCCGTGGATGCGGCGATACCCCCCACCAGGATTTTCCCGCGCAAGCCGCAACACCAAGAGCCGGATGGAGCACACGGTCCGCGGCCTTCCCGAGCGCTTCGGCCGGGAAGCGGCAGCGTGGCGGCGCGACCAGATCGCGGTGCCGGCGCAGCACCGTATCTGGACGCACCAGCAACCTCACCCTGCGCAGCACCTCCGACGGCAGCCGGTGCAGCAACGCCGCCAGGAACGCTCGATCGTCCGGGGTGAACCGCACCCTGCCTTTGCCGAGTTGACGCTGAAGCACCGTGATCCGATGGCGCAGGGCGAGGATCTCCGCGTCCTTGTCCCGGTCGCTCATCGGCAACAGGCGGACCATGGCGAACGCTTGGGTTATGGTCAGGCAAGCCAGTCGCAGCAGCACGGCTGACCATCATGTCGGTACAACCACCAGGTACGCGAGAGCACCCCCTCGAGCACCCGCACCCCCGCGCACCGCCTTTCACCAGGGCGGATGAGGTTTTCGGCAAGGGCAGGGTTCGTCCGAAGGATCTCGCCCCACCGGTGACGGCCGAAGCGTGTCGCAAAGCGCGGGCAGCCTTCCCGCTCCGCATCTCACCTGGCGTCGAAGGACTCCCGTGCTTTTTCGATCTGGGGCATGTACGTCCGTACCCAGTCCAGGAGGACATCGACGGGAGGGCGCATGGTCTTCCCCAGCGGAGCGATCCGGTACTCCACCGCGACCGGCCTGGAGCTCACGACCTCGCGCTCGATGATGCCGTTGCGCTCCAGTCTGCGCAGGGTGGCAGTCAGCGACTTCTGTGTGACCGCGGGGATCGC
>NZ_JBEZBE010000099.1:0-2443 GCF_040646935.1 Streptomyces sp. NPDC044984
GCCTTCCAGGAACTGGGCTTCGACTCGCTCGCCGCGACCGAACTGCGCAACCAGCTCAACCACCTCACCGGCCTCAGGCTCCCCGCCACCCTGGTCTTCGACCACCCCAACGCCCTCGCCGTCACCGAGCACATCGAGGAGAAGCTCGCGGGCCCGGGCACCAGGTCCACCGCCTCCGGCCGAACGGATGTCGATGCGCGCCCCGTTGACAACGAGCCGATCGCCATCATCGGCATGGCCTGCCGCTACCCGGGCGGAGTGACCTCGCCCGAGGACCTGTGGCGCCTGGTCGCCGACGGCGTCGACACCGTCTCCGACATGCCGGACGACCGCGGCTGGGACCTGGAGGGCCTGTACGACCCGGAGCCCGGCGCGGAAGGCAAGAGCTACACCCGCCGGGGCAGCTTCCTCTACGACGCCGCCCAGTTCGACCCCGGGTTCTTCGGCATCTCGCCGCGCGAGGCCCTCTACATGGACCCGCAGCAGCGACTGCTCCTGGAGACGTCCTGGGAGGCCCTGGAACGGGCGGGCATCGACCCGGCCTCGCTCAGGGGCAGCCGCACCGGTGTCTTCGCCGGCGTGATGTACCACGACTACGCCCTCAACGTGTCGCCCTCCGGCACGGCAGGCGGCAGCGTGGTGTCCGGGCGGCTGTCGTACACGTACGGCTGGGAAGGCCCGGCCGTCACCGTCGACACCGCCTGCTCGTCCTCCCTCGTCGCCCTGCACCTCGCGGTCCAGGCGCTGCGCTCGGGCGAGTGCTCGCTGGCGGTGGCCGGCGGTGCCACGGTGATGTCGACGCCGGGCATGTTCGTCGAGTTCAGCCGGCAGCGCGGCCTGTCCGTGGATGGCCGCTGCAAGGCGTTCGCGGGCGCGGCCGACGGCGTCGGCTGGTCCGAGGGCGTAGGCGTCCTCCTCGTGGAGCGCCTCTCCGACGCCGTACGCAACGGGCACCGCGTCCTCGCGGTCGTCCGGGGCACCGCCGTCAACCAGGACGGTGCCTCCAACGGCTTCACCGCCCCCAACGGGCCCTCACAGCAGCGCGTCATCCGGCAGGCGCTCGAGGCAGCAGGCGTGGCCGCCTCCGAGGTCGACGTCGTCGAGGCGCACGGTACGGGCACGACGCTGGGCGACCCGATCGAGGCGCAGGCCCTGCTGGCCACCTACGGCCAGGACCGGCCCGCCGACCGGCCGCTGCTGCTCGGCTCCATCAAGTCGAACATCGGTCACGCCCAGGCCGCCGCCGGTGTCGCCGGCGTCATCAAGATGGTGATGGCCATGGAGCACGGCGCGGTGCCGCGCACCCTGCACGTCGACCGGCCCTCACCGCACGTCGACTGGACCGAGGGCCACGCGGAACTGGTCGTCGAGGAACGGCCGTGGCCGGACACCGCGCACCCGCGCCGTGCGAGTGTCTCCGCGTTCGGACTCAGCGGCACCAACGCGCACGTCGTCCTGGAACAGGCCCCCGCCCCCGCACCGGCCGCCCAGCCGGGATCGGCGAACGGCGACGGCGACGGCGAGGGCGAACGCCCGACGCTCCCGCTGCCCTGGACGGTGTCCGCAGCGACCCCCGAGGCGCTGCGCGCCCAGGCCGGACGGCTGCTGACCCACCTCACGGACCACCCGGACCAGGACCCGCTGGACACCGCCTACGCACTGGCCACCTCCCGCACCGTGCTGGAGTCCCGCGCCGTCGTACTCGGTGCCGGCCGTGCCGACCTGCTCGACGGACTGCGGACGCTCGCCCGCGGCGACTCGTCCCCGGCCGTCCTCCACGGCACCGCGCGGGACGGCGGCTCGACCGCCTTCCTGTTCTCGGGCCAGGGGGCGCAGCGTCTCGGCATGGGCCGTGAACTGCACGCTCGTTTCCCGGTGTTCGCGGAGGCGTTCGACGCGGTGTGCGCGGGCTTGGACGAGCACCTCGACCGGCCGTTGCGCGACGTGGTCTGGGGCGAGGAGGCGGACGCGCTGAACCGGACCGCCTACGCCCAGGCAGGGCTGTTCGCCCTGGAAGTGGCGCTGTACCGCCTGCTCGACGCCTGGGGCGTGCGCCCCGACTACGTCGCCGGACACTCCATCGGCGAAATCGCAGCCGCGCACGTGGCGGGTGTGTTCTCCCTGGCGGACGCGTGTGCGCTGGTGGCCGCGCGTGGCCAGCTGATGCAGGCGCTGCCCGCCGGTGGTGTCATGGTCGCCGTGGAGGCGACGGAGGCGGAGGTCCTGCCGCACCTGACCGACGAGGTGTCGGTCGCGGCCGTCAACGGCCCGTCCTCCCTCGTGATCTCGGGTGCCGAGGCCGCTGTGGAGGCTGTGGCGGAGGTGTTCCGCGGGCTGGGGCGTCGTACGTCCCGGCTGCGGGTGTCGCACGCCTTCCACTCGCCGTTGATGGAGCCGATGCTGGAGGAGTTCCGCGCGGTCGCCGAGAACCTCTCCTACGCCG
>NZ_JBEZBE010000100.1:0-2386 GCF_040646935.1 Streptomyces sp. NPDC044984
GCCTCACCCAGATCGAACGCCCGGTAGACCACCCGCTCGATCGCCCGAGGATCCCGGACGTCGGTCTTGCCCATCTCCAAAAACCGGCCGCCGTCCGCCGTCAGCCGCAGCGACGCGTCCACGAACTCACCCGCGAGCGCGTTCAGTACGACGTCCACACCCCGGCCACCGGTCACCGCCCGGAACTTCTCCTCGAAGCCCAGATCACGCGACGACGCGATGTGATCGTCGTCCAGCCCCAGACCCCGCAGCGCCTCCCACTTGCCCTCACTCGCGGTCGCGAACACCTCCGCACCCAGATGCCGCGCCAGCTGCACCGCCGCCATGCCCACACCGCCCGCACCGGCGTGCACCAGCACCGACTCCCCCGCCCGCAGACCCGCCAGCTCGGTCAGGCCGTAGTAGGCGGTCAGGAACACCAGCGGCATCGACGCCGCCTGTTCGTCGGTCCATCCGTCGGGGACCGGGACCAGGAACCGCTCGTCGATCAGGACGTCGGTGCCCAGTCCGCCGGGCACCATGCCCATCACCCGGTCCCCGGCCCGCAGCCCGGTGACCTCGGGGCCGGTCTCCGTGACGACGCCGACGGCCTCGGCGCCGAGGAGTCCGGCCTCACCCGGGTACATGCCCAGCGCGTTGAGCACGTCGCGGAAGTTCAGCCCGGCCGCCCGCACCGCGAGGCGCACCTCCCGGCCCTCCGGCGCCCGCAGCACCTCGGGGCAGGCGGTGAGGGTGAGGGCGTCCAGGTTGCCCTTGGCGGTGCTGTCCAGCCGCCAGGGGCCGTGGGCCGGGGGCAGCAGTCCGGCACCGGTGACCGCCCGGTCGAGGCGGCCGACGAGGACCTCCCCGTCCCGTACGACGAACTGGGCGTCGCCGCTCGCCAGGAGCTCCGGCAGCAGCGGCAGCACGGCCTCGACGCGGCTGTCCGCGTCGAGGTCGAGCAGGGCGAAGCGGGTGGGGTTCTCGGAGTGCGCGGCGCGCAGCAGACCCCAGACGGCCGCGGCCGCCAGGTCCTCGACCCGGTCGCCGTGCCCGGAGCACATCGCGCCCCGGGTGACGAACACCAGCCGGGCCGTCTCGAAGCGGTCCTGCCGCAGCCACTCCTGCACCAGGTCGAGGGCGTGCGCGAGAAGCGTGTGCGTGGCCCGCGGCACGTCCTCGCCGTGGCCGTCGCCGGACACGGGGACGCACACCAGGGTCTCGGCGCCGGTGAGACCGTCCAGGGCGGCCGCGGCGGCGTGGGTGCCGAGCGCGGGCAGGACGGCGTGGCGGACCGAAGGGTCGGCGGCGGTCTCGGGGGCGGCGGTCCACTCCAGGCGGAGCAGTGAGTCCAGCTCGGTGCGGTGGGCGGCGGGCGCCTGCATCCCGGCGGGGACGCGCAGCACCAGCGACTCGGCCGACAGGACTGGCGCGCCCTCGACGTCCACGGCGGCGATCGAGACCGAGTCCTCACCCGTGCGGGCGACCCGGAAGCGGACCACGGAGGCGCCGCCCGCGTGCAGCGACACCCCTCCCCACAGGAACGGCAGCAGCTTGTGCTCGTCGTCCAGGCCGGCGAAGCCGACGGACTGCACGGCGGCGTCGAGCAGGGCCGGGTGCATGCCGTAGTAACCGGCGTCGTCCGCCTCCGCCGGGAGCACGGCCTCGACGAACGCCTCCTCACCGCGCTTCCACACGGCGCGGATGGTGCGGAAGACGGGTCCGTACTCGGTGCGGTCGTAGAAGCCTTCCAGGTCGGCGGCGACCGCGTTCTGCGGGGGCCAGACACGCGCGTCGAAGCCGACGGTCCGCGTGTCCGTGCCGAGCACGCCGGCCGCGTGCTCCGTCCAGGTCGCCTCCGGCGCGTCGGCGGCCCGCGAGTACAGGCTCACCTTGCGGGCACCGGTCTCGTCGGGCGCCCCGACCCACACCTGGACGACGACGGCCCCGTCCTCGGGCAGCAGCAGCGGCGTGGCGAGGGTGAACTCCTCGACGCATGCGCAGCCGACCTCGTCACCGGCGCGCACGGCCAGTTCCAGGAAGCCGGTGGCCGGGAAGAGGACCATGCCGCCGCCGACGGTGTGGTCGGCCAGCCAGGGGTGTGTGGTGAGCGACAGGCGCCCGGTGAACAGCACGCCCTCGGAGGCGGCGAGCGCCGTGGCGGCGCCCAGCAGCGGGTGCTCGGCGGGGCGGAGCCCCGCGCCCGTGACATCACCGGTGTGGGCCGCCGGGCGGGGCCAGTACCGCTCGTGGTGGAAGGCGTACGTCGGCAGCGCCACCCGGCGCGCACCCGTCCCCTCGAAGCACGGTGTCCAGTCGATGTCGACGCCGGTGACGTGGAGCCGGGCCAGCGCGGTGAGCAGCGCGGTCTCCTCGGGACGGTCCTTGCGCAGCACCGGCACCGACA
>NZ_JBEZBE010000101.1:0-2377 GCF_040646935.1 Streptomyces sp. NPDC044984
CGCTGCTGATGGAGCGCTCGCCGGAGGTCGTGACGGCGGTCCTCGGCGTGCTGAAGACCGGAGCGGCCTACGTGCCCCTCGACGGGAAGCTGCCCCCGGCCAGGCTGGACACGATGCTGCGGCAGACCGGGGCGTCGGTCGTCGTCACGGACGACTCCCACCGCGACACGGCACCCGCCCTGCTGCCCCGGGCCGGCCACTTCGTCACGGTGACCGACGAGGACCCGCGGCAGGCCGGGGGAGCCGTACGCCCCGACGCGCGCCCCCACCCGGACAACGCCGCCTACGTGATGTTCACGTCCGGCTCCACCGGCGAGCCGAAGGGCGTGACGGCCACCCACCGCGGTGTGGTGAGCCTGGCCACCGACCGTCACTGGAGGACCGGGACCGCGTTCGCCCCCGACCGCCCGATCCGCACGCTGCTGCACTCGCCGTACGGCTTCGACCCCTCCACCTGCGAGCTGTGGACCCCGCTGCTGAACGGCGGGGAGGTCGTGGTGGCCCCGCCAGGCGACCCGGACGTGGCGGCCGTCGCGCGGGCGGTCCGCGAGCACGGCGTGACCCTGCTGCTGCTGACGGCCGGACTCTTCCGCGTCGTGGCCGAGGAGGACCCGGGCTGCCTCGCCGGCGTCCGCGAGGTGATGGTCGGCGGCGACGTCGTCACGGCCGCCACCGTGCGCCGGGTGCTGGAACACTGCCCCGGCACCGTCGTCACCGACGCGTACGGTCCGACCGAGATCACCGTGTACGCCACCGCCCACACCATGGAGGACCGGAGCGCGGTCCCGTCGGCCGTGCCGATCGGCCGGGCCCGCGACGGCATGCGTGCCTACGTGCTCGACGGCCGGCTGCGGCCGGTGCCGCCCGGCGTGCCGGGCGAACTGTACGTCGCCGGTGACGCGCTGGCACGCGGCTACCTGAACTGGTTCGCGCAGACCGCCGAACGGTTCGTCGCCGATCCGTTCGGTCCGGCCGGTACCCGCATGTACCGCACGGGCGACCTGGTGCGCTGGACGCCGGACGGGGTCCTGGAGTTCCTCGGCCGGGCCGACCACCAGGTCAAGATCCGCGGCTTCCGGATCGAACCCGGCGAGACCGAGGCGGTCCTCGGCGAACAGGACGGTGTGGCGGACGCCGTCGTCCTGGTGCACCGGATGCCCTCCGGGGCCAAACACCTCACCGGCTACGTCGTGCCCGAACCGGGCCGCGTCCTCGACACCGGACGTCTGAGGGCCCTGGCCGCCGAACGGCTCCCGGAGTACGCGATCCCGGGCACCCTGCTCGTCCTGGACGAGCTCCCCCTGACCCGGCACGGAAAGCTGGACCGCGCCGCCCTGCCGGTGCCGCACCCGGAGGAGGCGGGCAGGGGCAGGGAGCCCCGCACGGAGCGGGAGGCGCTGCTCTGCACCCTGTTCGCGGAGGTGCTGGGCGTCGAGCGGGTCGGCGTAGACGACGGGTTCTTCGCGCTGGGCGGGGACAGCATCATGTCGATCCAGCTGGTCAGCCGGGCGCGGCGGGCCGGTCTCGTCCTCACCCCGCGCGACGTCTTCGAGCAGCAGAATCCCGCCGCACTGGCCCACGTGTGCCGCGACGCCGACGGCCCCGCCACCCGGGCGGAGGACGACGGCACGGGTCCGGTGGAGCCGACCCCGGTGATGCGCTGGCTGCGGGAGTGGCGGGGCACCGTCGAGGGCTTCCAGCAGTCGGTGTTCCTGCGGGTGCCGGCCGGGCTGGGGGAGGAGCGGCTCACGGCGGCGGTGCAGGCGCTGCTCGACCACCACGACGCGCTGCGGCTGAGGGTTCCCGCGGACGCGGACGGGACGCCGGAGGTGGCCGAGCGGGGCTCGGTGGACGCCGTCCGGTGTGTGCGCCGGGTGTCCCTGGCCGACGCCGACGTGGTGGCCGAGGCGCGGGCCGCGGTGGCGCGGCTGGCGCCGGAGTCGGGCGTGATGGTGCAGGCGGTGTGGTTCGACGCGGGTTCGGAGGCGCCGGGCCGACTGCTGCTGACCGTGCACCACTTCGCGGTGGACGGGGTGTCGTGGCGCGTCCTGCTGCCGGACCTGCGGCAGGCGTGGGAGGCGGTGACGGCGGGCGAGCCGGTGCGGCTGGACCCGGTGGGCACGTCGTTCCGGCGCTGGGCGGGACTGCTCGCCGAGCGGGCACAGGACCCGGCACTGCTGGCGGAACTCCCGTTCTGGACAGGGCTGCCGGCCACCGGCGAGCCCCCGCTCGGCCGTCGCCCGCTGGACCGGTCGCAGGACACCACCGCCACCGCCCGGCGCCTGACGGTGACGCTGCCGGAGGCGCACACGGGTCCGCTGCTGTCGTCCGTCCCGGCCGCCTTCCACGGCGGGGTCGACGACGTGCTGCTGGGCGC
>NZ_JBEZBE010000102.1:0-2373 GCF_040646935.1 Streptomyces sp. NPDC044984
CGCTGCTGATGGAGCGCTCGCCGGAGGTCGTGACGGCGGTCCTCGGCGTGCTGAAGACCGGAGCGGCCTACGTGCCCCTCGACGGGAAGCTGCCCAGGGCCCGGCTGGCCTCGATGACACGGCTGGCGGGATGCCGTGTCGTGGTCACGGACGGCAGCACGGCCGTCGGCGGGCTGCCCGGGATCGAGCACGAGGTCGTGGCCGGCGACGACGACCGTCCGGAGGGGACGGAGACCCCCGTACGGGCCCCCGTCCCGAGCGTCCTGCCGGACAGCGCCGCGTACGTGATGTTCACCTCCGGCTCCACCGGCGAGCCGAAGGGCGTGGAGATCACCCACCGCGGAGTGGTGAGCCTGGCCACCGACCGCCGCTGGAACGCCGACGCCTCCCGCGCCGAAGCGCGCCCGCACCGGGTGCTGCTGCACTCGCCGTACGGCTTCGACCCGTCCACCTACGAGCTGTGGATGCCCCTGCTCGGCGGCGGGGAGGTCGTCGTCGCACCGCCCGGTGACCTGGACGTCCCCACCATCGCCCGTGCGCTGCGCACACACGGTGTGACCTCGCTGCTGCTGACCGCCGGACTCTTCCGCGTGGTGGCGGAGGAGGACCCCGGCTGCCTGGCGGGCGTCCGCGAGGTGCTGACCGGCGGCGACGTGGTCTCGTCGGCGTCCGTGCGGCGCGTCCTGAACGCGTGCCCGGACACGGTCGTCACCGACATCTACGGCCCGACCGAGATCACCCTGTTCGCGACCCAGCACGCCATGCGCGACGCGGCCCGGGTACCGGGCAACGTGCCCATCGGCCGCGCCCGCGACGGCATGCGCGCCTACGCGCTCGACGGCCGGCTGCGGCCGGTGCCACCCGGCGCGGTGGGCGAGCTGTACATCGCCGGTGACGCACTGGCCCGTGGCTACGCGCGCCGGTACGCGCTGACCGCGGAGCGCTTCGTCGCCGATCCGTTCGGTCCGGCCGGTACCCGCATGTACCGCACGGGCGACCTGGTGCGCTGGACGCCGGACGGGGTCCTGGAGTTCCTCGGCCGGGCCGACCACCAGGTCAAGATCCGCGGCTTCCGCATCGAACTCGGCGAGATCGAGGGCGTACTGGGCGAACAGGACGGGGTCGCCGACGCCGTGGTCCTCGTGCGGCAGGTCCCCTCCGGCGGCAAGCACCTCGTCGGCTACGTCGTGCCCGAACCGGGACGCGCGCCCGACCCCGCCACGCTCCGGGCGAACCTCGCCGAACGGCTGCCGGAGTACATGGTCCCCTCCGGCATCCTCCTGCTCGACGCGCTCCCGCTCACCGCGAACGCCAAGCTCGACCGCGCGGCCCTGCCCGTGCCCGACTTCACCGGCACCGCGGGCGCGGGGCGGGCACCGCGCACTCCTGCGGAGCGGACCCTGTGCGCCCTGTTCGCGGAGGTGCTGGGCGTCGGCGACGTGGGCGCGGACGACGGGTTCTTCGCGCTGGGCGGGGACAGCATCATGTCGATCCAGCTGGTCAGCCGGGCGCGGCGGGCCGGCCTGGCCCTCACCCCGCGCGCGGTCTTCGAACACCGCACGCCGGCCGCGCTCGCGGAGGTCTGCGGCACCGTCGGCGAGGAACCGGCGGACGCCGTCGAGGACGACGGCACGGGTCCGGTGGAGCCGACCCCGGTGATGCGCTGGCTGCGGGAGTGGCGGGGCACGGCGGCCGGTTTCCAGCAGTCGGTGTTCCTGCGGGTGCCGGCCGGGCTGGGGGAGGAGCGGCTCACGGCGGCGGTGCAGGCGCTGCTCGACCACCACGACGCGCTGCGGCTGCGGGTGTCCGCGGACTGGACGTCGGAGGTGGCCGAGCGGGGCTCGGTGGACGCCGTCCGGTGTGTGCGCCGGGTGTCCTCGGCCGACGCCGACGTGGTGGCCGAGGCGCGGGCCGCGGTGGCGCGGCTGGCGCCGGAGTCGGGCGTGATGGTGCAGGCGGTGTGGTTCGACGCGGGCGCGAAGGCGCCGGGCCGACTGCTGCTGACCGTGCACCACTTCGCCGTGGACGGGGTGTCGTGGCGCGTCCTGCTGCCGGACCTGCGGCAGGCGTGGGAGGCGGTGGCGGCGGGTGAGCAGGTGCGGCTGGACCCGGTGGGCACGTCGTTCCGGCGCTGGGCGGGACTGCTCCGCGAGCGGGCGCGGGACCCGCGGGTGACCGCCGAACTCGCGTACTGGCAGGAGACGTCGAGAAACGGCGAGCCGACGCTCGGCAGCCGGGCCCTGGACCCCGCGCGCGACACCGCCGGCACGGCACGACGGCTGACGGTGACGCTGCCGGAGGCGCACACGGGTCCGCTGCTGTCGTCCGTCCCGGCCGCCTTCCACGGCGGGGTCGACGACGTGCTGCTGGGCG
>NZ_JBEZBE010000103.1:0-2195 GCF_040646935.1 Streptomyces sp. NPDC044984
ACCACTGCCCTGGAGGCGCTCGCGGCGGGTCTCCCGGACGCGGGTGTCGTGGAGGGCGTGGCCGATGGAGGTCGCACGGCGTTCCTGTTCTCGGGTCAGGGTGCGCAGCGCCTCGGTATGGGTCGTGAACTGCACGCTCGTTTCCCGGTGTTCGCGGAGGCGTTCGACGCGGTGTGCGTGGGCCTGGACGAGCACCTGGACCGGCCGTTGCGTGAGGTCGTGTGGGGTGAGGACGCGGAGGCGCTGAACGGGACCGCTTATGCGCAGGCGGGGTTGTTCGCGGTCGAGGTGGCGTTGTTCCGGTTGGTGGAGTCGTGGGGTGTGCGGCCGGAGTTCGTGGCCGGGCATTCGATCGGTGAGGTGGCTGCCGCGCATGTGGCGGGTGTGTTCTCCCTGGCGGACGCGTGTGCGTTGGTGGCCGCGCGTGGCCGGCTGATGCAGGCGCTGCCGGCCGGTGGTGTCATGGTCGCCGTGGAGGCGGCGGAGGCGGAGGTCCTGCCGCACCTGACCGACGAGGTGTCGGTCGCGGCCGTCAACGGCCCGTCGTCGGTGGTGGTCTCGGGTGCCGAGGCCGCGGTGGAGGCGGTTGCCGGGGTGTTCCGCGGGCTGGGGCGTCGTGTGTCCCGGCTGCGGGTGTCGCACGCCTTCCACTCGCCGTTGATGGAGCCGATGCTGGAGGAGTTCCGCGCGGTCGCCGAGAACCTCTCCTACGCCGACCCGTTGCTGCCCGTCGTCTCCAACGTGACCGGCCGCATCGCCGCTTCCGGCGAACTCACCACGCCCGCCTACTGGGTGACCCATGTCCGTGAGGCCGTACGCTTCGCCGACGGAGTCCGTGCGCTGGCCGGGCAGGGAGTCACCCGTTTCGTCGAGCTGGGCCCGGACGGTGTGCTGAGCGGCATGGCCCGCGAGAGCACCGGCGACGAGGCACACCTGATCCCGCTGCTGCGCAAGGACCGCGACGAGGAATCGGCGGCACTGACCGCGCTGGCCCGGCTGCACGTGGCCGGGGCCCGGGTGGACTGGGCCGCGTACTTCACCGGCACCGGCGCCCGCACCGTCGACCTGCCGACCTACGCCTTCCAGCGCCGTACGTACTGGCCGGAGAACAGCACGGTCACCGCAGCGGCCGACGCCCGCGCAGCCGGTCTGGACGCGTCCGATCACCCGTTGCTGGGTGCGGTGGTGGCGCTGCCGGACTCGGGTGGTGTGGTGCTGACGGGCAGGCTGTCGGTGGAGGCGCAGCCGTGGCTGGCCGATCACGTGGTCCTGGGCCGCACCCTGCTGCCCGGCACAGGGCTGGTGGAACTCGCCCTGAAGGCCGGCGAGGCCGTGGGCTGCGCGACGCTGGACGAACTGACGCTGGCAGCACCGCTGGTGCTGCCCGAACAGGGCGCCGTTCAGGTCCGTGTCGTGGTGGGACCGCAGGACGCCGCCCACCGCACGCTCGCCGTCTACTCCCGTCCGGAAGGCGCCGAGGACGCCCCGTGGTCCACCCATGCTTCCGGGTTCCTGGTGGAGGGTGTGGTGCCGGCGGAGTTCGATCTGGCGCAGTGGCCTCCGGTGGGTGCGGAGGTGGTGCCGGTGGAGGGTGCGTACGAGGTCTTCCGTGAGCGTGGTTATGGCTATGGTCCGGTGTTCCGTGGGTTGCGTGCGGCGTGGCGTCGGGGTGAGGAGTTGTTCGCGGAGGTCGCTCTGCCGCAGGAGTCGGTGGGTGGGGCCGGTGGGTTCGGTCTGCATCCGGCGTTGCTGGACGCGTCGATGCACGCGGCGATCCTGAACGACGGTGAGGGTGAGACGGTGATTCCGTTCGCCTGGAACGGCGTGCGCCTGCACGCGGTCGGCGCCACCGCCGTCCGCGTCCGCATAGGCAAGCTGGACGGCCGTGCCGTCACCCTGTCCGTGGCCGACGTGACCGGTGCGCCCGTGATGTCGGTCGGGTCCATGGCGGGCCGTCCGGTGTCGGCGGACCAGCTCGGTACGGCGTCCGGTGACGCGGGTGCGCTGTACGGCATCGAGTGGGTCCCGGGGACTGCCGGTGCCGCCGGTGCGGCGTGGACGCCGTGGGAAGAGGCGGCGGAGGCCGAGGACGTGCCGGAGACGGTGGTCCTGGACTGCGGTGCCGATGTCGATGCCGGTGTGGATGTGCCGGTGGGTGTGCGGTCGGTGGTGCACCGGGTGTTGGGTGTGGTGCA
>NZ_JBEZBE010000104.1:0-2139 GCF_040646935.1 Streptomyces sp. NPDC044984
TCGCGGCCGTCAACGGCCCGTTCTCCCTCGTGATTTCCGGTGCCGAGGCCGCTGTGGAGGCCGTGGCGGAGGTGTTCCGCGGGCTGGGGCGTCGTGTGTCCCGGCTGCGGGTGTCGCACGCCTTCCACTCGCCGCTGATGGAACCGATGCTGGACGACTTCCGCACGGTCGTGGAGGGACTGTCGTTCGCCGCGCCCCGTATCCCCGTGGTCTCGAACGTGACGGGCGTGCTGGCCGGTGACGAACAGCTCGCTTCCGCCGCGTACTGGGTGACCCATGTCCGTGAGGCCGTGCGCTTCGCCGACGGTGTCCGTTTCCTGGCTGAGCAGGGTGTCACGCGGTTCGTCGAGCTGGGTCCGGACGGTGTGCTGAGCGGCATGGCCCGCGAGAGCGCCGGCGACGACGCCCTCCTCGTACCGTTGCTGCGCAAGGACCGTGAGGAAATCACGACCGCCCTGCGGGCGTTGGCCGAGTTGTACGTCCGCGGCGGCCACGCCGACTGGGCCGCCGTGCTCGACGGCACCGGCGGCCGCCCCGTGGACCTGCCCACCTACGCCTTCCAGCACGAGTACTTCTGGCCCGCCGGATCCGTCACCGGCACCGGTGACATCCGCCTCGCGGGCCTCGGCACCCCGGGGCACCCGTTGCTGGGCGCGGCCGTCGAACTGGCGGGCGTCGACGGGGTGGTGCTCACCGGCAGGCTGTCGCTCCAGTCACAGCCGTGGCTGGCCGACCACGCGGTGCGGGGCTCGGTGCTGGTGCCGGGCACGGCCCTGCTGGAGCTGGCGATCCGCGCGGCCGACGAGGTCGGCTGCGACACGGTCGAGGAGCTGACCCTCTCCGCACCGCTGGTGCTGCCCGACCACGGCGGCACCCGCATCCAGGTCACCGTCGGCGAGCCGGACGAGGCGGGGCGCCGTAGCGTCGCCGTTCACTCGCGACACGACGCGGACGACGACCGCGGCTCCTGGACCCTGCATGCCTCGGGCACGCTGACCGACGGGACGACCGTCGTGCGCTCCGGCTTCGACGCGTCCGTGTGGCCCCCGGAGGACGCCCGACCGGTCGACGTCACCGGCTGCTACGACGTACTGGCCGAAGCGGGCCTCCGCTACGGGCCGGTCTTCCGGGGCCTGCGCGCCGCCTGGCGCCGGGGTGACGAGGTCTTCGCCGAGGTGGCGCTGAATGACGACGTCGACGGCGGCACCTACGGGCTCCACCCCGCGCTCTTCGACGCCGCCCTGCACGCCTCCTTCGCCTTCACCGGCGAAGACGGCGACGACACCCCGCTCGGCGGTGTGCCCTTCTCCTGGGAGGGCGTGCGCCTGCACGCGTCCGGCGCCTCGGCACTGCGCGTCCGGCTGACCAGGACCGGTGACGACTCCCTGACCGTCGAGCTGGTCGACCCGGCCGGCGCGCCCGTGGCCTCGGTGGAGTCCCTCGTCGTGCGGTCCGCCTCGGCCGCCGACGGTGGATCCGGGAACAGCGCGAGGCCCCTCTACCACGTGGACTGGGTGCCCGCCCGTGCCGCGACCGGCACCCGGTCCCCGGAACCGGTCGCACTGCTCGGTGACGAGATCCTCGCTGTGATCGGCGCCGACGCGGACGGTCTGGTCATCGCCGGCGACCTCGGGGCACTGGCGGCGAACGAGGTGCCCGGCACGGTGCTGGTCGCCGTGACGAGCTCCCTGTCGGACGTGGTCGAGTCGGCGCACCAGGCGGCCGCTCGGGCCCTGGACCTCATGCGGGACTGGCTGGCGGACGAGAGGTTCGCCGCGTCCCGTCTGATCTTCGTCGTCGGTGCGTCCGACGGCACGGGCGAACTGACGGACGCCCCGGTCAGGGGACTGGTGCGTTCCGCCTGGCTGGAGCATCCTGGCCGGTTCGGTCTGCTGGACGTCGAGCCGGGTGTGGTGTTGTCGGCCGAACTGCTGGGTGCGGTGCTGGCGGTGGGTGAGGCCGAGGCTGAGGTCGCGGTGCGTGGTGGTGAGGTGTTGGTGCCTCGTCTGGCGCGGGTGTCCTCCGAGGGGAGTGCTTCGGCTGTGTCCGTGTGGGATGGGGTTGAGGGCACGGTTTTGGTGACGGGGGGTACGGGTGGTCTGGGCCGTGTGGTGGCCCGGCATCTGGTGGTCGAGCACG
>NZ_JBEZBE010000105.1:0-1911 GCF_040646935.1 Streptomyces sp. NPDC044984
GCGGTACGTCCGCACGCCGCCGTCCCAGCGGACGGCCACGGCCTCCGGCGTACGCGCCACCTGCGCCGCGAACGCCTCGACGACACTCGTCGCGGGCCTCACCGAATCCGCGTCGGCGTCGTTCCAGTCGGCGAGGATGCGGTGCCGCTCCCCGGCGGTGAGGACCTCGACGGTGCCGGACGGGCGGGCGGGGTCGTCGGCGAGCGTCCGCAGCAGTGCGGTGAACCGGCCGGCGAGCGTACGCGCGGCCTCCTCGGTGAGGAGGTGCGGCATGTAGTGGAGCCGCAGCCACAGTTCGTCGTCGCGGAGTCCGGCGGCGAGGGTCACCGGGTAGTGGGTCGCGTCGTGCACCTTCGAGCCGCCGACGGCCAGACCCGGGGACGGGACGGACGCCTCGGTGACCGGGTAGTTCTCGAAGACGACGAGGGTGTCGAAGAGCCGCGGCAGACCGGACAGCCTGTTGATCCGGCTCAGCCCGACGTGCTGGTGGGCCAGCAGCTTCGACTGGGCGGTCTGGAGGCGCAGCAGGAGGTCGGCCAGCCGCTCGGCCGGGTCGAGGACGACCCGGACCGGGAGGGTGTTGATGAACAGGCCCGCCATGGACTCGATGCCGGGTATCTCGGGCGGCCGGCCGGAGACCGTCGTACCGAAGACCACGTCGTCGCGGCCGGTCAGCCGGGACAGCAGCAGGGCCCAGGCGCCCTGCACCAGGGTGTTGACCGTCAGGCCCGCCTCCCGCGCCAGTCGGCGCAGCGCCGTCACGGTCGGCGCGGGGAGCTCCGCGTCGATCCTGGCGGGGACGTCCGGTGCCCCGGCGGTGACGGCCTGGGCGTCCGGGACCAGCAGGGTCGGCTCCTCCACCCCGTCGAGCGCGTCCGCCCAGGCCCGCTCGGCCGCCTGCCCGTCCTGGGCGGCGAGCCAGGCGAGGTAGTCGCGGTACGGGGTCGGTGGCGGCAGTTCCGCGCCGGCGTACAGGGTGAAGAGTTCCTTCGCCAGGACGGGGACCGACCAGCCGTCGAACAGGATGTGGTGGTTCGTCAGGACGAGGCGGTGACGGGTGTCGCTCAGGTGAAGGAGGGTGAGGCGCATGAGCGGTGCCCGCGCCGGGTCGAGGCGCTTCGCGCGCTCCTCGGCGGCGGCCCGGCCGGCTTCCGCCTCCGCGTCCGCCTCGGGCAGGGCCCGCAGGTCGACGGTGCGCCAGGGGAGGCCGGGGTCGCGGACGATCACCTGGACGGGGACGTCGGCGGTGTCGGGTACGAACGCGGCCCGCAGGTTGGCGTGCCGGCGCAGCAGCGCCGTCCACGCCTCGCGCAGGGCCGCCTCGTCGAGCCGCCCCTCCAGGTCGAGTTCCACCTGGGCGGTGTAGACGTCGGTGCCCTCGTGGTCGTAGTGGGCGTGGAAGAGCAGGCCCTCCTGGAGCGGGGAGAGCGGGAGGACGTCCTCCAGGCCCGGGTGGGCGGCCTCCAGGGCCTCCACCTGCTCCTGGGTGAGGGCCGGTACGAGGGGGAAGTCTGACGGCGTGTGGCCGCCGTTCTCCGCACCCGTGCCCGCGAGGGTCTCCAGCGCCCGCAGCCACCGCTCGGCCAGCTCCCGCACCTCCGCCTCGTCGAGCAGACCGCCCGCCCACGCGAACGTCGCCGACAGCACCGGGCCCTCGGGGCCGTCCTTCGCGATGGCGTTGATCTCGAGCGCGTGCGGCAGTGCCGTCACCGGGCCGTCGAGTCCGCCCGGCCGGTCGAGCGGTGTCCAGTCGGCCGAGGACACGGAGATCGTGCGTCCGAGGTAGTTGAAGCCGATCTGCGGCTCGGTGAGGGTTGCGAGGGCGGGCGCGGTGTCGGCGTTGAGGTGGCGGAGGAGGCCGTACCCCACGCCGTCGCCCGGAACCGCCCGCAGTTGCTCCTTGACCCGCTT
>NZ_JBEZBE010000106.1:0-1900 GCF_040646935.1 Streptomyces sp. NPDC044984
TCGCGCGCCAGGGCGAGGCGGTCGGCGGAGACGTAGGCGAACTCCTGGGCGACGAAGTATCCGGTGCCGGCGGTCAGGACGAAGACGGCCAGCAGGCCCAGGAGGGCGTTCGCGGCACTCATCGGCGCGTCGATTGCGAGAGGGCATCCCGCCGTGTGCCGTGCTCAGGGAATGCCTGGCGGGGTGGTCGGGGACTGTGCCCCGGGGGGTCCGTCGGTCTGGCGGACAAGTACGTGCTCCTTCTGTGGGTGTGTGGAGGAGTAACGATTCCGGCCGGAATCGTGTTCCCGGCGGTGGCCGGGACCGCCGGTCCGACCCGTTCGGCGGAGCCCGCCTCCGGGTCGTCCTCGGCGGCCGGGTACCGGGGCGTCGCGCCCGGTTCCCCGGCGGTGCGGGCAGAAGCCGGCTCCGGGCCGGAACGTCGTACGGAACGGTTCGCGCCCGGACCCGTGGGACAGGACGCGCGGAAACGGGACGCCCCGGCTCCGCACCAACTGTAAAGGGGACGCAAAGTCTCTCCCGGACCGACCCCCTATGCCTCTACTCGCTTGTAGAAGTTATACCGGGTGCCGCCCCGCGGGCGGCACCCCCTTCACGCAACACACGCACGTTTTAAGGAGTGAACGCCACCGTGGTGTTCAAGCGACTGCTCGGCTCACTCGGCGTGGGCGGCCCCACCGTCGACACGGTGCTCGACCCCGGTCCGGTCCGGCCGGGCTCCACGCTCACCGGCCGGGTCCGCCTCAAGGGCGGCCGGGCCGGTTTCGACATCGAGGGCATCACGCTGGAGCTGGTGGCGCGGGTCGAGACCGAGCACGAGGAGGGCGAGCGGGAGGGCACCGTCGCCTTCGACCGGTTCACGGTCGGCGGCGGCTTCCGGCTCGCCGAGGGCGAGGAGCGCGACGTGCCGTTCGGCGTGGCGCTGCCGTGGGAGACGCCGGTCACCGAGTTGTACGGGCAGCCGCTGGGCATCGTGCTCGGCGTGCGCACCGAGCTGTCGGTGGCGGGGGCGAAGGACAAGGGGGACCTGGATCCGCTGACCGTCGGGCCCCTGCCCGTGCAGGAGGCGGTCCTCGAGGCCTTCGGCACGCTCGGTTTCGGCTTCCGGTCGGCCGACTTGGAACACGGGCGCATCGGCGGCACGGGGCAGCAACTGCCCTTCTACCAGGAGATCGAGATCGTCCCGCCGCCGCGGTACGCGGACCGGGTGAACGAGGTCGAGGTGACCTTCCTGGCCGGTCCGGACGGCATGGAGGTCGTCCTGGAGGCCGACAAGCGCGACGGCCTCTTCTCCGGCGGGTACGACGCGCTGACCAGGTTCACCGTCGGCCACTACGACTCCCGCGACTGGACCGCCGAGGTCGACGGCTGGATGCGCGAGCTGGTCGAGCACCGGGCGTCCCACGGCTCCCCCGTTCCCCCCGCTCCCCACGACCTCCACGGCTCCCACGACGACCACCACCGGTCCGGTCCCGGCATGGGCACCGCCGTCGCCGCGGGCGCCGCCGGCCTGGCGGTCGGGGTGGTCGGGGGCATGGTCGCGGCGGAGGTCGTGGACGAGGTCGGGGACTTCTTCGAGGACGAGGGAGAGGAGGAGTGAGAGAAGGGGTGACTTCTCCGTTGCCGTAGAGGTCATGGCGCCCGGTGCGCTTCGGTCCGGGCGCCTCCCGGCCCGTACGGAGTGCTCATGGCCCTGCGGGACCGCCTCACGGAGTCCGCGTCGACGATGCGGACCCGGCCCGTGGCGAGTAAAGAGGCCCGCCGGAGCGCGGGCGGTCATCCGGACCTGCATCGTGATCGGCGGCGCCGACGGCGACTTCGACAAGGACGAGCAGGCCGTGGTCCGCGAGGCGTGCTACGCCCTCGGCCTGCCGCCGCACGAGTTCGACCTCTGAGCGGC
>NZ_JBEZBE010000107.1:0-1699 GCF_040646935.1 Streptomyces sp. NPDC044984
CCGGTGCTGCAGACCGTCGCCTGGACCTACGTCTGGATCTTCCGGTCCATCCCGATGATCGTCCAACTCGTGTTCTGGTTCAACCTGAGCGCGCTGTACGAGAGGCTGGGCATCGGCATCCCCTTCGGTCCGGTGTTCTGGTCCGTCGACAGCAACAGCCTCATCGGCACCATCGGCGCCGCCGTCATCGGACTGACGCTGCACCAGGCCGCCTACGCCGCCGAGATCGTGCGCGGTGGCGTCATCGCCGTCGACCACGGACAGTCGGAGGCCGCCGCGGCCCTGGGCATCCCCCGGCTGCGGCAGATCCGCCGGATCGTGCTGCCCCAGGCCATGCGCGCCATCCTGCCCACGGCCGGCAACGAGATCATCGGCCTGCTCAAGGGCACCTCGGTGGTCTACGTGATGGCCATCGGCGAGCTCTTCTACCAGGTGCAGGTCATCTACGGCCGCAACGGCCGGGTGATCCCGCTGCTGCTCGTCGCCACCGCCTGGTACGTCGTACTGACCTCGCTGCTGTCGGCCGCGCAGTACTACGTGGAGCGCCGCTACGCCCGGGGCGCCAACCGCACCCCGCCGCCCACGCCACTCCAGCGCGCCCGGCGCTTCGTCCGCCGCCTGCGCGCGGCGGCAGCACAGCCCGACCAGCCCGTCATACCCCTGAAGCCCTTGGGAGACAGCCGATGAGCGACGTGACGGTGGCCGTCGAGGACGCGACGCCGACGGTCGACGACGTGATGGTGGCCGTCCACGGCGTCCACAAGAGCTTCGGACCGCTGGAGGTGCTGCGCGGCGTCGACCTGAAGGTCCGGGCCGGCGAGGTCACCGTGATCCTCGGCCCGTCCGGCTCGGGGAAGTCCACGCTGCTGCGCACCATCAACCACCTGGAGAAGGTCGACCGCGGCTGGATCAGCATCGACGGCGAGCTCATCGGCTACCGCCGCTCCGGGAGCAAGCTGTACGAGCTGAAGGAGAAGGAGGTTCTGAAGCAGCGCACCCACATCGGGTTCGTGTTCCAGAACTTCAACCTCTTCCCGCACCTGACCGTGCTGGACAACCTGATCGAGGCCCCCGTCTCCGCCCTGCGCCGCCCGCGCAAGACAGCGGAGGAGGCCGCCCGTCGCCTGCTGGAGCGGGTCGGCCTCGCCGACAAGGCCGACGCCTACCCCCGGCAGCTCTCCGGCGGCCAGCAGCAGCGCGTGGCCATCGCCCGCGCGCTCGCCCTCGAACCGAAGGTGCTGCTCTTCGACGAGCCCACCTCGGCGCTCGACCCGGAACTGGTCGGCGAGGTCCTCGACGTCATCAAGGACCTGGCCCGCACCGGAACCACCATGATCGTCGTCACCCACGAGATCGGCTTCGCCCGCGAGGTCGCCGACACCGTGGTGTTCATGGACGGCGGCGTCGTCGTGGAGCAGGGCCCGCCCGCGGCCGTCCTGGACGCCCCGCGGCACGAGCGCACCCGCGCCTTCCTCTCCAAGGTCCTCTGACCGGCCCTCACCCCTTTTCCGCAGCAAGGAGCACGACCATGTCCACCTCGATCACCCGCCGCACCGCCGCAGCCGCGCTCGGACTCGCCTCCGCCCTCGTCCTCGCCGCGTGCAGCAACCCCGACGACGGCGGCACCACCGAGGTCGCGGCCACCAAGGGCGCCGGTACGAAGATCAACCTGAGTCCGCAGCAGCACCGCGTCACCACC
>NZ_JBEZBE010000108.1:0-1666 GCF_040646935.1 Streptomyces sp. NPDC044984
AGAAGCCGTATCTCAACCGAACGTGATCCCTTGATTTCTGCTGGTCAGGCATGGTTTCGCTCGGGTTGAGGGAGGCATGCCGACGTCTTGTATCCGCTTCATGGATCGAGGGGTGCGCGGTGGCGTCGGTGCTGGGAATGCTGGAGGAGCGGGAGGCGGCTGCCCGTGTGCGGGTGGAGGGCTTGCGGGAGGAAGCCGCGCGGTTGGCCGAGGTGTTGGAGGCCGCGGAGATCGAGCTGGACCGGCGGGTGATCGCGCGGGAGGAGCTGGTCGAGGCCCTGGCAGTTGCTGCGGCCGAGTCCACTGCCGTGACCACGGCCGAGACAGAGGAGGAAGCGGCGCCGTCGCTCGCGCCGGTGCCGGGCTCGATCGTGCCGCCCTGGCGGGAAGGGCTGCCGGTGACGGTGCTGGCTCCGGACTATCAGCGGATTCTGGGCGTGCTGGAACAGCAGCGGTCCATGGGTCACGGGCCGCTTCGGGCCAAGGAGATCGCTGTGAAGCTGGGCCTTGGGGCGGCCCCGGCGAAGGTCGAAGGGCTGCGGTCGAAAGCCCGGCGCCTGGCGGAGCGCGGGTGGCTCCTCCTGGAGACGTCGGGGGCCTTCAGTGCTGGCCGGCGGCCTGGGGCCGTGCCAGACGCCGGCTCATCCGCGTGACCATCGACCACTGGATCATCGCTTCGCTGGTGGCGGGCAGGGTCTCGTAGTCCCGGGCCAAGCGGCGGGAGTTCATCAGCCACGCGAACGTGCGCTCTGCCACCCAGCGCCTGGGCAGCACCACGAACCCTGCCATGTCGTCGGTGCGCTTGACGATCTCCAAGGTCAGGGCGAGTTTGTTCCGGCACCAGTCGACGAGGCCGCCGGTGTAGCCGCCGTCGGCCCAGACGAGGGTGATGTCGCGGTGCAGACGGCGCAGCCTGGTCAGCAGGCCCGCCGCGGCGTCCCGGTCACCGATGTTCGCCGCGGTGACCGCGACGACCAGGAGCAGACCGAGGGTGTCGGTCACGATGTGCCGTTTGCGGCCCGGCACCTTCTTCCCACCGTCATAGCCGCGTGAGGCGGCCGGCACCGTCGCCGCGGCCCGCACCGACTGCGCGTCGATGATCCCGGCCGTGGGCTCGGCCTCACGGCCCTCGCGCTCACGGACCTTCCCGCGCAGCCGGTCATGGAACTCGGCGATCAACCCGTGCTCGCGCCAGCGCCGGAAGAAGGCGTAGACCCGGCCCCAGCCGGGGAAGTCCGCGGGCATCGCCCGCCACGAGATCCCGCCCGCGACCAGGTAACGGACCGCGTCCAGCAGTTGCCGATGGCAGTAGCCCTCGGGCCGTCCGCCCCGCCCCTGAAACCAGGCCGGCACCGGCAACAACGGCCGCACGGCCGCCCACTCCGCGTCCGTCATGTCCGACGGATACCGGCGCACCCGATCGGGATGATCGGCCGCGTTGCCGTGCACGTGTGCGAGGCAATCGCACGACACGACGGGCGAGTTGAAGTCAACGGGCTCGGGCGCGTACAACAACGACAACAGGGCCTCCGGGAACCGCTCGGAATGGGATCGCACCCCCGAGCTACCAGGAGGCCCTGCCTTCATGCGCGTACCTGCGGAAGATCACCCGACCAGGAACTCCGTTCGATCCACACGTTCCAAGATCGGTTGAGATACGGCTTCT
>NZ_JBEZBE010000109.1:0-1659 GCF_040646935.1 Streptomyces sp. NPDC044984
AGCAGCGGGCCGCCGCCGGCCTGCCCGCCCTGTCCCTGGCCTGGGGCGCCTGGGTCCAGGACGGCGGCATGACCGGCACCCTCTCCGACGCCGACGCCCGGAGGATGGCAGCCTCGGCCGCGCCGCCCCTCACCGCCGAGCAGGGCCTCGCGCTCTGGGACGCCGCCGCGGTCTCCGACGAGCCTTACCTCGTGCCCATCGGCGCCTCCGGCCGCACCCGGATGCCCGGCGAGGTGCCGCCGCTGCTGCGCAACCTGGTGCGCGGCACCCGGCGCGCCGCCGCCACCGCCGTCGGCGGTGCCCGGGTCGCCGCCGACCTCATCCGCCGGCTCCTGGAGACGCGGGAGGAGGAACGCGTCCGCGTCCTGCTCGACCTGGTGCGGGTCGAGGCCGCCGCCGTGCTCGGCCACTCCTCGCCCAAGGCCGTCGAGGCCGACCACGACTTCCACGACCTCGGCTTCGACTCGCTCACCGCCGTCGAACTGCGCAACCGCCTCACCACCGCCACCGGCCTGCGGCTCCCGGCGACCCTCGTCTTCGACTACCCGACGCCCACCGTGCTCGCCGAGCACCTGGTGGCCGCGCTCCTCGAGGAGGAGCGGGTCACCGGCACGCCCGCGGTCACCGGCACCGTCCTGCCCCCGACGGCCGACGATCCGGTGGTCATCGTCGGCATGGCCTGCCGGATGCCCGGTGGCGTCAGCTCGCCCGAGGAACTGTGGCGGCTCGTCGTCGAGGGCCGCGAGGGCATCTCCGCCTTCCCGACCGACCGCGGCTGGGACCTGGACACCCTCATGCGCGGCGGACAGGGCGGCCACGGACGCAGTGCCACCTCCGAGGGAGGGTTCCTCTACGACGTCGCCGACTTCGACGCCGGTTTCTTCGGGATCTCCCCGCGCGAGGCCCTCGCCATGGACCCGCAGCAGCGCCTGCTGCTCGAGACCACCTGGGAGGCGTTCGAACGCGCCGGCATCGACCCGGCGACCGTGCGCGGCAGCCAGACCGGTGTGTTCGTCGGTACCAGCGGCCAGGACTACACCACCCTCGTCATGAACTCCAGCGAGGACGCCGAGGGCCACGCCCCGACCGGCCTCGCCACCAGCGTCATCTCCGGCCGTCTCTCCTACACCTTCGGCCTGGAGGGCCCGGCGGTCACGATCGACACCGCCTGCTCCTCCTCCCTGGTGGCCCTGCACTGGGCGGCCCGCGCGCTGCGCTCCGGCGAGTGCAGCCTCGCCCTCGCGGGCGGCGTCACCGTGATGTCGACCGCCATGGGCTACGCCGGATTCACCCGGCAGGGCGGCCTCGCCCCCGACGGCCGCTGCAAGGCGTTCGCGGACGCCGCCGACGGCACCGGCTGGTCGGAGGGCGTCGGCATGCTCGTCGTCGAACGCCTCTCCGACGCCCGTCGCAACGGCCACCCGGTGCTCGCCGTGGTGCGCGGCTCCGCCGTCAACCAGGACGGCGCCTCCAACGGCCTGACCGCGCCCAACGGCCCGTCCCAGCAGCGCGTGATCCGGCAGGCCCTGGCGAGCGCGGGGCTCACGCCCGCCGACGTGGACGCCGTCGAGGCGCACGGTACGGGCACGACGCTGGGCGACCCGATCGAGGCGCAGGCCCTGCTGGCCACCTACGGCCAGGACCGGCCCGCCGACCGGC
>NZ_JBEZBE010000110.1:0-1333 GCF_040646935.1 Streptomyces sp. NPDC044984
GCGACCTCGCGGGCGAAGCCGATCTCGTGGGTGACGACGATCATGGTGGTTCCGGTGCGGGCCAGGTCCTTGATGACGTCGAGGACCTCGCCGACGAGTTCCGGGTCGAGCGCCGAGGTGGGCTCGTCGAAGAGCAGCACCTTCGGTTCGAGGGCGAGTGCGCGGGCGATGGCCACGCGCTGCTGCTGGCCGCCGGAGAGCTGCCGGGGGTAGGCGTCGGCCTTGTCGGCGAGGCCGACCCGGTCGAGGAGCCGGCGGGCGGCCTCCTCCGCTGTCTTGCGCGGGCGGCGCAGTGCGGAGACGGGGGCCTCGATCAGGTTGTCCAGCACGGTCAGGTGCGGGAAGAGGTTGAAGTTCTGGAAGACGAACCCGATGTGGGTGCGCTGCTTCAGAACCTCTTTCTCCTTCAGCTCGTACAGCTTGCTCCCGGAGCGGCGGTAGCCGATGAGTTCGCCGTCGATGCTGATCCAGCCGCGGTCGACCTTCTCCAGGTGGTTGATGGTGCGCAGCAGCGTGGACTTCCCCGAGCCGGACGGGCCGAGGATCACGGTGACCTCGCCGGCGCGGACCTTCAGGTCGACGCCGCGCAGCACCTCCAGCGGTCCGAAGCTCTTGTGGACGTCGTGGACGTCCACCATCACCTCGCTCATCGGCTGTCTCCCGAGGGCTTCAGGGGTATGACGGGCTGGTCGGGCTGTGCTGCCGCCGCGCGCAGGCGGCGGACGAAGCGCCGGGCGCGCTGGAGTGGCGTGGGCGGCGGGGTGCGGTCGGTTCCCCGGGCGAAGTGCCGTTCCACGTAGTACTGGGCGGCCGACAGCAGCGAGGTCAGTACGACGTACCAGGCGGTGGCGACCAGCAGCAGCGGGATCACCCGGCCGTTGCGGCCGTAGATCACCTGCACCTGGTAGAACAGCTCGCCGATGGCCATCACGTAGACCACCGAGGTGCCCTTGAGCAGGCCGATGATCTCGTTGCCGGCCGTGGGCAGGATGGCGCGCATGGCCTGGGGCAGCACGATCCGGCGGATCTGCCGCAGCCGGGGGATGCCCAGGGCGGCGGCCGCCTCCGACTGTCCGTGGTCGACGGATATGACGCCACCGCGCACGATCTCGGCGGCGTAGGCGGCCTGGTGCAGCGTCAGTCCGATGACGGCGGCGCCGATGGTGCCGATGACGCTGTTGCTGTCGACGGACCAGAACACCGGACCGAAGGGGATGCCGATGCCCAGCCTCTCGTAGAGCGCGCTCAGGTTGAACCAGAACACGAGTTGGACGATCATCGGGATGGACCGGAAGATCCAGACGTAGGTCCAGGCGACGGTCTGCAGCACCGG
>NZ_JBEZBE010000111.1:0-1182 GCF_040646935.1 Streptomyces sp. NPDC044984
CGCGGCGGATGGTGTTGAGCTTGGTGATGAGGGGGGCGATGGTGCGGCCCTCGCGTGCGGCGGTCTCCCAGTCGCGGTGCCTGAGCTGGTACTTCTCGCTGTCGAGGTACTCCTCGCCGCCCTCGCGCAGGGGGGTGTTCTCGCACAGTTCGTAGCCGCTGTAGATGCCCCAGGTGGGGGAGAGGGTGGCGGCCAGGACGGCGCGGACCTCGAAGGCGGGCCGTCCGCCGTGCTGGAGGTAGGCGTGCAGGATGTCGGGGGTGTTGGCGAAGAAGTTGGGCCGCATGTAGCAGGCGGCCTCCCCCGAGAGCTCGGTGAGGTACTCGGTCAGTTCCTGCTTGCTGGTGCGCCAGGTGAAGTAGGTGTAGGACTGCTGGAAGCCGATCTGGGCCAGGGTGTGCATCATCGCGGGGCGGGTGAACGCCTCGGCCAGGAAGATCACGTCCGGGTCGGTGCGGTTGATCTCGCCGATCACCCGTTCCCAGAAGACGACCGGTTTGGTGTGCGGGTTGTCGACGCGGAAGATCCGCACCCCGGTGTTCATCCAGTGCCGCAGCACCCGGCAGGTTTCGGCGACCAGGCCCTCGAGGTCGGCGTCGAAGGCGATGGGGTAGATGTCCTGGTACTTCTTCGGCGGGTTCTCCGCGTAGGCGATGGAGCCGTCGGGGCGGTGGTGGAACCACTCGGGGTGCTTGTGCACCCAGGGGTGGTCGGGGGAGCACTGCAGCGCGAAGTCCAGGGCGATCTCCAGGCCCAGTTCGCCGGCGCGGGCGACGAAGCGGGTGAAGTCCTCCAGGGTGCCCAGGTCCGGGTGGACGGCGTCGTGGCCGCCCTCGGGGGAGCCGATCGCCCAGGGCACGCCGACGTCGTCGGGGCCGGCGTTCAGCGTGTTGTTGGGGCCCTTGCGGAAGGTGGTGCCGATCGGGTGGATCGGGGGGAGGTAGACGACGTCGAAGCCCATCGCGGCGATCGCCGGGAGGCGGCGGGCGGCGGTGTCGAAGGTGCCGTGCGGCCGGGCGGGGGTGCCCTCGGAGCGGGGGAAGAACTCGTACCAGGAGCCGTACAGGGCCCGTTCGCGTTCCACCAGCAGCGGCAGCGGGTCGCTGCTGGTGACCAGCTCCCGCAGCGGGTGCCGGGCCAGCACCGCGTCCACCTCCGGCGTCAACGCCGCCGCCAGCCGGG
>NZ_JBEZBE010000112.1:0-1091 GCF_040646935.1 Streptomyces sp. NPDC044984
GAACAGGTCGAGCAGCGTGACGTACGTGGCGTGCAGCGGATCGTCGTCCGTCACCAGGCGAGCCGTGGGCTCGCGGCCGCCCCTCCGGACCGTCTCACCCTCGCCGGTCAGCCCACGGCCTGGGGTACGGCCGTGCCCGTGGTGTTCCACGCCATGAGCGCGGCTCTTCCGTGTTCCCTGCCGAGTCTGGACAGCGATCCGGTCCCCAGGACGAACAGGCCGCCCGCGGAGGCCGGGAGACCGAGGTACCGGGCGGTGAGGACTCGCAGGAAGTGGGCGTGGGCGACGAGGACCACGTCCTTCGCGTCCGGGGCGGCCAGCCACGGCTCCACCCGAGCGAGCACCCGGTCGGCACGCGCGGCGACCGCGTCGGGGCCTTCCCCTTGACGGCCGTCCGAGGACCGCGGCACACCGTCGGTCCACAGGTTCCAGCCGGGACGACTGCGGTGGATGTCCACGGTGGTGACGCCCTCGTAGCCGCCGTAGTCCCACTCGCGCAGGTCGGTGTCTTCCGTCAGCCGTGTCAGGCCCGCCAGCAACGCGGTGCGCACGGCACGCCGTGCCGGACTCACCAGCGCCTCGCCGATCCGGTGACCGGCCAGCAGCGGCTCCAGCGCACGCGCCTGCGCCTCTCCCGCCGCGGTGAGGGGGACGTCGGTGAAGCTGGTGTGCCTGCGCGAGCGCGTCCACTCGGTCTCACCGTGCCGGATCAGCAGCAGCTCTCCCACCGTCACTCACCCGGCCTGTTCGACGGCGTGGCCGCCGAACTGGTTCCGCAGCGCCGCGATCATCTTCATCTGCGGCGACTCCTCCTGACGCGAGGCGAACCGCGCGAACAGCGAGGCGGTGATCGCCGGCAGCGGGACCGCGTCGTCGATGGCGGCCTCCACCGTCCAGCGTCCCTCACCGGAGTCCTGTGCGAAACCCCGGAGCCCGTCCAGGTGCTCGTCCTCGTCCAGGGCGTTCACCGCGAGGTCGAGCAGCCAGGAACGGATGACGGTGCCCTCCTGCCAGGAGCGGAACACCTCGCGGACGTCGGTCACCGAGTCGACCTTCTCCAGGAGCTCCCAGCCCTCGGCGTAGGCCTGCAT
>NZ_JBEZBE010000113.1:0-1004 GCF_040646935.1 Streptomyces sp. NPDC044984
GGCGGTACCGGTGGTCTGGGTGCGGTGGTCGCCCGTTACCTGGTGGCCGAGCGTGGGGTGCGGGACCTGGTCCTGACGTCCCGGCGCGGCCCCGACGCTCCCGGCGCCACCGAACTCGCCGACGAACTCACCGCGCTCGGCGCGCGGGTCGAGGTTCTCGCCTGTGACGTGTCCGACCGGGACACCGTCACCCGGCTCGTCGGCTCCCTGGCCTCGGAGCGTGGTCTGCTGGCGGTCGTTCATGCCGCCGGTGTGGGTGACAACGGGTTGGTGGGTGCGTTGTCGCCGGAGCGGGTGGACGGTGTGCTGGCTCCGAAGGCGGATGCGGCGTGGTGGCTGCACGAGGCCACTCGTGGGCTGGATCTGGCCGCGTTCGTGTTGTTCTCGTCGGCCGGTGGTCTGGTGCTGACGGCCGGTCAGGGCAATTACGCGGCGGCGAATGTGTTCCTGGACGCGTTGGCGGCGCGTCGGCGGGCGGAGGGTCTGCCGGCGACGTCGATGGCGTACGGGTTCTGGGACGTGGGCGCGGGGCTCGGCCAGTACCTGGGTGAGGTGGATCGTCGGCGGATGGCGTCGCAGGGTCTGCCGGTGCTCTCCCGCGACGCCGGGCTGGAGCTGTTCGCGGCCGGACTGGACCGTGGTGAGGCCACGGTCGTTCCGCTGCGGGTCGACACCGCCGCCCTGCGCACCCGCACCGACGAGGTCCCCGCCCTCCTCCGCGCCCTCACCCCGGCGACCCGTCGGCAGGCGGCCCTCGCCGCGAACACCGTCACCCCGGCCGGCGGTCTCGCCGACCGGCTGGCCGGGCTGACCTCCGGTGAGCGGCACCGCACCGTCCTGCGACTGGTGCGCTCGCAGGTGGCGGCGGTGCTGGGACACGGTTCGGCCGAGGCGATCGGACCCGACCGTGCCTTCCAGGAACTGGGCTTCGACTCGCTCGCCGCGACCGAACTGCGCAACCAGCTCAACCACCTCACCGGCCTCAGGCTCCCCGCCACCCTGGT